>CALDJX010000111.1 GCA_937899075.1 uncultured Planctomyces sp. | reverse complement strand
GACGTCGGTCGAGGATTGGGCAAAGACGCACGGGCTCAGCGAGAGATATCTTGCTCTGGTCTGGAAGACGCTCAGCGGTGCATCTTCGTCGACGGGGTTTCTGAAACAGGTAGGGCAGGCCTGGGACGCCGTTCCGTCTCCGGCAACGTCTGCGGGTGTGCCGACGGAACTCAGTGAGCTTGCACAGTTGATCGAATTCGTCCGGCGAAATATCGGTGAGAAAGATGAACGGCTGATTCGACCGGGAGCCGGAACCTGGCCAATCGGGCATCTGGACTTTCGAGCGAAGCAGGCGGCGATTCGTGACAAATGCCGTCCGAGCAATCTTCGCGATCAGGTCTTCGTCCGCTTTGGTCGAGTGACTCGTCCGCGAGACGAGAAGCCGGGTGAAAGCAAAGCCGCGAAGCCTCACACGCTCTGCTTGCGAGTCGATCCGGCCTTTGACGGCGACGGCGAGAGTTACGTGGTTGTCCAGCGTCCGATTCTCAGCAATTCCGGGGACCTGCCGCGAAATGACGAACAGGCGGAGAAGAATCAGGTTGTCATTCTTCGCGAGTTTCTGACTGAGCACGCTCCGGCCGTTGCGAAACAGTTGGAGTTTGGGAAGCATCCAAACGGCACCGAAATTGATGCCGATTCGTTTGTCATCAAAACAAACTCTCTGATTGAAATTCCTTTGGAACACGATGCGCAGGGAGCGGCCGAAAACCGGCACGTGCTGGCGCAGTGTGTTTTCGACAAAGAGCACAGTCACGGTTCAGGAGCGATTCTTCAATCTGCGACGAATCGTGTTCCGGACAATAAGTACGCCGGTCAGGCAGAGTTGTTGATTGACTCTGGAAGCGAATTTGTCAGTAAGCATCTCGATTCTTCCGAGCAGTTTTGCCGCACATTTCCGAACCGATTTTTCTTCGTCGATAAAAGCCGAGGACTCGCTGCCGGCTTTCATCTGGTCGAAGGGTTCTTCCGCGACGATCAACCGCTCGTTGAGAAAGTGTTGACTGATCAGGAACGCGTCGAGTTGGACCTGATGTGGGAAGAGATAAACTTTGTGACGCAAAGTGTCGAGACGTTGATCCGCGGCTTCGTCTGGTTTGAACGTTCCGAGCGACACGTGCTGCATGACAAGCGGTTCGATTTTCTACGGGCTGAGGATCCAAAACTTGTGGAAGACGAACTGCTGTATAAGTTCGAACGTCTCTACATGGATCGCCTGGGAGTGAAACTGGCCGAGGACACACTGAAACCGATCAATCCGGCTGACGAAAAATTTGGACTCATCCACGGTTTCTTCGATCAGATTCGAGCCGGGATGGCTCATCAACGCGAACTGTTAAAGATGGCCGAAACTCACGCGTTTGCTGATCTGAACGAGCTGGCAACACGTGCCTGGCGACGGCCACTTGTGGATCAGGATCGGAAGTCGTTGAAATCGTTGTACACTGCTCTGCGTGAGCAAGGGCAGGGTGTTGAGGATTCGATTCGCGGAGTCCTGACGGCGATTCTTTTGTCGCCGGACTTTTGTTATCGCTATTCGGATTCGCATCCCGGGATCGAAGTTCGTCAACTTTCGGATCGCTCGATGGCTGGACGACTGAGCTATTTTTTCTGGTCGTCACTTCCGGATGAAGAATTACTGGCGGCATCTCGGTCTGGGGAATTGCGAACTGATGCCGCGCTGGTCGCTCAGACCCGCCGGATGATCAAAGACGATCGAGTGAAATCGTTCGGCCGGGAATTCTTCGGGCAGTGGTTGCGGTATCGAGATTTTATTTCGAAGGACTCGATCAATGCCGAAGCGTTTCCTGGATACACCGACGAGTTGCGTCAGGCGATGTTTGAAGAACCCGCTCGACTGACGACAAGACTGATTCAGGAAGATCGTCCGGTCACCGAGTTACTCAACGCCGATTCGACATTCGTCAACGGAATCCTGGCACGGCACTACGGCGGCGGTGTTGAACGTGAGTATCGAAGCCGCGTTTCGGAATGGACGACCGAGCGAAGGGAACGAGGACTTTCGACGAACGACGCGGATAAGAAATGGCATCTGGTCAGCGGCCTGCATGACGCTGGCCGTGGCGGCCTGTTCGGAATGGGAGTCGTTTTGACGAGCAACTCAGCTGGCGAGCGAACCAGTCCGGTGAAGCGAGGATTCTGGGCGGTCCACCATCTTCTCGGTCAACATTTTCCGCCGCCGCCGGCTGACGTTCCGGAGTTGCCTGCCGATGAAAAGAACGCTCCAAAAACGATTCGCGAAATGATGGCTGAGCACACGGCGAATCCCCGCTGTGCGATGTGCCATGTTCACTTCGATTCGTTGGGCATGGCGATGGAAGGTTTCGATCCGATCGGTCGTCGACGTTCGAAGGACCTTGCCGGCCGAGTCGTCAATGATGCGGTTGAATTTCCAGGCGGCGAAACTGCCAGTGGTATTCCCGGACTGATTCAATACATTGAGAAGAATCGAAAGCAGGATTTCGTCAGGACTCTGTGTCGCAAGTTTCTGGGTTACGCACTCGGGCGGTCAGTGATGCTGTCTGATTCGATCTTGCTTGAACAAATGGAATCCGCGTTGCGGAAGAACGAATACCGGTTTTCGGTGTTGTTCGAGACGGTCGTGACAAGCCCACAGTTTCGAAATCAACGGGGGCGAGATTTTTCACTGACCGGCCGATAAATGTGTCAGGCGAGAGTTTGAGTGCGCCGTCAGGGAAAGCTTGTTGTTTGTAGTTGGTTAGACGTCAGACTCGGGCAGGCGACTTTAGGTTTGTGTTCCCAGGATAGTTGAGACGAAGCTATGAATTCCAAAACTCAGATTCCTCGCCGACATGTCCTGAAGGCAATGGGCGCGACTGTCGCTCTTCCGTGGCTGGAATCAGCCGGGCGAGCGAACGGTAAAACGTCGCCGCCAAAACGTTTTGCCTGCCTGTTCTTTGGTGACGGAATTCATCCGCCCGAATGGTGGGCGAAGGGCAACGGATCGACGCTTGAGATCGGTCCCGCTTTTGCACCGCTGGAAGCGGTCAAGCATAAGGTCAACTTTATTAACGGATTGGCCCACCCGGGCAACGTTGTCGGTGGACACGCCAAAGGCGCCGCGGGCATGCTGACTGGCGTGCAGCCGAAAGGTGGCCGAGAGATTCTCGCTTCGACGAGCATGGATCAACTGCTCGCACAACGGCTTGGCGGCGACACGGCGATTCCGAGTCTCGTGCTGGCCTGCGAACGCCCGATCAGCGG
Organism: uncultured Planctomyces sp.; assembly: GCA_937899075.1. Lineage (GTDB taxonomy): Bacteria > Planctomycetota > Planctomycetia > Planctomycetales > Planctomycetaceae > JABMPE01. Next base: position 4,213 of record CALDJX010000111.1, on the reverse strand, counting down.
ATTCCACGAGTCCGGTTATTCGATGATGTATGCGTCGCACGTTTCGTGGAGCTCGCCGGTTTCTCCTGTTCCGTCAGAGCTTTATCCGTCGCTGGCGTTCGACAGTCTGTTCGAGAGTCGCGGCAGCCGGATGCAGCTCAGCGTGCTTGATCACGTACTTGAACAACTGAACGACGTCTCGCGCAAAGTGTCGACGACGGACCGCTCAAAGATCGACGAGTACACGACATCGGTTCGTGAAGTCGAGCAGCGAATTTCAAAGATGCAGGAGCGGCAGGGCGAAGAACGCGAAGACCTCGACATGATCAAGTCGAAGCGTCCGGCCGATGGTTTGCCAACTCAGCTTGATGAGCATTCGCGTTTGATGTGCGATGTCATTGCTCTGGCGTTTCAGGCCGATCGTACTCGGTTTGCGACGATGGTTCTGACGAACAACCTGTCAGGCCAGGTCTATCCGTTTCTAGGGCTGCGTGATGACCACCATAGTTTCTCGCACGGCTGGCAGAACAAAGAGTTCGCTTCAATCAGCCGGTTCTGGGTTGAGCAGTACGCTTACCTGGTCAGCCGTCTGGACTCGATGCAGGAAGGCGACGGCACGGTCCTCGACAATAGCTGCATCATGATGGCGAATGAGCAGTGGACCGCTCACAGCGCTCCGAAAGTTCCGCTGCTCCTCGGCGGCGGACTTAGCGGTACGCTCGAAACCGGCCGCAGCCTCGACTACGAGAAGAGCAAACAGCGTTCAATGTCGTCGCTCTACCTCACCCTGATGGACCGCATGGGCGTCCGCCTGCCGAGCTTCGGCAACGCCACCGAGCAGCTCTCCGAAATTTAATCGGACAGTTGGCCTGTTTTCAGGCGTTGTCGAGCGGCGGCAATCCAACTCGCGGGCACATTCTCAGCAGCGGGCATTCTGTGCAGTTGGGGCGGCGGGCGATGCAGATTTGTCGGCCGTGGTGGATCAGGCGGTGTGAGTACTGGATCCATTCGGCCTTGGGCAGCACGGCTTTCAGTTGACGTTCGGCGATTTCAGGATTGATTGAGTCGGTCAGGCCGAGCAACTTGCTGATTCGTTTGACGTGAGTGTCGACGACGACTCCGCTGGCAATGTCGTACCAGGTGCCGAGGACGACGTTCGCCGTCTTTCGACCGACGCCGGGCAGGGTGATCATCTCTTCCAGTGTCTGCGGCAACTCGCCGTCAAATTCGTCGACCAGTTTCTTCGCCATGCCTCGAATGTTTTCGGCCTTGGCTCGGAAGAAGCCGAGTGAGTGGATGATTTTCTCGACGGCCTTCTGCGTCGACTTCGCCAGGTCTTTGGCGTTCGGGTACTTGTCAAACAGGACAGGCGTGACTGAGTTGACTCTTTCGTCCGTGCATTGAGCCGACAGAATGGTCGCCGTCAAAAGCTGATACGCCGAGTTATGATTCAACGCGCATTCGGCGACGGGGTAGGTCTTCTTGAGGACTCGCACGACGCGCCGAGCTTGTTTCTTTTTGTCAGCAAGTTCCGATTGATCGAGTCCGGTCATAGCGTTTGCACAAATCCGTTGGGTTTCCGGTAGAGAAACTGAATCGAAACGTTCTAGAATCGTTGCTGAACAAATTGCTGATCAGGCTGTCGGCATTTATGAGCCCGGCTGAGATCGTTTTGCAGCATGCTGACGGATGATAAGTCCGAGCGGATCTGTCGCAACGCACTCCCAGCCGGTTACCGCTCTGAAGGAAGGAACGAGGGACTTCACGGATGGATGAGCTACCGGAACTTTATCTCAAAGGGATCTGGCTTTTTAACGAAGGCGAATTCTTCGATTGTCACGACGAGCTGGAAGAACTCTGGACCGAAATCCAGGGAGAAGAAAGAAAGTACATTCAAGGCCTGATTCAGGCGGCAGTTGCTCTCTTCCACTTTGGAAATGGAAACCTCGGCGGTGCTCGCAAGATGTACAACTCGGCGCGGGAGAAGCTGGACCTCTACCCGTCGCCGTACATGTCGATCGATCTGGAGCGATTCAGGATCGATCTTCAACACAGTTTTCAGGAACTGCTGGACGCAGGCACAACTTACCCGGACGGAGTCGAACTTCAGGACGATCGTATTCCAACGATCTATCTGGCTGAGCAGGGCTAAGACAAATGATGCCGGCGGATCCAAACAACACGACTGCCGACTTCACGGGTCGGGCCGCGATTTTCCCTCTGCCGAATGCCACGCTTTTCCCCAACGTGATGCTGCCCTTGCACATCTTCGAGCCTCGTTATCGATGCATGGCCGAAGATATTCTGAAGGGCGATGGCTATCTGGCGTTGGCCATGCTTAAAGACGGATGGGAAGATCGCTACGAGACCAAGGATTGCGAAATTCACGACACCCTGTGTCTGGGCAAAGTGATTTCGAACGAGCGGCTCGAAGACGGTCGTCACTATCTGATGCTCCAGGGGCTTCGCCGAGCGAAACTGGTGACCGAGCTGGAAACCGATTTGCCCTACCGCCTCGGAATGTTGGAGCTGGTTCAGGATGTTTATCCGCAGGTGCCAGTCATCGATCGAGATCGCCGTCAGGAGGAACTCGTCGACTGGTTCCGCAAGGCGTATCCGAAGCTCGGATTAGAAGCAGACATGATCCATGCGCTCGGCTCGGGGGTTGAGCTCGGCGAACTTTGCGACGTGATTGCCCATTCGCTCAAGCTGCCACCGGACGCTGCTCAGCGATTACTCGCTCAGGCTGACGTTGACCAACGAAGTGATATCGTTCTGGAAATGCTCAAACTTCAGTTTCGAGGAACGTTCGAATCGACGGGGCGTGACTTTCCTCCGGGCTTCAGCCTGAATTAAGTTTTGCGGCTGTGTCGTAGGTCAGGCTCCGCCTGACGAAATCCTGTGTCTTGAAACGATTTCGATTTGCTCACGTTTGAAACAATGTCGGCGCTGAGACCAAACTTCGTCAGGCAGAGCCTGACCTACGGGAACATGTCCGGCCCGCGAGTTTATCGTTCTGCCCAGATGGGGCTCAGCCATGCCCACTGGCCATTGTGCTGGGCTGCCTGCAGACGGTAGACGTCGACGTCCGAATGCGGAGTGTCCGTCCATTCGGCCTCGACAGAGCACTCTTCGGTTGGGACCAGCGGACCGATGCAGATGGCTTCGCTCAGCCACCCTCGCAGGAAGTGCGAGTTGGTTTTTCGGAGAAGTTCCGCCAGCGAATACTCGTAACGCTGGTTGTTGACTTCGACAGTCACCTTTGCCGACAGCGGCGCGTCGACCTCTAATGAGATCGCTTGAGTCGTCTCGTGCCGCATCGTGCGGTTGCCCTGCGTGATGCTTCGCCATTCGAACGATCGTTCCGATTGATTCAGGAGTTTGTGCGGCAGATCCACTTCGTCCAGAACTTCCGTAACGCTGCTGCCTTTCGGGGCGACGACTGCCTGACCAGAGAAGCACGTTTCCGTAGAGACGATAGAGCCCTGATCGATCGTGAATCGCCCGGCCCATTCGACGGGAACAGTGCTCCGACCCCAGCCCCATGTGAGTCGCAGGCGGTACCGATGCGCTGCCGGATTTGGTTCGACTCGATGCGGAAAAAACCGTTGAACGACCTCGCCATTGCGGAGCAACTCGACCTTGTCGAGCGAACTCGATCCGCGCACGGTCGCCTTGAAGCGACGGTCGTTCGGAGCGGATACGGATTCACCAATCCACGCGTCGTTGAGAAACAATCGAGCATCGATGCGGTCGCCCGTTGCGGCGAATACTCGGCGTGCGAGGAACGCTTCCCAGATTGATTCTCGCGTCAGCTCTTTGGCAAACACACCCATGCGGCCGTCGCCGTGGCTGCCTGGATAGGCGGCGTGATGATCCGTGCCGCCAGCGATGCCGAATCGAAATCCTCGTTCCCAACCAGCTTCGGCAGTGCTGTTCCAGTCTCGCGGGCCCATGTCGTGAAGCATCCGGTAAGGCGCATCTTCGGACAACGAGCAACCGTGCAGCGAGAAGATTTCGACAAACGGCGAAACGTCTTCGCGATACTCGTCCCAGTTGATTCCGCGGTAGCCGGCTCGGTAGCCGATGTGGTGCGGGATGGCGATCCCATTCGCTTCCGAAACTACGTCTCGTAAGCAGGGCAGGTCTGCAGCGTTGCGCAACGGTAGATCGGGTGAGGCCGCGTAAACGTTGTGGTCGCCGTACTTCAGGGAGTGCCATTCGTAGCTTGGAA
>CALDJX010000110.1 GCA_937899075.1 uncultured Planctomyces sp. | reverse complement strand
CGCCGACGTTCTGGCCTGCGCGGTTTCGGAAGTAATCTTCCGTTCGAGCCGCTGCAGCTCTCTTACCGAGTGAGCGATCCGGTCAACGGTCTCGTTCAGTCGCCCGCCACTGTCGCGACTGGCCTCCATCGCCGCGGCAAAGAGTGCAAAGTTTTCGCTCCGAAGTTTTTTTCGAGCTTCAGCCAGACACCGCTCCATCGGCTTGCCGAGCTGATACTCACCGATGATCTGCTGAAACTCCTGGCAGATCGGCCGCGGAGTCTGCTGAGCGAGAATGTCCAGCGCCTGTGCCAGCGACAGCCCCGCCTTGATCGCGCTCGATAAGGAAACCATCGCGTCCGCAAGCTGGTCTTCGATCATCTGCCGACGCTGCGCAGCCTTTCGACGGACGATGTACCACGGAAGGCAGATCAGCAGACACGAAACAGTCAGCGCCAGAGGCAACGATGAAAATGCGACACTCAGTGTAAACAGCGTTGCGACCACGAAGACCGTCCACGCGTGCAGCCACCACCGAAGGTTCTTTGCCGAGATCCGTAAGTGCCGCAACTTGTCTCGAATGTCCGCTTCGACAAAGTCGACGACGCGGCTGTAATGTTCCTCGGCGCCGAACGGAAGAAGTCCGCACGCCAGGCCGACCAGCACGCTCCCAATGGCAACTTCCATCCAACTACCTCCGAATTCCCAAGACCGGCAACTGCCCGCGGCGCCAGCTTGCAGCCGTCTCACTGTCAGACGGAGTCGACTGAACCATCACATTGAAACCTCGACCGCGCACAAGCTTTGGCTGAAGAAGTTGAAACTCGTTGATCTTCATGTCTGGAAGAAACCACTGAGCAACGTTGCCCGAGTCGGAAACGACGGTCACGACAAACGCCATGTCTCGAATGGGCGACAGGTTTCTCAACTGAGCCTGAACCTTCATGTTGAACCCGTCAGATTCGGCGAAGGCGTCCACACCAGCGAGATTCGTAATCCGACTGATTGTGCCAGGTCGCTCTTCGCTGCCTTTGGGCGGCTTAAACCGCTTCATCGCTGCCTGAAAAGCCGGACCAAATTCTTCCTGGATCGAGTCAGGCGTCGCCCCGAAGATCTCCTCAAATTTCGCCGAACGCACACGCGTTGATTCTTCAGCCAGCGGTTCGAGCGTCGACAGGTATCTCAAGTATTCGGGGTACTGTTTTCGAAATTTGCTGACCAGCAGCCAGTGCATGCTCCATGCGTGAACGTAGGCCGAGCCGGCAAAGATATCGCCGCGAAACACCTGGTCCGTCGTCACCACATCGTCCAACGACATCTGCCGCGGCAGACCACCCGATTGCATAATGATCTTCACGTAGGCGGCGTTCAGTTTAAACGGGTCGCTTTGAACGCGATCGCCATTTCCCTCAAAACCCGTCGCGATCCCTTCGCTGAACCAAACGGGCAACGGAGCAAGCCGCGACAGAACTCGCGTGTTGAAACATTGCTGATGGATCGCTTCGTGCAGCGGCGTCGCGAACGAGTAACACTCACTCATTCTCACGTACAGATAGTTCGAGCGAGGCGAGTAGAAGCCGGCGATATTCTCAGCCGACAACCCCTGGCCACCGGTGTGCTTCGTCGTGTACTCGTTAAAGTCGTCGTCCGTTTCGAAAATGAGCACGACCAATGGGAACTTCGGATCCTCGCGTTCAATTCTCATCGACTTGCAGAACCGCTGAAACATATTCTCAATGCCGCTCATGTAGCGGGCGGCTTTCAGCAGGTTCGCGGCGACTCGACGCTCGGACGTTTTTGGCAATGGAGCCGTCAGCACAACTCCGACAACATATTGCTTCTCGACACGCCCGCGATACAACTCCTCACCGAACTCACCTTCCAGCCGAGTCAGCATGTCTTGAGGCGTCATTGGCGTCGGATCGTCGCCCGGCGTTCGCTTCTTGAGTGCCCCCTGAGGAATAATCGAAAGCGAACCGTCAGCCAGTTCGAGTGCGATCGCCCCCTGCCCTTCTCCGTAAAAGCGAGCTTCGGCTTTCTGGTCCTTACCTTGCTCATCGACATACTCAAACGTGTCCGCCAGAGCGGGCTTCGCAACCAACCCCAGCAAACCGCAAAGAGCAACGGCAACAGCGATGCTCGGCCGCAGGCTCCGCACGTTTTGTGATATCAGCATGACCGGTCCCGGTTTTTCAAATGGCGACAACA
>CALDJX010000109.1 GCA_937899075.1 uncultured Planctomyces sp. | reverse complement strand
GTGATCCCTCTGTGCCGACATTGCGGAACCGAACTGATACTCGAGAGCAGTTCGGTCGACTGATGCGTTCCGATACTCACAAAGAGATGACTTTCGACGATGCAAACACCGCTCGCCTCTTTGCGTTCGTGCAATCCTTGAAAGATGTTCCTGATTCCGAATTTCGCCTACTCATCCTCAACGCCACCGTGCTGGACACCACCGGAGATATCGAATGAATAATGCTTGTAATTTTTGCTTCGGACGAGGACTGCTTCTGGTGATTGCGGCGTCCGCTTTCGTTTGCACGAGAGCTTTCGCCGTCCAGCCGGATGGCAGTACTATTGCTGGAAAGATCGTGGACGCATCCGGCGACGGTGTCGAAGGCGTAATGGTCTCTGCGTTAGACAATGATCATCGCAAATGGACGTCGGTCTTCACGCGTCCGGACGGTTCCTTCACGATCAATGGGCTTCGCAACGTCAACCATCATCTCCGAACGCGACTTATGGGAATCGCAGACGAATGGCAGTCTGAAGTCGCTCCCGGCACGAATGATCTCACGATCAAAACTCGCAAAGCCGAAGGAGAAGAACTCGAACTCCAGCGTCCTGCCAGTAGCGCGTTCGGTATGCTCGAATTCGACGACCCGCGTGATCGAATGAACTTCAAAATGATGTGTTCGTATTGTCATCAGGTTGGTTCACTCGGATTTCGCACACCCGAAAAACCTGTCGACTGGGAAACCATGATTCGCCGTATGGATGGCTTCGGCGGTCTCTATCCACACACGCAGAACACCATCGTGCAACGTTTGATGGACACCTACAAAGACGATGCCGTCGCAAATTGGCCGACCTTCGAACCACCGCCATCGCCGACAGGGGCCGCTGCTGCAGCCACAATCACCATGTGGGAAATGGATGAACCGCTGAAAGGCTCTTTCCACGACCTGGAAATCGGCCCGGACGGAAACGTGTATGCCGTGAACATCAGTCAGCATCGACTACTGGTCCTCAATCCGAAAACTGGAGAGCAGCGAGCGCAACAGTATCCGCGAGGCACTTACGGTCCCCACTCCATCGAAACCGCCAACGATGGCAGCATGTGGACCACCATGTGTGCGACCGGGCAGATGGTGCGTTACGACGTGGCAACGCGAGAGTTCGAGACGTTCAGCAGCGCGGAAGCTCCCCAGCCGCGTGGTGGTTATCCTCATACGCTGCGGATCAATCCTAAGGATCCCGCGGGGCTGATCTGGTACACCGATGCCGGTTCCAATTCGTGCTTTTCTATCCATCCTGAGACGCATGTCGTCAAGGAGTACAAACTGCTCAGTGCCGGTCAGGCGATGGGTGCAGGGCGCGGCGAGTCGCGCGGCGTCACTCCCTATGGAATTGATTACTCCCCTGTCGATGGCACGATCTGGTATTCCAAGCTGAATGGCAATCGCATCGGTCGCATCGATCCAACCGCCCCTGACGGCAACATCAGGGAGTGGAACCCGCCCTTCCGCGGCCCTCGTCGTCTGCACATCGCCCCCGATGGCATGGTCTGGGTGCCAGGCTTCGGTTCCGGTGTCTTTGCAAAGTTTGATCCCAGCACCGAATATTGGACGGTTTACGAACTGCCTGATGCCGAAAATCAGATTCCTTACGCGCTGAATGTCGACAAAGAGGGAATCGTTTGGGTTTGTGGCACTCACAATGACACGATCAACCGATTCGATCCAAAGACCGAAACGCTGGTGGAAATCCGCCTTCCGACGCGAGTTTCCTACACGCGCGAAATCGAATTCGACGACGATGGCAACGTCTGGACGAGTACTTCTGGACCAGCCCGACACATGGAACGAGGCGTCGGCGCAGTGATTCGGATTTCTCTGCCGAAGGATCTACCAGATGGCGGAGGCATCAAACTCACGCCGAAGCATTACGACGGCAATCACGATGTCGGAAACCTCGCCACCGCTCCGAAGGTGGATCGCAAAATGAATTCGGAACGAGAAAAACTATTCGCGAGAATCGACAGCAATCCGCTACCCGATGCGTATAAACAGATGCCTCACCAGGAATACGTCGACACGCGGCTGGCTGCCTTCCCAAAACACAAACGGAATCTCGCTGGTTCGTTGTGGCACGAATTCCGACAGACTCATCCGGACCGTAAGAACGACGGGCGGTTTTACGTAAAGATCATCGACTACTTGATCAATAACGACTCGCTCGCGGAACGTCGCTTCGTAGAGAAGTGGCAACATCACTGGTTCGGTGATGCTCCAGACAACTTGGGCGAACGCAACCTGGAGCGGGGAAAACTTGTGTTTGAACAAGCAACGTGCAGCCGCTGCCACAACAATGGCCCAGGCGAGAAAAAGCTTGGCCCGAATCTCACCGACATCACCAAACGATTTCGAGGTTCCAAACTGCTGCAGCAAATCGTCAAGCCATCCAGCGAAATTCACAAGGAATTTCAAACGCAATTGATTGTGATCGATGACGGTCGACTGTTGACGGGCCTGGTGATCGAAGAAAACGAGGAGTCGATCCGGTTCATTCCCAACCTGCTTAAGCCGGACAAAATCGAGACAATCGCCAAGTCTTCTATCGAACAGCGGCAAGTCGCAGACGTTTCCACGATGCCTGAAGGCTTGCTGGACACTTACACGATTGACGAGATCTTCGACCTGCTGGCGTACCTCCAATCGAACGGAGCCAGCAAGTGATGTGGGCCAAAGCATTTCTGAATTCGTTCTTGGTTTGCACTTTGATGACTTTCGCTCCATCGGCGCGTGCAGAATGGAGCAACGGGCTTCGAAAGTTCATTGAAGAATCTTGCGTCAGTTGCCATGACACCGACACGAACTCTCAGCTGGACCTGACCTCGCTGGGATACGATTTGGAGGACGCGCAGGTGTTTCGTGCCTGGGTGAACGTGTTCGATCGAGTTGAGCAGGGCGAGATGCCACCTGCATCGGCGCCCCAACCGAGCGAGGAATTCCGTCGATCCACGTTGTCATTGCTGCAAGCGGAACTTACTGGCGTCAATCGATCGCACCAACTGAGGATCGGACGCGTACCGTCGCGTCGACTGAGTCGCAATGAATACGAGCGCACGCTACACGATTTACTCGGGATTGGAGGAGATCTGGCCAAGCATTTGCCGCCAGAAAACGAATCCGGTGCGTTTGATGTCATTGCAGCAACCCAGGAGATGTCGAGCGTTCACATCCGGAGTCTTCTTGAAGCTGCCGACCTTGCACTCGACGAGGCAATCCAACTCGGACCGAAGCCGCGCATGACGCAACGGGAGATCGACTATTTCCATTCTCCTTATATTCAAATGTGGGTCGATCGTCCTGTACGTCGTGGCGGCGGTACGATCTTCAAGACCGATCGAGATGTCGTCACCTTTCGCGGTGAAAACTTTGTATTCCGCAGTGATACAACTGGCTTTCGTCCACCCGTAGCGGGGCGTTACCGTGTTCGGATCACCGCTGCAGCACATCAACCTCGTTCCTCAATCACCCTGAGTTTGAAGCGTCAGAATGACAATCAAGGCGATAGTTCTTTGGTTGCCGCATGGGATCTGGTCGATGAAACGAACTATCGCGATGTCGAAACCATCACTTACTTGCGTCCAGACGACTATATCTATGTCAGTGCAGATGAGCTAGAACCGGCACTCGACGGGCGTGTGATCTACAATGGGCAACCAGCAAGTACGTTCGGTGGGGAGGGAGTCAAGATACGTCGTCTCACCGTGGAGGGTCCATTGGAATCGACTTGGCCTCCTACACGTACACGCAACCTGTTTCCTGGAATTGAGTGGAAAGCCAGTGGAAGGAATGATCGCTCCGGACGAGCGTACGAGCCGGTCTTGACTGACTCTCCGATCGAACATGTACGAACAATCGTCGCGCAACTTGCTCCCAGAGCCTTTCGTCGAAAAGTCAGCGACGAGGAAGTTGATGTTCTGGTCGCGCTCGCCCAGCCCAGTCTTGACGCGGGACGTGATTTCGTTGATTCGGTTCGGATTCCCCTGTGCGCCATCCTTGTTTCGCCTGCGTTGCTCTTCCAATCAGGAGAGGCCGGAAAGCTTGACGATACAGCACTCGCCTGTCGCTTGTCCTACTTCCTGTGGCGAAGTCTTCCTGATGGCGAATTGGCCAAAGTCGCCGCTGAAGGTCAGTTGTCCGACCCTGAAAATCTGGTGAAACAAGTCGATCGCATGCTGGATGATCCGAAGTGTGACCGATTCGTCCATGAGTTTCTCGATCAATGGATGGACCTGGATCGGATCGATGCGACAACTCCTGATACGTATCTTTACCCCGAGTACGACGACGTATTGCGACGAGCCATGTTGGCGGAGACGCGCGCGTTCTTTGGTCACTTG
>CALDJX010000108.1 GCA_937899075.1 uncultured Planctomyces sp. | reverse complement strand
CTTAACAGGAATCCCCATCGTCTGACGGATGGCGATCGCGACTCCGCCTTTGGCCGAGCCATCCAGCTTTGCCAGAATCAGACCGGAGCATTCGACCGTTTCGGAAAAGTGCTTCGCCTGACTGAGACCATTCTGTCCGGTCGTCGCGTCCAGAACCAACAGCGCTTCGTGCGGTGCTCCGGGGATCCGCTTTGAGATCACGCGGTAGATCTTGTGCAACTCGTCCATCAGATTCTGATGAGTCTGAAGTCGCCCGGCCGTGTCGATAATGATGACGTCGACGCCTTTTTCGACCCCGACATCACAGGCCGTGTAGGCAACACTGGCCGGATCAGTCCCGGCAGGCTTGGTGACGATCTCGCAGCCGAGTCGATCACTCCACATCGTCAACTGTTCGACAGCCGCGGCACGAAACGTGTCGCCAGCCGCCAGCAGAACCGTCCTGCCTGACTTCTGAATCAGGTTCGCCAGTTTCGCGATCGACGTTGTTTTCCCGACGCCGTTCACGCCAGAAACAAGAATAACCGTCGGGCCGTCGCTCTGCAGATTCAGCGGCGAAACGGGATTGTCCGAGTCGTACCGTACGTCTTCGTCGCCTTTGAGCAGCGACCGTAGCTTCTCTTTGACGGTGCCCCAGATGGCGTCGACATCGACCGTACGTCCGCCATGCTTTTCCCGCACTTCGGTCACGATCTGCTGAGCCGCCGTGAACCCCATATCAGACAACAGCAACCTTTTTTCAAACTCCTGCAGCTTGGCTTCGTCGAGAATTTCGCCAGCCTTGAACAGGTCACGAACGTCCGTTCGCAGAAGGTCTGTCGTCTTCTTAAGGGCTCCTTTGAGCTTCTTAAAAAATCCCATCGTTGTCGTTTCTCCGATTCCGTCGTTCAAGAACGGTAATTACTTGTTGATCTGACTTCTGAATTCATCGAGTTTCGTTGCGGCTTCGGTCCACGCATCCTGATCGTCAGGTTCGTAGTTCTTCAACTCTGACGATGCGCGGACGACATCGCGAATATCGCTGAGCGATCCGATCTCGCCGGCCGTGCGTGCCTGGATGAGAATGTTGCCGATGCCCGTTCCTTCATCTGGCCCAGCCACGACAGCACAGCCACACGCGTTCGCCGTGAACTGGTTGAGCAGCTCGTTCTTTGTGCCGCCACCGACGATGTGCACGATTTCGACATTCGTTCCTTCGAGTTCTTCCATCCAGCGCAGAACCTGTCGGTATTTCAAAGCGAGAGCTTCCAGGCAGCATCGCACGAACTGCCCGTCGGTTTCCGGCTCCAACTGACCGGTTTCGCGGCACCAGCTCGCGATCGCTGATGGCATGTCGTCCGGACTGAGAAACCGGCTGTCGTCCGGGTCAATAACCGATCGAAAAGCCGGAGCTTCGGCCGCAAGCTGCGTCAGCGTGGTGTAGTCGTACGAGCGGCCCTTGCGTTCAAACGACGCTCGACACTGCTGCACGAGCCACAGCCCCATGATGTTTTTGAGCAGTCGATAAGTTCCGTCGACTCCGCCTTCGTTCGTGACGTTAAGTTCCAAAGCTCGCTTCGAAAGGATGGCGTTGGGAACTTCCAGCCCCATCAGCGACCAGGTTCCCGAGCTGATGTAAGCCCAGTTGGACGAGCCTGTTTTCTGAGTTGGCACGGCGACAACGGCGGACCCCGTATCGTGAGTTGCCGGAGCTACGACGTTGAACCGCGAACAGCCAGCCTGACGCGCGACGTCTTCCCGCAGCGTTCCCAGGTTGGTGCCAGGATCGACCACGTTCGGGAACATTTGCGTCGGAAGGCCGAGCTTTCCGAGCATGTCAAACGCCCAGTCGCGCGTCGTCGCGTTAAAACACTGGCTGGTCGTTGCGTTGGTGAACTCGACAACTTTGCTGCCGCTCAGCAGCCAGTTCAGAAAGTCAGGAATCATCAGGAACGTCGCCGCCTGCTCCATCAGTTTCGGATTCTTCTGATTCATCGCGACGAGCTGATAGAGCGTGTTGATCTCCATGAACTGGAGGCCCGTCTGTTCGAAAATCTCCGCCCGCGGCACTTGCGTAAACGAGTGCTCCATCAGGCCAGTTGTTCGCGAGTCGCGATAGCAGTACGGAAGGCCGAGCAGTTCTTCAGTCTCGGAAAGAAGCGCGAAGTCGACGCCCCAGGTGTCGACGCCGATCGACTGAATCGAGTCGCCGAACTCCGTCGCCCCCTTCGCGATCCCGGTCTGAATCTCTCGCCACAGATTCACGAGGTCCCAGCGAAGCGTCCCGCCCACCGAAACCGGACCATTCCGAAACCGATGCAGCTCCTGCGTCCGCACGGTTGTCCCATCGAACAAACCAGCCAGCACGCGGCCGCTTTCAGCTCCAAGATCCACACAAAGGTAACACTGCTGCTCCATAGCGCGACTCCTCACAGAAACGGGCAGGGCCGGTTCCTACCGGCCACCAGAACTAAACTCGGCAGTAGATACGCCGAAGGCGTTATATCCAATAGCCTGGGGTCGTCGCGCAGCGGCGCACCCCAGGTTTTGATTGTGACTTTTGTCGTACCCTGAAAGGGTTTCACAGGGGATCACGATTTGTGTAACCCATTCTGGGTAATTGTTTTCATTTCCGTTTACCTGGGGTGGCACCGCTGCGCGGCTGACCCCAGGCTGATGAATGAAACGCCTTCGGCGTACCTGTCAAACTTCAAAACAGATCCGTTGCCTTTGGCGTCGCTCGCCAACGAAGAGGCGGATAATAGCGGCGAGTCTGCGAGGCGTGAATCAACGCACGGCGATCGCTCGAACCAGCTCCGCAGTCCGTGCGGTGTCTTCGCCTGGCGAATCCGACTGTTTTCGAGGCAGCCGTACCGAAAACGTGCTGCCCAGTCCGGGGCCGTCGCTGTGAGCTTCAATCGTCCCGCCATGATCGCCGATGATCCGGTCACTGATCGACAACCCCAGCCCCGTGCCTTCGCCGGTTGGCTTCGTTGTGTAAAACGGTTCGAACAGGTGCTCGATCGTTTCCGCTGTCATGCCGGCACCGTCGTCGACGAAGTGAATCTCGACCCAGTCAATCTGCTCGTTCAACTCGACCTTCAGCGTTCCCTTTGCACCGGTCGAGTCCAACGCGTTGGCGACAAGATTCAGAGCAACCTGTTTAATCTCCGGCCCGCTGATCTCGATCTCGCACGGTTTCTGCCGGTCGAACTCGACCTGACATTCACGATACTTTTTCATGTGAGTGATCAGCGAAAGCACCTCCCGCAGAATGAAACACACATCCTGCTGAGTCTTCGCCGAGTCATGGTTTCGAGAAAAGTCGAGCAGCCGCTTTGTGATTTCCTGACAGCGTTCGGACTCCGACTGGATCATCGCGACGTACTGCTGCACGACGGCCGCGTCATCGTCCGGAGCGTCGGTCAGCAACTCGGCCAGGCGAGACTCCAGCGACTCACCGGCCCACCTGATTGCTGACAGTGGATTGTTAATTTCGTGAGCGACGCCGGCGGCCAGCAGCCCGACACTGGCCAGCCGCTCGGACCGGACCAGTTGGCGGCTTCGATCCTGAACCTGTCGATCGAGATTCGCCGCCGTCTCCTGAAACCGTTCGCTCATCAGGTTGAACGACTCAGCGAGTTCCCCCATCTCGTCATCAGAATCGACGATAACCCGGTAAGTAAAGTCGCCCTGCGCCACTCGACGAGCACCTTGATGCATCGCGCTGATCGGTCTGAATATTTGCCGCCAGCCAAACCGCACCAACCCGGCCAGCAGCAGTGCAACAACGCAACTACAAACCGCGATCAACGTCATGCTGGACCGATAGTCGTGACGAGCATCCTTCAAACGATCGCGCAGGCCGTCCGGAAGTTCGTCGAGTTCCGCGGCTGCGTATTCAACCTGGTCCACTTTTGCCTGCAGATTATCGATTCCAATATCGTCAGCCGGTTCGTGCAGCCAGGTCGAGATTTGCGATAGTCCCTGGTCAATTTCACCGACCATTTGCCATGTCACGTCGTACTGAGACTGCGTTGCTGTCGGCAGTTCGCTCAGCCTTTTCTGGTAACGGGCACATTCGTCGTGAGCCCTGGCGAGCCTGGCCAGCAACTCATCCCGATCGAACGTTTCAACGACCTGCCCGCCTTTTTGAGGCAGAGTCCACCGAAGCCTGGCCACCGCCCGAGTCACGTCGGCCGCCGATGCCGCCGCTCGATCATCAATCGCCGGGTCTTTCACAAGACTACGATACGACGCAAGCCCCCACATCCCGCTGAGCGAAAGCACGGCCAGCATGACCACGACAAGGCTCAGCCCGAAGACCATCTTCCGCCGGATTGATCGAGTAACAAACACGCGGCTCCCTCCCTGAAGCAACAACAGCGTGCACAAAACGT
>CALDJX010000107.1 GCA_937899075.1 uncultured Planctomyces sp. | reverse complement strand
TCGTCTGGCAACGGAGGTCTGATTCCTGGACCGCCGCGTCGTTCAGAAAGCTGACCAGCGGCGGCAAGCATGGCATCACGCACGGCTTCTCCTTCGAGCCGTCGCCGCGACATTCTTGAGCACAGCCGGTTTTCGCGATCGAGCGTCAGCGATCGCTGCCAACTTGCAGTGACTTCCGGCGAAGCATCTGCTGGCAGCCGGCTCGCCTGGCGGTACGTTGCCGACGTGACGATCAGGCGGTGCATGTTTTTGAAGCTGAAACCTCGGCGAGGGAATTCAGTTGCCAGCCAGTCGAGCAGTTCGACATGTTCCGGCGTGTCGCCCATCACGCCGAAGTCGCTGGGCGAATCACTCAGGCCTTCGCCGAAATGATGCTGCCACAGCCGATTCACGATGGTTCTCATACTGAGAGAATTCGTTGGATTCGTCAGCCAAAGCGCGAGTTGCGTCCTAAGGTTTCCACGATTCTTCGCTACTTTCGGAACGGTGTCAGCCGTAGTGGCGATGCGGGGGAACGATGCCTCGACCGTTATACCAGCGCGACGAAAATCCCCTCGAATCATCAGATGGCTAACGGCCTGGGCGTCGTTGCCGTCTGGTAAATTTGCGACTTTGTTTTTCGTGAAGCGAAATGCGGGATCGAAGAAAGCTCGAAGTCGATAAAAGTCGCGCTGGCTGATGGGGTCGTACTTGTGATCGTGGCATTGGGCACAGCCGACCTGCAAACCGAGAAACACCGAACCCACCGTCGAAGTCATTTCGTTCATGAAGCTGTGACGTCGCTCTTCCTGCAGATTGATGTCCGGCATGTCCGGACCGCACGTCAGAAATCCAGTTGGCACTTGATTCTTCGAACCAATTTCATCGCCGGCAAGTTGCAGTCTTACGAACTCGTTGTAAGGCATGTCGTCGTTGAAGGCCTTGATCACCCAGTCGCGATACTTCCACGCGTCGGGGCGAAGTTTGTCGTGCTCGAAGCCGTCGGTTTCGGCGAATCTTGCGAGGTCCAGCCAGTGCTGAGCCCAGCGTTCTCCGTACGCGTGAGATTCCAGCAGCCGATCGACCAACTGCTCGTAAGTGTCGGAAGAATCGTCATTCAGAAACTCGTTGATCTGCTCAGGAGTTGGCGGCAAGCCAGTCAGGTCGAAGCAAAGTCGACGAAGCAGCACGACTCGCGAAGCTTCGGGAGCCGGCGACAAGCCTGCATCGGTCAGCTTCCTCAGAACAAACGAGTCGATCGAATTTCGCGGCCATGCGCTATCGTCACCTGGGATGTCTGAGCCCGGAACGTCTGGCCGAACCAGCGGCGTGAAAGACCAGTGCTCGCGATGTTCGTCGGTGATCTTTGGCTCGGACTCTGCAAACGCAGGCTTAACGGCAACCATGAGTGCAAGGCACGGAATCAACTTCTGAAGCGCTGACAAGCCGGACGTGATGATCGATGGTTGCTTCATGCAAAAATCTCGTGGACGACGTTTCCAGCGACATCGGTCAGTCGCTCGTCGCGGCCGTTGTGGAACCAGGTCAGTTCTTCGTGATTGAGGCCGAGCATGTGCAGAATTGTGGCGTGCAGGTCGTGGACGTGGACGGGCTTTTCGACGGCTCGCAATCCAACGGGGTCGGTCGCTCCGTAGGCGAAGCCGCCTTTGACGCCCGCTCCGGCGAACCAGACTGAATATCCCCAGGGATTATGATCGCGGCCTTTGCCCTGCTCGCTCATCGGCATGCGGCCGAACTCTCCGCCCCAGATAACAAGCGTGTCGTCGAGCAGGCCTCGGTCGTCGAGATCCTGCAGCAGGCCGGCGACTGGCAGGTCGGTGCGGCGGCAATACAGATCATGGTTCGTCGTCACGTTTGCGTGAGCGTCCCAGCCGCCGGTGTCTCCTGAGTAAAGCTGCACGAAGCGGACTCCTCGTTCCACCATTCGACGAGCGAGCAGGCAACGTCTGCCGAACTCGTCGGTGTCCTGCCCGCCGATGCCGTACATCTTGTGAGTTGCCGCGGACTCCTGAGAAATGTCGACGACTTCCGGAGCCGTCGCCTGCATTCGGAATGCGAGTTCGTACGAATTCACTCGGGCAAGGAGTTCCTCGTCGAAGTCTCGTTGCTCGGCGTGTCGATGGTTCAACTGGCGAATCAGGGAAAGTGCCTTCTGTTGCCTATCCGCTGTTACTTCGGGCTGCGGTCTGAGATGCAGGATGGGATTCTTCCCGGCACGCATCGTCGTTCCCTGGAAGGTCGCTGGTAGAAAGCCGCTGCCCCACGCCGGAGGTCCGCCTTTGACACCGTTCCCCGGATCGGGCAGAACGACAAACGCCGGCATGTTGCCATTCTCGGTGCCCAGCCCGTACGACGCCCAACTGCCCAGACTCGGCTTACCCATCAGAATGCTGCCGGTGTTCATCTGGTAAACCGACTGCGGATGATTGACGCTGTCGCCGTGGCAACTTCGCAGGACGCACAACTTGTCAGCGTGTTTCGCGGTGTGGGGAAGAAAGTCGCTGATCTCCAGGCCGGACTCGCCTCGCGGTCGGAACGGGCGGATCGGTCCCAGCAGCGGATTCTTTGCCACATTCCGCCGAGTCATCACCGAGCCGAAACTGTCGGGCAGCGGTGTACCGGAAAGTCGGACGAGTTCCGGTTTCGGATCCAGCAGATCGACGTGCGACGGGCCGCCGTGCATGAACAGCCAGATTACCCGTCGGGCTCGCGGAGCAAAGTGAGTCTGACGCGGAGCCAGTGGATTATCTGCAACTCCGCCTTCTGCTGCGCGTCCTTCGCCCGCAAGTTCACTGTGCAGCAGGCTTGAAAGAGCGATCGCTCCACAGCCACCGCCCGCCTGCAGAAGAAACCTTCGTCGAGACGGCTGCGACAAAGGCAACGGCACACGATCAGTCACGCATTCCGCTCCTGAAAAAGAAAAGCCCGAGACTGTCTCCAGTTCGGGCTTCAAAATGACGGATCGCAGGGTACTTCGTCAACCGGCAGTCACCAGGACATATCCTCGATCGTTTTCAGAGAGCACCTCATCAACAACGTCGACGACGAAATTGCCAGCGGCTTTGTCGTCAGCAATTGGATCGAACGTTTCTGCCAGATTTATGACGCCGTCGGTGGCCACGGTCGGAGCGACTTCCACGGCTCATCCTGCGACACGTCTACAAGCACCGGTCCTTCGGATTTGGCAGGCGAGAGAATGGCGAGAAATTCAAGCAACTCGCTGCCAGGGTTGTAGGTTCCGTGCACGACGTCTTTGGGAATGTGAGCGATCTGCCCGGACTTGAGCGTCTGCTTTTCCTGACCGACCCATTGTTCGGCCTCGCCCGAGAGCACGTAGATGATTTCGTCCATCTCCGGATGCTTGTGAAACTGGTGAGCCTGACCCGGCGGCATGTGGACTCGTACGAGCAGCAGATTGTCGCCGCCGGTCAACTCGGGACGGCACAGCCAGTCGTGAGGCCCCCAGGGCAACTCTTCGACCTGCATCTCCTGTTCGGTGATGAATCGTGGAAAATCGTTCGGCGACATGGCGGGGAATCCTTCATCGAGATAATCAGAAACGCTCGCAGATTACTCGGTGAAACTCAGGAATTCGACATCCACGGCAGCCGTTCCAGATCGACGTTGCCGCCGCTCAGAATGACACCGACAGAACCTGCACGACGCTCCGGATCGAACTTTGAGCTAAGAACAGCCGCGAGGGCCACAGCAGAACTCGGTTCGACCAGCAGTTTTGCACGCTCCCAGAGCAACCGCATGGCGGAAACGATTTCGTCATCGCGTACCGTGACAATCTGCTCGACATGCTGCCGAATGATCGACCAGTTTCGCTGCCCGAGGCTGGTGAGCAGGCCGTCGGCGATCGTCTTCGGACCGGTTTGCGGAATCAGCTCCCCCGCCTGAAATGATCGAGCCGCATCGTCGGCTCCTACTGGCTCTCCAGCAAAGACTCGAATTGAAGAATCCAAACCGCGGGCGGCGATGCTCGTTCCCGCCAGCAAGCCACCGCCTCCAACCGGAGCGATCACGGCGTCCAGTTTCGTCCCCAGCTCGGCAGCCTGCTCGAACAGTTCCAGCATTGCGGTTCCCTGGCCGGCGATCACGTCGTCGTTGTCGTACGGGTGAATGAACGTCGCGCCGGTGCGAGCTTGAACTTCGCTCGCCGTCGACTCACGAGCGGCGAGCGTGGGTTCGCAGACGATGACTTCTGCACCGTAGCCCTCGACCGCCGCCTTCTTCACAGTCGGAGCGGTCGACGGCATGACGATGTAAGCCGGCACGCCTCGCATCTTCGCGGCCAGGGCCAGAGCCTGCGCGTGATTGCCCGAACTGTGAGTCACGACTCCGTTCGCTGCGGCTTCGTCAGAAAGCTGGCTGACCGCGTTGAAGGCTCCGCGGAACTTGAACGCTCCCACCTTCTGAAAAATCTCGCACTTAAAGAAGAGCCGTCGCCCGGCGATTCCGTCAATGGCCGAGCACGTCATCACTGGAGTTCGATGCGCGACTCCGGAGATTGTTTTCGCAGCCCCCAACACTTGCTCGAATGACACTTCGGCGACGTCCATTCCTGGATCCGTTTCCTGATAACTGTTTCCTGGCAACTGCGAACCGCAGAAGAAACACGGCAAACGTGCATCGGCTGCCGCAAACTTCACGGGCCGAAGAATCAGCAGCTGCGACGAGAATTGCAACGGATCGCCAAGAACGAGCGGCAAACAGCGTACAAAATGAAAAAGCCGAGGTGACTCTCAGTCAGAGAATCGCCCCGGCTCAATGGGTCTCGTTTTGCTGATCACAAAATCAGCTGCGCTACTTCACCAGCTTCGGTCCGTGATTTCCGATGCCGATCGTCCGGAAGACTTCCAGCAGATTCTCAGCGTCTGAGCCGCCGTTCGACACGTGATGGTAGTAAGTCGTGCCGCCTTCATCGGGCGACGCGGCGTTGACCATCAAAGAATCGTAGGCACTATCTCCAAGTGTGATTACATGAAGCTTTATCCCGCGAGCCTTGATCGTGTTCGACCATTTAGTAACGGCCACTTTTTTGTCGGGTTTTGGTTTCTTTGCATAAGGTGGTGGAGGCAACACTCCAGTTGGCCCATCGTCAGGCACAGGATACGGCTCTTCCTTATTAGTTTTACCATCCGTCATCAGCACAATAATCTGCTCCGCCTCCGACTCACCCGGCAATGGAGGCAGCCGCGGTGAGAGATCGTTCAGAATGACATCCAAACCTGCTCGCAATCCCCCCGCGACATTCGTACCGCTCGTGTAAAAACCGTCTTCCAGGTCATCGATCCGGTCCAGGGTATCCGTCTTGTCAAAGTCGAGCGGCGTTTCTGGACGTCCCGTTTTCTCGTAGCGGTTTCTCAGCGGATCTTCCCAGGAAAAGACCGCGAGGCCAACTCGGTCTTCAGGGAGCAATTCGTCGACCATCGCCGTTGCGGCGCCTTTCGTGTTTTCCATTCGAGTTTGACCGTTCGACATGTTCGCGTCCATTGATGTCGAGCAGTCGATGACGACAACGATGTCTCTCGGCACCGTGCTGGCCAGAGTCGCCACCGCTTCTGCTCCGGCCGAGTAACCATCTTCTCCAAACACCGGACCGAAGAACGCGGGAATTCCGTTGTCGACCACACTGATCCGAATTGCGTCAGCGGTGATAAAAACAGAACCCGCCGTGAAAACTCGGGTGTCGATATCCCAGTTGCCGTATTCCGTGGTGACAACCAGGTCGGAGCTGGTGGCGTCGTAGCCGTTGGCCGAAAGCAGGTCAGTGACGGCCTGATTCATGGCCGCTTCGTCGTTCGTCAGCTCGTCGATCGCGGCCAGAGCTGCGGCATCAACGGCCGCTCGAAGGCGAGTTTTTGAGACCTGCATGTATCCGAAATCGGTGGTAAACGCGACCATTCCGAGAACGAAGACCATGAAAACAGCGGACAGAACCAGGATAGATCCGCGCCGCAGTTTTGAATGCTGGTTGATTAGATTCATGTCGTACATCCTCGTCAAAGCGGTCGAAACGCGGAGACTCCGACAGCAAGACTGCCGGGAGATCACGCAACGCTACAACCGTAGGTCGGCATTACGAA
>CALDJX010000106.1 GCA_937899075.1 uncultured Planctomyces sp. | reverse complement strand
ATGCTCGCCAACGACGGACTGCTGGCTGACACCGTGAAGACGGTCAGCGGCAAGGCTCCAATTCGCCCCAATGTCGATTCGAGCAATCCTTATGCTTCGCGGAATGCTCAGTTCGAAATGCCGGCGAAGCAGGTTCTGGTCATCTATTGCCCCGGAGCCGTCAGTCATATCGACACGTTCGATTACAAACCGGCGTTGTCAAAGCTGCACGGCCAGAAACCACCAGGATTACCTGAGGTCACTTTTGAAGGCCCTTCCGGCAACATTGCCAAACCGTTCTGGGATTTCAAACCACGGGGCGAGACCGGCAAGATGGTTTCGGACCTGCTGCCGAACCTGGGAAAGCAGGTCGACGACTTCTGCTTTCTGCATGCGCTGTCCACGGACACGAGTGCTCATCCGCAGGGAGAGAACTTCATGAACACCGGGTTCACGATGGAAGGCTTTCCATCATTCGGAGCCTGGGCGACCTATGCACTGGGAACTGAGAATCAGGAACTGCCAGCCTTCGTCGCGATCAACGATCCGCGAGGACTTGCTCGCAGCGGTAAGAACAATTTTGGCAGCGGGTTTCTTCCAGCGGCGTTCCAGGGAACGGACTTCAACGCAAAACATCCTCCGAACAATCTGAACCGACCAAATGCAATTTCGCCGACCGCTGACCGGAAGACGACCGATCTTCTGAAACGGTTGAATGCGCGACATCTGGAAAACTATCCGGGAGACGCCGACCTGGCCGGCCGCATCGCCAGCTACGAGCTTGCCGGCAGGATGCAGACGTCCGTGCCGGATGTCATGGACCTTTCCGGCGAAACGGAATCAACCATCAAAGCGTACGGTGTTAAAGGCGGCAGCGAACTCCGCGGTGAGTACGCGAAGAACTGCATCCTCGCGCGACGGCTGCTCGAAAAGGGCGTCCGCGTCGTTCAACTGTTCAACGGCAGCGATCCGGCTGGCGGCAACGGAATTACCAACTGGGACTCGCATTCAAACATCGCCGACACGCATGCCATGCAGGCTGAGATTATGGATCAGCCGACGGCAGCGCTGATCGCTGACATGAAGCAGCGAGGTATGCTCGAAAACACGCTGGTTGTGTGGGCGACCGAATTCGGCCGCATGCCGTTCCTTCAGGCCAACGGGACCGGCCGGGATCACAATCCGGGAGCCTTCACCTGCTTCCTGGCCGGCGCTGGAGTCAAGCGAGGATTCAGCTACGGCGAAAGCGACGAGTTCGGTTTCAAAGCCGCCGTCGACAAAACAACGGTCTACGACTTCAACGCCACCATCCTGCATCTGATGGGGCTCGACCACGAACGCCTGACGTTTTACCACAACGGCCTGGAACGTCGCCTGACCAACGTCCACGGCCACGCCATCAAAGAAGTTCTGGCATAGGGCAAGTGCCTTACGCAATCAATTCCGGAATCAACTCACCGCCGAACTGCGAGAGCTGCTTGTATCGGCCTGCGTGGAAGTACGTCAGCTTGTTATCGTCCAGGCCAAGCAAGTGCAGCATTGTGATGTGGACGTCGCGGATCGGGTGCACGACTTCGACGGCTTCCGCAGCGATCTCGTCGGTGGCTCCAACGATGGTGCCGCGTTTCGTTCCGCCGCCAGCGAACCACATATTCATGGCGTCCGCGTTGTGTCCTCGACCAAGAGCCGTGACTCCCCCGCGGTAGTTGTTGTCGGGTGTTCGGCCGAACTCACCGGTCCAGACAACCAGCGTGTCTTCCAGCATACCGCGAGCTTTGAGATCCTTAATCAACGCCGCGATCGGCTGATCGACGCTGTTGATTCGTGAAGAATGGCCCTTCTCCAGGTAGTCGTGGCTGTCCCAGCCGCCTGAGAAGATCTGCACGAAGCGGACGCCCTCTTCAACCAGTCGGCGAGCCATCAGGCACTGACGCCCGAACGCCGACGTTTCTTTGCGATCCAGACCGTAGGCCTTCTGAGTGTGCTCCGGTTCACTGTCGATATCGATGATCCCTGGAACGGACATCTGCATGCGATACGCCAGTTCGTAACTCTCCATGCGCGCTTTCAACTCGGCGTGCTGAGGGTGCTGTTCGGCGTGGTTCGCGTTCAGCATCGCGAGCTGATCGAGAGCCTTCCGCTGGTGCTCGCGAGATTTGTATTTCGGAGGATTCAGATCAAGAATTGGCGAGCCGGTCGATCGGAGTCGTGTCCCCTGATAATGCGCCGGCAGAAAGCCGTTCGTCCAGTTGGCGGGACCGGCCTGCGGCAGAGCGAGTTCCGTCATCACGACATAGCCAGGAAGATTCTGGTTCTCAGAACCAAGCCCGTACGTCGTCCATGCACCAAGTCCGGGGTCACCACCAAGCCGACTGCCCGTGTTCATATGCAGCAGCGCTTCCGGATGATTCAACGATTCCGCTTTGCAGCCACGGTAGACGCACAATTCGTCGGCGACTTCGGGATCGGCAAGGAACTTCCACTGATCGGACATGTCGATGCCGGCGTTGCCAACCTTTCGCGACTTGAACGGACTACCAACGTAGAACCGCTTGCCTCCGGCGAGTCCCGCCGTCCGTTTCGACTCAGAGAGATGCAGCCTGCTGAGTTCAGGTTTGGGATCGAACGTGTCCGCCTGGGATGGTCCTCCCTCCATGAAGAGCATGATCACGGCTTTGGCCCTGGCGTCTCGCATCGGCTTCTTCGGAGCCAATGGGCTAGCTGTGTTCTTTTCGGCAGCCTGCAGGTCGGTGAGTGCCAATGCCCCAAGTGACGATCCGAGTCCGTACAGAAAATCGCGACGGGGAATCGTAGCCATGATTTATATCCTTGTTTTCCAGTTCGGAGTTTGAAGGAGCCGTCAGTGCCCCCTTGATCCTGTTTGTATGGTGAAGGCTGCCGAAACAGTCCGACTGAACTAGTAGACGTAAAGGAATTCGTTCGAGTTAAGAAGCAACAAGCAAACGTCAGCGAGTGCTCGCGTATCTGCATCGACCGTCCACGGTTTCACATCGGGCACGTAGTCGTTGTAGACGTTCAGCTTCTCGATGAATTCGAACGGTTCGCCGGTGAATTCTTCCACGAGTGAGCGAGTCACCTCTGTTGGATACTCGATCTCTTCCGGCTTGTGGTTTTTGTGATAGGCCTGCATTTCTTTCAGATAGTCATGCAGGCTGCTCTGCTCTTTCTGAGTGGGGACTCGACCGTAGGCAATCTGAACGGCTCGGCCGATCCATGCTGCCGTGTCGCCTGGTTGTTCTTTTCGGATTCGAAGTGCGAATCCGATGGAGCGGTCGGTCATCACGTCGCTGTTCATCAGCGTGAAGGCCTGAGGGCTGACGGAAGCAGAATCTCTGATGTCGCAGGACTCGTTCGGGTTGGGGAGATTCATGATTTCCAGGAACGGATCAGCCTGACCTCGAACTCTGTATGCGTAGATCGTTCGCCGATTTCGTTCTTCCGGAGTTCGCGACGGTTGGTGAGCGGGCGCGATCGAAAACTGGATCATCCGCGGCTGCAAAGCCACTTCGAGATTGATTTCCGGCATGATCGGGACGCCGCCCATTTCCCGGTTCAGTTCGCCGCTGACGAGCAGAGCGCTGTCTCGCAATTCTTCAGCCGTCAGACGCCGCGAAGGAAACGACGCCAGCAGCTTGTTGTCAGGGTCACTGACTGCCTGCTTTTTCGGATCCGCAGACTTGCCGGATCGACGATACGTCTCGGACGTCATGATTAAACGGTGCAGTCGCTTGATCTTCCAGCCGTGCTCGATGAAATCAGCCGTCAGCCAGTCGAGCAGCTCCGGGTGAGTCGGCTTGCTGCCTTTCGCACCAAAGCTGTTGGCAGTTTTCACAATTCCTTTGCCGAAGTGCGACTGCCAGATTCGATTGACGATCGACCGAGCGGTCAACGGGTTTTTGTCGTTTGTCAGCCACTTTGCGAAAGCCAGACGGCGGCCGCCGAGTTCATCAGTGATTC
Organism: uncultured Planctomyces sp.; assembly: GCA_937899075.1. GTDB lineage: Bacteria > Planctomycetota > Planctomycetia > Planctomycetales > Planctomycetaceae > JABMPE01. The sequence continues at coordinate 2,128 of CALDJX010000106.1, read as the reverse complement.
GCCAGGGTTCATCGGCCTTGGGGTCGGCTGGCAGGCCGGTTGCGCTGAGGACTCCAGGCAGTACTGACCTGGTTGGTGCTTCCAGAGACCCGCCGGCGAGGATGAAATTCTGTGGTCGCCACTTTGCGTTGATCTGTTTTGGTTCTCGCAGTTTGCGATCGTTCTTATAGTCGTCCTGCCCGTTGTAGACTCCTTGAGCCAGTGGCAGGTAGCGTTCCAGGCGGCGTGCCCAGATCCAGACATCCTGTTCGCGAACTTTTTTCATCCCTTTCTCTTCGTATGTCAGCCCGACGTGCCGCGGCGGCTTCTTATCTTCCGGATCGTTCTTGCGAGCGTTCTCGTTCTTGTACGGAAGACTGTGCTCGTCGTACCACTTCTTCGCGGCGGCTTCCTGCTTGTTCTGAATCGCGGCCTGTTCGGCTGTTGCGTAGTCGAGCAACTCTTTCACCAGCGCGCGGTTCTCGGCAAAGCGGCTACGGTTTTCCTCGGGCAGAAACTTCGCCTGCCTTTCTGCCGGCTGAGTCGTCGCAAAAGCCGCGTACATGCTGTAGTAGTCGCGGGTTGGCAGCGGGTCGAACTTGTGGTCGTGACATTTGCAGCAACGCATTGGCATCGACAGAAACGCCTGACCGACGTTGTGAACAAGATCGTCCAGAAAAATCTGACGCGCTTCTGGCTGAGGAACCATCGCCGTCCCCCACGGCCCCATTCGCAACAGGCCGGTCGCGATTAATGCTTCGGGATCGTCAGGACGAAGTTCGTCGCCGGCGATCTGCTCCATCGCGAACTCATTGAACGGTTTGTCCTTATTGAACGACCGGATCACGTAGTCGCGGTACCGCCAGGCGTTGGAACGTTCGTAGTCGTTGGAAAACCCCGAGGTGTCGGCATAACGGACGACGTCGAGCCAGTGTTGTGCCTGGCGTTCTCCGTAGTGATCGCTTTTTAACAGGCGGTCAACGAGATCGCTCCAGGCCTGCTGAGCATCCTGTTCCCAGGCCTTGCTGAAGTCGTCAATTTCCTGAGGACTCGGCGGCAACCCGGTGAGGTCGTAAGTCGCGCGACGGATCAGCGTCCGAGCATCCGCCGAAGTCGATGACTTCAGCCCTGCCGCAGCAAGACGTTGTGCGACGAAAGCGTCAACCGGGTTGTTCGCGCCGGCTGGAACGGCCGGACGTTTCACCGGTTGAAAGGCCCAGGTGTCTTCCGGCTGGTAGCGGCGATAGGTCCAGTCGTCAGCCAGCCCGCCGCTGGTGTCAACGATGACGCCGTCTTCGTTCTCTCGAACAGACCATTCCTTCTTCTGAATCTTGAGCTGCTCGTCGACACTCGGCCACGGAGCACCGTCAGCGATCCACTTTCGAAAATACTCCGTCTCTTCTTTTGTCAGGCGGTCGTTTTCTTTCGGCGGCATTTCCATGCCATCCCACAGGATCGCCTGATAGAGCGGACTGTCTTCCGGCTTGCCAGGAATCACTGACGGCTCTTCCGACTCGCCGCCCTTGAACATTTTCTCGCGAGTCATCAAATCATAATCGCCGCGAATATCTTCCGGATCGTTCCCGTGGCAACCGAAGCATTTGACCTTGAGAAGCGGCAGAACCCGCAACGTGAAAAGACGGTCGCCTTCGGCGCCAAGGCAGAACTCAGAAGGCTGAAGGCTGAAAAAAAATGGCAGAAGGCAAAACACAATTGCCGTACGCATATCCGGTATCAATTTCATCCTTCTGCCTTCTGATTTCTGCCCTGGTTGAAACTCACGGTTTGCCATTATGGTAAATCTCCTTGATCTCGTCGTCAGTCAGAGCGTCCGCAAAGAGAGCGAACTCGTCCATGCTGCCGTTGAGGTTGCGGATTGCGAATCTTGAATCAGGTTGAGTCGGCACTGACCAGTTTCCGATTGATGCCTTGCCGATTCGAGTTTCCTCGACCAGCTTCTCATCAGGCACCAGGTCTTTGCTGAGGACTTCGCCATTCAAATAGTGAGTCACCGAAGCTCCCGCGACATCGTACACCGTTGCCAGGTGCAGCCACCGGCCGCTGAGTGATGGTTGCCAGAATGGCGGCGACAGAGCTTTGAAGTCTCCCGGCCCCTGCTCACCTCGCTCGACCGGGCGGACGGAAAAGT
>CALDJX010000105.1 GCA_937899075.1 uncultured Planctomyces sp. | reverse complement strand
GACTCCCCGATCAACGAAACACCCCGGAAATCCAAGCACTGGTCTGATCGCACCCTATCAATGGGCACCAAAGTCATCACCAGAATGTGTCCCATGGGTATCGTTCGTCGGTTATCAGATCCGTCATGACCAAGTGCTTCGGATTCGTCCTTCCTCAGTCAAGAAAGAATTGAAGAAGCAAGTGGAAGTTGCTGACTCCGTACTGAAAACCGTTCGCCCGAGGATCTACTCCCCAAAGACAAACTTGAGCGAAAAACGACTTTGCCAGCTCACGACGCGTACCAAGAAGCAGATCATCTATCGACTGAGGCAAAAGCTCCTGTCCATGTCCGTCGGAAGAAGAGGAATCTCAGATAATGACGAGTCGCGAGATGAATTCTGCTGGACCGCCGGATTCCGACTACTGAGAGACCAGTCGTTCATTCACGGTCAGCTAAAGGAGCTTGATCGTGGCCGTGAACGTCAATTGCGACGTGTAACACGAGCACTGGTTGACCTTGATATCGTTGCCCCGGGAGTACACAAAGGAAACGTCCATCGCTATGACGGCCATCCGTTGAGCTACTTCGGACAATTCAATTCGAACCAAGCCGATGTCGACTAGCAAACTTATTCTACACATCTAGCTTACAACTACAGCACCAAATCCTTCGCCACAAACTCCGCAACTGGAAACATCGAACTCACACGCTCACGGTAAAGCGACTTTCGACTTCTGAAACGCCAACAGAGGGTATGCCGTTCCGCTGTAGGTGATGAAGTGCCACTTGTCGGTGTTGAGCGAGCGGGTCCACCAGCGGCCGGATTCTCGCTGATTCTTGCGGAGCCACGTCAGGCCCTGCTGCAAAGCTTCATCGTCGTTGGGGACGCCAGCTTCCTGGAGGACAAGCAGCGCCAACCCTGTCATGTGGCCGTCGCTGGGTTGTGTGACGAATTCGGGTTCGTCTCGCAACTTGCCGGCACGATTTCCACTCCCCCATTGCTCGGGAGTGGCGAATTGCCGAATCGACCAGCCACCGTCCGGCTTTTGCTTTCGGCGAAGCAAATTCACAGAGGCCAGTTGCTGCTCTGGATTAAGGACTCCGTCGAGACGTAGAGACGTCCATAGCTGAAGAACTTTTGCGTAGTCGTGAGGAGGCTCTGTCTTGCCGATATACGTCTTCAGTAGATCGACTCTGGCTTTCAGCTCGTCATCATTTCCGATTGACTCGACCCATCCCGGAGCTGCGGCAACGGCCATCCCGGCCATGTGGGCTTCCTGGTAGGCGCTGGATTCAAACGGCGGCCAGCACGTCACCGAATGCCATGTCCCCTCCGTGTTTTGTATCTCAAATGCCAGACGTAGAGCTTCGTCGGTTTCCGGAGAAAGCTTCTTCGTGACGTGCGCATCCCACTCGGCCAACCCGGCCGCAATGTAGATCAACTGGGCCGGCCTCGTTCCGCTACGGCGCATTCTACGAGCACCGAGTTTGCTCAACGTTGCCAGTTGATCGATGAAGAACTTTCGAATCTCCGCCAATGGTGCCCCGAGAGTCGGTGTCAACGCTGGCCGAACAAAAAGGTACGTACCGTTCGTGTGGCAACTGACGCAATTCTTTTGCTTCGACCACGCTACCGCCCCGTGATCAAGGTGCTCCACTGCCTTCTTAATCGACAAATCGATGACCGGCTCATTGGCCCGAGCAGCCGCAACTTTGACATCACCAGCTTCATACTGATTCGGAAGTGGCTCCGCAGCGTGAATTGAATATATGGTCAATGAAATGGCAAAACTGGCGATCGACGTTCGCAAACACTTCAGCACGACAGCTCTCCTTCAGAAATGACAGTTCAAAATTAGTACTCAAATGCGGATCACACGTTCCCGCGAACATCTTTCAGCAACCCACCGTTTCCTCCCCGAAATCAGTGAGCCCGGGCAAGACCGCGGCGGATCAGCCACTCACTCGCTCGGACTGGCCAGGTGCCGATGTCGGAATCTTTGACGGGTCTCATGCCGTAGCCGTGGCCGCCGTTTCCGTAGACGTGGAGTTCGGCCGGGACGTTGTGTTTTTTCAGGCCGGCGTAAATCAGCACGCTGCCCAGCGATGTTGAGCGGTCGTCGTGAGTGTGGACGATGAAAGCTGGCGGCGACTTTGCCGTCACCTTGATCTCGGGCAGCAGCTCCTGAGTGGCTTCGTCATAAGCTCGCCACGGGTAAATCAGCATTGAGAAGTCTGGTCGGCACGATTCATTGTCGACGTCGTCGATTGAGTCGTAAGCCGCTACTCCGTCAGCCGTATGCAGGATCGCTCCCACCTGGCCGCCAGCCGAGAACGCCAGCACTCCGACCTTGTCTTTATCAATGTGCCACTTGTCCGCGTTCGCGCGAAGAAGCCGCACCGCTCGCTGGCCATCCTGCAACGGTCGCTGCCAGGCTGGCTCGTCTTTGGGTGTCACTTCGTTCGTTCGATATCGCACGACAAAAGCCGAAATCCCATGAGCGTTCAGCCAGGGAGCCGCTTCCGATCCCTCTTTGTCCGGAACGACTTTCATGAACCCTCCGCCTGGCAACACGACCACAGCCGTCCCGTTGGGATTCTTCGCCAGGAACACATCGATCGTTGGCTTCCTGATATTGATGACCCGAGTCACCGGCGGCTCTTCGCCAACCTTCGGCGGCTGCGCGATGCCGACGTCGTGCGACGTTTCTCCAGGAGCCAATCCTGGCCAGACGGGCATCGCCGTGCCTGTCTGCGAATCAGCACCCAACGCCAAAGAACCAGACAAGCCGATGAGCAATGCAACACCGAACAGAACCAGACTACTCGACCGCTGAGTCACGAATCGCATGATGAATTCTCCTCGAATGATGTGAACTGAAATGAAAAAGCGTCCGAAATCACTTCCCTATTTCGATGCGAACTTCGATTCTCGTCATTCCCGCGCAGGCGGGAAATCAGTTTCTAGGCAATTCTGGTTTCCCGCCTGCGCGGGAATGACGTTGCATAGATCGGAGACCTTATACGGCACCAGTTTCTAAGCCACATGCTCCCGCGTTTTGACAATTCGGTTGTTGATTGCGTCCAGAATCTCGTGATCGGCAGGCAAATCCGAATCCAGAACCTTCCGCAACGGGATCGGGGTTTCGTCCATCCGATACGCCGTGCCGGGTCGATGAATTCCGTAAACCGCCGTCCTGAAATTGACCGTTCCTTCCAGCGAGCTTTCGATTCCCGAATGCTCAAGAACGATCGATGGTATTTCGCGAAGCCGGACTCGGGCAGCGTCCGAGAGCTTTCCAACGCCCTCAGACCCAACCAGCAAGGCCGCGTCCACTTCGCCGCGTTCGAGCATATCGTTCGCCGTAAATTCACCGGGATTATAACGAGGATAAGTCCGGTTCAGGCTGACGCTGAATGGGTAGCCAGTCTGCCAGCACAAGACACTGTCCGCACCAGCCACGTCGCCGGGAATTCTCATCCGACGCACGACGAAACGAGTCTGCCGATTCAAATCCGTGACGAGCCTCAACAGAGCTTCGACATTGAGATGCGGAATTCCGTGCCGAGTCAGTCCCAGACCAAAGAACACTGCTCCATACCGGCAACGCTTCATCCGGTTTGCAAGATCGACCAACACAGCACCCGGCACTCCGCCGACGGCTGAACGGTCAAACGGCATGCCGGACAGCAACCCACGCAGCGTCCATAAGACCTCGAAGTCTTGTCCCGGCTCGACCTGAATGAACGTGTCGGCCAGCTCCGCACTTTCAGAACGTTTCACATCGACGACGACCACGTGCCGACCTGCTCGACCGTCCGGAACATTCCGCCCCCGCGCCTCGACAAATCGTTCGATGTGTCGCGGATGACTTTTTAGAGGATTGCTTCCCCAGTAGATGACCACGTCCGATCGATTCCGAATTTCACCCAGCGAGCAGGTGCTCTCACCGACTCCCTGCAAAGCAACGATCGACGGGGCATGGCAGGTCGACGCCGTCGTGTCGATGCACGCTCCGATCAAATCGGCTAACCCGACGGCAGATCGTTGGCCCGGAGTGCTGCTGCTCGACAGGCCGTACATCAGCGGCGATGTTGCGTTTCGTAGAATTCCAGTCGCTCGTTCGACGGCACGATCGAGTGAAACGACGCTTCCATCCACCGTGAAGCGGGGACTGCCACTGCTTTGGCCGGGCAGCCACGACTCCGCCAGTGCGCAGCCCGGCGACACCGTCGAGATTCGACCGTCCACGACGGACAGCTTCAGGTCATCGCAGACGCAGCCGCACATCGTGCAGGCCACATTTTCGAGCGTCGTCCCTTCCTCAGTCACCAGGACAACTCTCCTTCCGGTTCAAACCAGGCGATGATCAGGTCGCTGTGAAATGTGAAATCAGGCCAGAATGTCACGGACGATTCTCGCTTCCTCAACACCGGTCAGCCGGAAATCCAAACCCTGGAAACGGTAACTGAACTGTTCATGATTGATCCCCATGAGATGCATGACTGTGGCGTGAAGATCTCGAACGTGGACGGGATTCTCGGCGACGTTATAGCTGAAGTCGTCAGTCGCGCCGTAGGTCGTGCCCGATTTAATACCGCCGCCAGCCATCCAGACGGTGTAGCATCGAGGATGATGATCCCGGCCGCCCTCTGGACTGTCCCATTTGCCCTGGCCGGCGACTCCGCGACCGAACTCGCCACCCCAGATGACCAGCGTGTCTTCCAGAAGACCTCGCTGTTTAAGATCCCGCACCAGTGCCGCGCTGGCCTGATCGGTGTCTCGACATCTCGCCGTACACCAGCTCTTCAGCCGGCTGTGATGATCCCAGTCTGGATGGAAGAGCTGAATGAAACGAACGCCGCGTTCAGCCAGTCTTCGAGCAAGAACGCAGTTCGCCGCGTAGCTTCCGGGACGGCGTGAATCCGGACCGTACAGTTCGAACGTTGACTCAGTTTCGTCGCTGACGTCAGTCAACTCGGGAACGCTGGCCTGCATGCGGTACGCCATTTCGTACTGCTGGATTCGAGTTTCAATCTCCGGATCGTGCGTCTGTTCAAACCGAAGCTGGTTCATCTGGCCAAGACCGTCCAGCATGTTCCGCCGCAGATGACGAGGCAGCCCGTCGGGGTCCCGCAGGTAGAGCACCGGATCTTTCGCGCTCCGCAGTTTGACTCCCTGATAAACGGAAGGCAGAAATCCACTGCCCCAGTAGTGATCGTAAAGCGGTTGGTCGCTGCCTCGCTTCATCTTTGAAAGTAAAACCAGAAAATCCGGCAGGTCGCGATTGCTGCTTCCGAGTCCGTAGCTGAACCAACTGCCGATGCTCGGCCGGCCGATCAAGTGATGCCCCGTCAAAAACCGAGTCATCGCCGGAGCGTGATTGATCTGGTCAGTCGTCATCGATTTCACAAAACACAGCTCGTCGGCGATCGCTCCGATATGAGGCAACCAGTTGCTGACCGTCGCTCCGGACTCGCCGTGCCGCCGAAACTTCGAATGAGCCGGCATCACCAGCTGATCTTTTCCCGCCGTCATCGCCGTCAGCCGCTGCCCGTTACGAACGCTCGCCGGCAGTTCTTTCCCGGCCATTTTGAGCAGGCCGGGCTTCTCATCGTACAGCTCGATCTGCGAAGGACCTCCGGATTGCGTGAGGAAGATGATCCGTTTTGCCTTCGGTGCGAAATCTGTCCCCGCCAGCTTGCCGGTTGCTCCTTCAGCCTGCCCGTTTTTTGACTCACTACCCAGAACGTTCAGCGCCATCGCGCCCAGTCCGACGCCCGCTCCACGCCCCAGAAAATACCGGCGAGTCTCGTCCAGCTCGCTCAAACTCTGATGCTCTGCTCCCTGCGGATTATTCATGGGTGATCCCTTCGTCCAGGTTGAGCAGCAGGTTCGCCAGCAGCATCGTCGCCGCGACGTCAGCCACCACGGATGCTTCCGGAACTGCCAACTGTCCGACAGTCGTCAGCGTGGCCGCTTCTGCCGGATGCCTGTCGTAGTAGGCCCGCGCCGTCCTGTATTGCGGCAACAAAACATTGTCGGCTTCAAACTTTGTCGGCTGGCGGCTGAGAATCCGCATCATCAGAAACTCGAATCGTTTCGCGAGATCATTCGGAGAGGCGACCGCGAGCGCTGCGTCGCTCAACGTCCGAGCAGCTTCCAGAGAAGTCGTATCGTTCAGCAAAGTCAGAGCGTGCAACGGCGTATTGGTCCGCCGAGGAACGACCTCGCACGTCCGCCGCATTGCCGAATCAAACAGAAACGTCGGAGCGCTGGTCCGTCGCCAGAATGAGTACAGCGTGCGGCGATACTGAGCCCGCCCGATGCTCGGCTGATAAACGAATCGCCCCATGAACTGGTCTTGCCACACGCCCGGCGGCTGGTACGGAAACACCGGCGGCCCGCCGATCGATTCGTTCAACAGACCGCTGGCCTGCAGCGCGGCGTCACGAATCATCCAGCTCGGTAACCGAAACCGTGCTCCGCGATCCAGTAATCGGTTTTCCGGATCCAGTTCCAGCAACTCGGCAGAAACCGAACTGTCCTGACGGTAGGTCCGACTGCTGACGATCGTCTTTACGAGGTGCTTCAGATCCCAGCCGCTCTCCATGAACTCAACCGCCAGCCAGTCAAGCAACTCAGGATGCGTCGGCGATTCTCCCTGCAGGCCGAAGTCAGCCGGAGTTCGTACCAGCCCCGCCCCAAAGAAAAGTTGCCACACCTGATTCGTGATGACTCGCGCCGTCAACGGGTTGTCCTTCGACACAATCCATCGCCCCAACTCAAGCCGAGTGGCGACATCAGAGTTCGGTCGCTCCAGCACGGCCGGTAGAACTGCGCGGTCCACCAGTGCGCCGTGCTTGTCCCAGACTCCTCGCTCGAGAACGTAAGTTTTGCGAGACTCCTTCCGTTCGCTCAGCACCATCACGTTCTGCTCGCCCGCCGACTTCTTTCCCGCATTCAACTGGCCCTTCGCCAGATCACTTCGTTGTTTTGCCGCCTGCCACGCTGCGTGATCTTCCAGAAACTGTTCGAACAACCGCTTCCGCAATGCCGCACCGAGGAGCTCTTCAGCAGAACCTGCCGCTGAGGATTTGCCACGAAGTTCTGCGAGTTCCTCGAGCGGCATCGGCTTAAGTGATCGCACAGCCGACCCCCGTTGATCCGTCAGGCTCAAGCGAAAACGTCCCATCAGTTCGCGCGGCGCCAGCGAGCGCTGCATCAGGACGATGTCGAATTCTTCGTCCTCAGCCAGCACCAGCGGATCGGCCAGAGCGAACACCGCCACATGCGGAACGTCGGACGGTTTCGTGCGAGTCGTCCATCCTTTGCGAGGGTCATCATCCAGCGTATCCCGAACGGTCTTGTAGCTAGTGTCTTTTCCCACGCCTTCAACATCCGCGACCGCCGACGTCAGACCGACCTCGCGAATCTGCGAGCTGCCGCGTTTCCTCACCAGCAGTTTGACATTCGTCAGGATGAACTCACCGGTCTCGCTGAACGAGTACTTGCCTTCTGTATGCGAAGAGTGCGGAAACACTTCCAGCTTCATTCCCGAGACGCGTTCAAGTCCCGTCTTCGCCACCGTGATGACGAAATCGTCCTGCGGCAAATCCGTCGGTGATGACACAATGATGCCATCCGAATCTCGACTCAGTCCATAGCCTTCGGTCGTCGAAAGTCGTTCGGGAATGACAGTCGTCCACGGGCGAAAACCTTGGTCGACTCGTTCCACCTGTCTGATGAACCAAGGCAAAAACTCCGTCTCCGCCTGCTTCTGAACTTTCGCGAGTTCAGACTCCGTCGCCTTGACCAAAGCAGACGCCTCATCGACAGATCGCTGCGCGTATGGCGACTTGAATTTCAGAAACGGCTTCGCCGCTCCGCCAGCAGCACCGGTCTCATCAATGCTGTTGAAGTAGGCCGTCAGGCTGTAGTAGTCCTGCTGTGAAATCGGATCAAACTTATGATCGTGACACTGCGTGCACCCCAGCGTTAAACCAAGAAAAAGAGTGCCCGTCGTGTTGACTCGATCAAGCACGTAGTCAACGCGTGACTCTTCCTTATCCCGACCGCCTTCGCCGTTGTTCATGTGGTTGCGGTGAAAACACGTCGCCAGCTTCTGCTCGACCGTCGCATTCGGCAGCAGGTCGCCGGCAAACTGCTCGACCGTAAAATCATCGAACGCCTTGTTCTGGTTGAACCAGTCCACCACCCAGTCCCGCCACGGCCAGTTCGTGCGGATCGCGTCCGACTGAAACCCGTCGGTATCACTGTACCGAGCCCCGTCGAGCCACCACATCGCCATCCGCTCACCAAAGTGCGGAGACGCCAGCAGCGAATTAACCAGACGATCCCAATCCTTCGCTGTTGGTGACTCTGGAAAACTCGCAACCACTTCCGGGGTCGGCGGCAGGCCCGTTAGATCGAACGACAGCCGACGGATCAACGTGTGAGTTTCCGCTGGTCGTGAAATATCGAGGTTCGCTTTCGCCAACCGCTTTCGAACAAAGTAGTCGATCGGCAATTCCGATTTCTCAGAAACCTCAGCACGCTGAGGCTTCGCAAAAGCCCAGTGCTGTCCCCACGGAGCCCCCTGCCGAATCCATTCCTTCAGCACGGCGACCGACTTCTGATCCAGCGGCTTCTTGTGCGAATCTGCAGGCGGCATCAACAGATCAGAATCCGACGACGTCACGCGTTCGATCAACGCACTCTCTTCCGGCTTCCCCGGAACGATCACCGCATAGCCGCCGCGATCTTCCGTCGCCGCCTCACGTTGATCAAGCCGCAACTCGCCCTTACGAGTACCCTTGTCAAAGCCGTGACACGCGAAGCAGTTGTCCGAAATGATCGGCCGAACGTCACGATTAAAGTCGATCTCGTCGGCCGCCATTGTGCTCACAGTCATGACACAAAACGACAGAAACAAAAGCAGCAGACAACGAAATTTCATGACGAGGATCGCCATTCTCAGAAGAATGCAAGGACCGAAAGACTGTCAGCAAATGGGACATCATTACCCAGACGCAAATCCGCTAAGACGCAGAGATTCGCAACGAACGTGATGGTATCACTCCACCCTGTTCTTTGCGTTCCTTCGCGTCTTAGCGGCTTTGCGTCAGCTTGCTGAATTTGAGACTCGTCGTCTGAAAACGTGAGCTAGCCGATGATCTCTTTCACGACTCGGCCTTCCTCGGTCGGGCCAATCAGTCGTTGATTCAGACCTTCGTACGCAAAGCTGAAGCGATGAGGATCGATGCCGATCTGATGCAGAATCGTCGCCTGCAAGTCGCGGATGCTCATTGGATTCTCGCCAATGTAATACCCAATCTCGTCCGTGTTACCGTACGAGCCCGGCTTGATACCGCCTCCGGCCATCCACATGGTAAACGCGTGAGGGTGATGGTCGCGGCCGATGAAACCCTTCTTCAGCTCCTTGTGCACATTGTTCTGCATCATCGGAGTGCGCCCGAACTCGCCACCCCAGACGATCAGCGTCTCGTCGAACAGCCCTCGCTGTTTCAGGTCTTTGATCAGCCCCGCGATAGCACGGTCAATCTGCTGACACTTGATCGGCAACGTCTCGTCGACTGACTCACCCGGCGACGAGCCATGATGATCCCAGCCCCAATCGTAGAGCTGCACAAACCGAACTCCGTTTTCCACCAACCGCCTCGCCAGCAGACAGTTATTCGCAAACGTGGGATCGTTGCCTTTGTAAAGGACTCTCGGATCGGCGGCACTTTCTGCTTCCGAAACGTGCCCCGGCTGCGCGCCGTACAACTCCAGAATGTGCTTCGGTTCTTTGCCGATGTCCATGACTTCCGGAACAGACATCTGCATTCGAAACGCCAGTTCGTATTGCGAAATGCGAGTCAGCGTTTCCGGGTCTCCAATATTCTGATGCTCGAACGTGTTGAGGTCTCGGATCGCGTCCAGAGTTTTGCGTCTGGCCGCGCGACTCATGCCCGACGGATTCGACAGGTACAGAATCGGATCGCCACCGTCCGTCCGACATTGAATCCCCTGATAGACCGTCGGCAGAAATCCGGAACCCCAAAGTGACTTCCCAGCACTCGGAGTCTTCCCGCCCGACGCCAACACAACGAAGCCCGGCAGATTTTCGTTCTCGCTGCCCAGCCCATAATTCACCCAGGAACCGATCGACGGAGAACCGAGCCGCGGATTCCCCGTCTGAAGAAGCAGCTGCGCCGGCGAATGGTTGAACTGTTCGGTGTGCATTGACCGAATGACGCAGACGTCGTCGGCGATCGAAGCCAGACCCGGCAGCAGTTCGCTGAGCGTCTGCCCGGTTTCGCCGTGCTTTCGATACTTGAACTGTGGCCCGAGCATCTTCGGCGTCCCTTTAATAAAGGCGAACCGTTTTCCTTCGAGATATTCCTGAGGACATTCCTGCCCGTGAAACTTCGTCAGCTCGGGCTTGTCTTCGAACAATTCCAACTGCGAAGGCGAACCGGCCATATGCAGATAGATAATCGACTTCGCTTTGGCCGGAATCCGATAATTACCAGCGGCGGCCTTCCCATCACTCGCCAGCAAAGACTGCAAAGCCAGTGCGCCAAACCCAAGCCCCGTCTGCCCGAAGAAGTGCCGGCGAGTGACCGCTTGCTTCTGCCGCAAAGGAATCGGTAGTTCCATCGTCATCTACTTTCAACAAGCCGTTTTCGAAAAGATTATTCAGTATTGATCCGGTCATCTCGTAGGTCAGGCTCCGCCTGACGAAGTCCTGCCTCAGAGTTTTTGACGCCGCGAGTCGAATCCGCACGTCACGGCTTCATCAATGTCTCATCCAGATTGAGCAACACGTTCGCGACGGCGATCATCGCCGCGTCGCCCTTTTCAAGATTCGCTGCGTTGACCAGTTTCTCCGCCGCTCCTGAATCATTCTCAAAACTGGCGGACAGAGCTTCATAAACTTCAAGCAACCGCGAGGCTTCGGCCGCGCTCGGAGGACGAACCAAAGCCAGACGAAACCCTCGCCGAATCTTTTCGGACGTCGGTCCCCTAACGTCGTTCATGCGCTTTGCCAACGCTCCGGCCGCTTCCACATACGCCGGGTCATTAAGCGTCACCAACGCCTGCAACGGAGTGTTTGTCCGCACACGTCGAATCTGACAAACCTCGCCGCTGCCCGCGTCAAACGTAATCATCGCGGGATAAGGGCTCGTCCGTTTCCAGTAAGTGTAAAGAGCTCGGCGGTACCGATCCGGGCCCGTGGCGTCGATCCATTTCAAAGCGTTGTAGGTCGACTTCCAGACGCCATCCGGTTGAGGCGGCATCACCGACGGACCGCCGACCTTCTGCGTGAGCAATCCCGACACAGCCAACGCCTGATCCCGCACCGTTTCTGCCGACAAGCGAAAACGCGGACCTCTACTCAGCAGAATATTGCGAGGATCTGCAGCGAGCTTCTCAGCGTCGACCACCGCCGATTGCTGATACGTTGCGGAAAGAACAATCGTTCGGATCAGCTTCTTGATCGACCAGCCATTCTCCCGAAACTCGACCGCGAGCCAATCGAGCAACTCAGGATGCGACGGAATCATGCCCTGAGTCCCGAAGTCTTCTTCCGTCTCAACCAGTCCGACTCCGAACAACCGCGCCCACACCCGATTCACCATGACACGGGCAGTCAACGGGTTCTCGGGCTGCACGATCCAACGTGCGACGCTGAGCCGATTCACAGGAACGTCCGCATCCTGGCTCCCGAACAACCCCAGGACTGCCGGTTCAACTTTGTCGCCCGGGTCGAGAAAATTGCCCCGTTGATGAATCCGAGTGTCCCGGCGTTGCCCTTCCGCCAATTCCTTCATGATTGGAGTTTTCGTCATCGAACCGCGAACGGTCGCAAGTTTCTTTTGCTGCTCTTTAATCATCGCCTCTAATGAGGTGTCCGGCGTTTCTTTCTGTTGCTCCTGCAGAGTTCTTATCCCGGCTTCGATTTCTGCAATCTGGACTGACTGCTCCGGCGATGGCAGTGGAAGAACCGGAACATCGTCAGAGCGATCGGCGTCCTCGGTCTGATTGAAGATCGCATAAAGCGAGTAGTAGTCCTGGTGGCTGATCGGGTCGTACTTGTGCGAGTGGCACTGGGCACACCGCATCGTCAACCCCATCCAAACCTGCAACGTGGTGTCGACACGGTCCTTCACGGCCGCCACTCGAAACTCTTCGTTGTCGGTACCGCCCTCGTCGTTCGTCATCGTGTTTCGATGAAAGGCCGTCGCCAGAATCTGCTCGTTCGACGCGTCAGGCAGCAGGTCGCCAGCCAGTTGCTCGATCGTAAACTGGTCATAAGGCAAATCTCGATTCAGAGCGAGAATCACCCAGTCACGAAACTTCCAGACATCCCGATGCCGATCTTTTTCGTACCCTTTCGTGTCGGCATAGCGAGCCAGATCCAGCCACATCCTCGCCCAACGCTCACCGTACGCCTCTGATGCGAGCAGCCGATCGACAACTCTCCCAAACGCCTCATCACTGGAATCCGCAACGAAGGCGTCCGCTTCTTCGGGAGTCGGTGGCAGACCGGTCAGATCCAGCGACACTCGCCGAATCAGCCGGTATCGGTCAGCCTGTGCCGACGGAGTCAACTTCTGCAATTCCAGCTTCGCCAGCACGAAATGATCAATCGCGTGCTTTGGCCATGCGTCCTGCTTCACGGTCGGCAGTTCAATCTTCATCGGCTGAGTGAATGACCAATGAACTTTGTACTCGCCACCTTCCGAGATCCATCGCCGCAACAATGTCTTCTCTTCGGCAGACAACTCGTGCCCGCTGTCAGCTGGCGGCATCACCACGTCGGGATCGTCACTTTCAACCCGAGCCACGAGCTCACTATCACTCGGCTGGCCAGGCACCAAAGCACGACGTCCATCGCGACCCGCCGTTGCCCCCGCGGCCGTGTCCAACCGCAACCCGGCCTCACGAGCCCCCTCATCAGGCCCGTGACAGGCAAAGCAATTCTTCGCCAGAATCGGCCTGATATCCCGATTAAAACTCACCAGCTCATCAGCGGCAAAGGCCGAATCACCAACAAGACAGACGAGGAAAAGCACAGCCGCTAAACAACAACACTTCATTAGTTCAAAAACTCCATCGCCTGATTGAGCAAACGAGACCAGCGTCAAACAACACCTTTATTAGCTCATCGATTCAAAACGAATTTACGCGGCGCTGTCACTTCGCCTCGCGAATTCGAATTCGTCGGTATTCCATCTGACCTCGATCGGCTTCCAGACCGATCGGGCCTGTGGGCGGCAGAGTCTTCGGGAAGTCCAGCAATTCACCGTTGCAAGTGCATGTCGCGACGTCACCTTTCACGATGACTTCAATCAGATTCCAATCCTGCGGGCGATAGTTCTTCAGTTCCGTGTACGGACCGGCGACGAAGTAATCACGACACTGGAGCTGCGGCTTGCGGAGGAAAATCCCGCTGTCGGCGTTGACGCCCGCGCGGAACTCAAGTTTCAAATGAAAGTCTTTCGCGAACTCACGAGTCGTCCATAACTGAGCCAGACCCTTGCCTGGATTGACGACGATCTTGCCATCGCGGCCGGTGTATCGGCCATCGCTCGCGCTCTTCATTCCGTCAAACGCCGGGCCGTCTTTGTATCGCCAGCCTGTCACGTCGTGACCGGTCAACAAAGACTCGAAGCCGGATTCCGGCTCGTAGGCTCCATCTATTTTGAACGGTGACGCCGGCAGCCCCGCTTTGTTGTAAAGATTGACGTCGGGCACGTTGGCCCAGCCGTATCGCACGCCGACGGGGTCCGAAATTTCATCGCTCGATACGACAATCGTGTTGCCCTCGATCTTCGCGGTGCCGACCGCTTCTTTATCTTTGCCATAGACGACGAAACCTTTCAGCTCGCCCCCTTCAGCAACCAGTCCACCGCCGAGATGTTTGAAGTTGACGATGACGCGGTTGCCGTCAACGCTCATCGAGTCGTAAGTCGGTCCGGAGAATTCAATGTCCTCTTCATAAGCCAACGCACGAGCCGCCAGTGCCAGTCGCTCACCGATCGGCTGCTTCTGTTTTGGATGGATGTCGGTCGGGTGGCCAATGTCCGTTGTGACTGCCATCGCCGTGTTCTGAGTCGTTTCGGTGGTGACGCGTTGAGCTTCTCGCACTTCCGGAGTCATTCCCTGATGCGGCGTGATCTGCACGAAAAGGAACGGAAAGTCGCCCTGTCCCCAGGCTCGACGCCAGCTTGAAATCATTGCTGGAAACAGAGTTCGATACTGTTCGCCGCGAGAAGAATTTGACTCGCCCTGGTACCAGATCGCACCTTTGATCGCGTAAGGCTGCAGCGGAGCGATTGATCCGTTGTAAAGCCCGATCGGTCGGTTCTTATTGGCCGACGGATGAGCAGGCGGCTGAGGTTTCCGCGGTGCGCGAGCTCCGTCAGCCTTTGCTTTCTTAACGGCCGCTTCGTACTTCTGAAGGACTTGTGCCTCGATCGCTTTGTAAGCCGCCAGCGATTTTGGATACGCATCAAGCCTTTGCTGTTGCTGATCAAGCATCGGCTTCAGAGTTGGATTCTTCTCCAACTCTTCGCGAGCGGTCCATGCTTCCGCAACGGTGCCGCCGACTGCTGACTTGATCAAGCCGACCGGTACTCCCAGTTTCTTTCGCAACGCCTTTCCGAAGTAATAGCCAACGGCGGAGAAACTTCCGGCCGACTGCGGCGAATCCACGGCCCAACTTCCACCGATACTCTCCTGAAGTTCGTCCGTCGCCTGAGCTCGTGCATTAAACAGTCTCAACTGATCGTCACCGGCCGCGTCGATCGTTGCTTTGCCATTCACTGATCCGCCCAGACCGAAAGCCATGTTCGACTGGCCGCTGCAAACCCAGACTTCGCCGATGAGCACGTTGCTGATCGCCACGACTTCGCCGTCAGCCGTTGCGGTCAGTGCCTGCCCCTTGGCAGACGCGGTCAGCGCATCAAGGCGAGTCATCCATCGACCACCCTTGTCGACCTTGACCGATTTTTCCTGACCAGAGAACGCGACAACCACCATTTGCCCGGGTTCACCTTTGCCCCAGACTGGAACGGCCTGACCGCGTTGCAGTACGGCGTTGTCGGTAAACACGCTGGCCAGTCGCAACGGTTCGGCAGCCGACGTGGAATCCGTTGTCAGGCCAGAGCCAACCAACGCGGACAAGGTCAATACATAAGTCAGCAGGTGAATTCTCATTGAGGTTCTCATTCAGGCAACGAGTGATGTGTCGTCAAAATCCAAACTGGATGTGCGAAGGTTACAGATTCTTGAGCGAGTTCTCACGCTCCTTCAGTGGAAACGGCACCGCCTGACTTCCGAGGCGGTGCGACTCGAACACGGCGCAGACCATTTCGACAGTCAATGCTCCTTCAGCAAGATTGCAGATCGGCTGTCGATCTTCGCGAATCGACATGACCAGGTCGTGAGCAGGTGCTCCGTGATGGCTGACCATTTCGGACAGATCGTCGCGAGGTTCCGGCTGACCAACGCCTGCCGTCGAAATCGGTATCCAGGGTCGAGGCTCCGTTGTCGGCTGAAACGGGTTCCCCGGACACAGCCATGCCAACGGATGTTTGTCGCACTGAATGGTGACGATGCCCTCGCTGCCGACGAGCTGCAAACCGAACCCGACGCTCTTCGTTCCGTCGTTGGCGATCGAGTCAAAGTATCCGACGACTCCGCGTGAAAATTCATAGCGAGCGTGCAGTTCGTTGCCGCCCATCGGCCCCAGACCTTCGGCGCCGTCCTGGACATCATGCCGATTGATC
>CALDJX010000104.1 GCA_937899075.1 uncultured Planctomyces sp. | reverse complement strand
AACTGCCGGACGCAGCCGCCGACTCACGGAGGAGTTTCCATGCGAAAGATCGTCCTTTCGTCCATTCTGGCAGTGCTCTGTGCCGTACAAATCGGCTGCGTTGTCCCGATTTACTCGTCATCAGCCGACACTCGGACCCGACAGCTCATCTACGTGTCGGAAGGTTACCGCCATATCAACGGTATCTGGGAACGCGTCTGGGGCTTGGAGCTGCCTGACCTGGCGACTCCATACCGAACCCACGGCGGCGTGATCTGAGATTGATTACTCCGAGGATGTGCGTTCGCCGACTTACCGAACTCAAGAGTTCGCAAAACGGCATTGCTCATCTAGGCGAGACCGCCCATTTAAAGGCGAGCCGACAAGATTCAACTCGACCATCTGCCGCGCCTTCGACGCAGCAGGTGGTCGTTTCTTTTGCGCTGACTGCCAAGCGTGACCTCAATGATCTCTCCCAGACGAATTATCTGCGTCGCCGCATTGCTCGTGATGGCGATGTCCCCGTTCGCCGAATCGTCCGATTCGTGGATCGATCGTCAGGTGACTGGTCGCTTTCAGATGCGATCAGAGGTTCCAATCCTACAATCGAAAGTGCTCAGCGACTTCATGCAGGCGTTGCCGCAGCACGAGTCGGACATCGCGGCGACTCTTGGATTGAGAGTGAATCAGAAGCCGATCGTGATCAACGTGTTTCAGTCACGGCGCAGCTATCAGGAATTCATCGCTCGCGTGGCTCCCGACGGAAAAGACCGGCGAGCGCTGTTTATCCAGTCCGAAACCCACGGCAGCGTCTATACCTACCTTCACGCCGAAGTGATGACGGACCTGCGGCACGAAACAACGCATGCGATTCTGCACTCGTCACTGCCGTTCGTTCCGCTGTGGCTCGACGAGGGCCTGGCCGAGTACTTCGAAGTCGCAAGAGAGAACCGGATTTCCGGGAACCCACACCTGAGTCGAACGAAGCTGGATGCTCGACTGATCCTGACGTGGCGTCCAAACCTCACGAAGCTGGAAGCCGTTCGCGACCAATCGGCGATGACCGCTCGCAACTATCGCGAGTCGTGGGCCTGGGTACATTTTCTGTTGCACGGCCCTGACGCGGCTCATTCGACGCTCACGCAATACCTCGGCCGAGTCGCAGCGCACGATCCGCCTGGACCGGTCAGCGCACAACTTCATCGAATCTGGGCCAGCCCCGAAAGACAGTTGACGTCGCACATCAAATCGTGGAAGTAGTCCGAGTTCGACCTGTTTGATTGAGCCGTCACTCTCGGAAGAATTCCATGCGCATTATTCCAGTCATCGACATTCTGAACTCCGTTGTGGTCCGCGGCGTTGCCGGACAACGCTCTGAGTACCGACCGATCGAAAGCTGCCTCTGCGATTCTGCCGAACCGCTTGCTATCGCAAACGCCTTCCGAAACCAGTTTGGACTTTCGACTTTGTACGTCGCCGATCTGGATGCGATCCTGCATGCCGAACCAAACTTCGAAATTTACGAAACGCTTAAGGACGACGGATTCGAACTGCTGATCGACTCGGGCCTGCGAAACGCGTTCGATGCCGAAGCGTCGCTGATGGCCGGAGCGTCGAAGGTCATCGCCGGTCTTGAAACATGGCCATCGTTGGCGACTCTGGAAATGATGCTCCACAAGTTCGGCCCCGAACGAGTCATCTTCAGCCTGGACCTGAAGAACGGTCGATCGATCAGAAAACTCGACGACGTGTTGAGCGACGATCCTGTCGACATCGGATGCGCCGTCATCGAATGCGGAATCCGAGAGTTGATCGTCCTTGATCTTGCCTCAGTTGGAGTCGCCTCCGGACCGACGACTCTGGAAATTAGCCAGGAGCTGAAGGATTTCGCTCGGAAGCTGAAACTGATCACAGGCGGCGGCGTCCGCTCGTCTGCCGATCTGGCGACGCTTCGCGAAGCGGGCATTGACGGTGCCCTTGTAGCATCCTCGCTGCACGACGGATCGATCACGCCAGACGATCTGCAGGCGTGAAGTGTTGCAGAACTGCCGGTGCCACGCCGTAGATTTCGAGGTACGTCGGGGCAGCGAATTCGCACGTTCCGTGTGTCGCGTCTGCTGCGTTTTCGCGAAAACGTGATAGTTTCTACGGTTTCTTTGTTATTGCATTGACGCAAAACAAGGAAAGGTTAACGACAAAACGCCTGTCTGCATTTTGATGCGACGGCTAAGTTCCCTTCCGTCGCTGCCGAGGCTGCAACCGTTGGTTCTGAACTCGAGGCAGCAAACGACCAAAATCTGCCATCAATGGAGCGAACTATGATCGCTACACTCGAACAATCGAACACCTCGTCAGAGACCGCTGACAACAGCCTTGAGTCATCCACCGAATTCCGAGCGGAACTCGCGCATCTCTGCAAAATGCTGTCGGATCCGAACCGGCTTCGGATCGTGTTTTTCCTGCTGAACGAAACAGAACTCAACGTTACCGAATTCTGTAAACGTCTCGACCAGAGCCAGCCAGCCGTCAGCCATCACCTGGCGTTGCTCAAGCAGGCCGGAATCCTGACGGTTCGCCGAGACGGTAAGCACAACTTCTACGCCGTCTGCCGTGACCGATTTCAAGGCGTCATCGTCCAGCTCTTTGAATCGTTCCTCGAACCGACTAACGGCGAAGTGCGGATCAACGATTTTCTGCTGACACATTCACGACCAGCGGCAACCGACACCGTGGTTGCTGAAACGGTCGCTGTCTGAAAAAGTCGCTGAATTAACGGAACACCGCTTATGAGCATCCTCTGTCAATGGGGGTGCTCATCGCGTTTCACCATCGCGTTTCATCGTCGCGTTTGGCTCGACCGGCTGTTTCGAGAATCGCCACAATAAACAACACGCACGCGATGAGGCCCAGCACGATCACCGCAGACGACCAGTCGGGCACTTTGTAAAGTAGCAGCCCGCCGATGCCGGTTGTCAGAGTTGCCAGGTGAACAGTCAGCACCGCGTTCCGCGGCTGTAATCCGAGTTCGACCAACCGGTGGGAGAAGTGGCTTTTGTCCGGGCTGAACGGACTGCGGCCTTCCTTCAGCCGAATCAGCATCACGCTGGTAAAGTCGTAAAGCGGAACGGCCAGCACGCACAACGGAGCCAGCATCACGTGCCGACCGATCGTTGGCGACTCCTCGTAAAACGTTCCGACGATCGTCATCGAGGCGAGCATCAATCCGACAAAGTAGCTACCGGTGTCGCCCATGAAGATGCTGGCCGGCGACCAGTTCCACCAGAGGAATCCGGTTAGCGACCCTGCCAGAATCAGCAGCACCGAGGCGACGAACCAGCGAGGCTCGTTAAGAGCCGTCAGCATGATGACTGCAAACATCAGCGACGCGATCAGACCGATGCCTCCGGTAAGGCCGTCCATGTTGTCCAGAAAGTTGATCGAGTTTATCAGCACGAGCATCCAGCCGACGGCAATCACGAATCCAAGCCAGGGCCAGGGTGCAAACACAGTCGCTCGCACACCGCTCGACGCCAGAGCACAGGCAACCAGAATCTGAATCACCAGCCGCGGTTGCCACGGCAGGTTCTTCCGGTCGTCGATCAGTCCCATGACGGACAGAACTGTTCCGCCAGCAATGATGCCCCACAGCCGGCCGGCCTGTTCCAACATGCCGCTCAAATGAGGACGAAATTCTTCCGGCAGCCATTCCGGTGGCTGGTCCTGCCGAGCAATCAACCAGACGATGAGATGCGCAGCCGCGATCGGAATCACGACGCCCAGCCAGATTCCAATCCCTCCGCCGAGCGGCGTCGGCGTGACATGAACTTTGCGAGCGGCCGGCTGATCGATCAGTCCCAGCTTTGGCGCCAGGTGCCGGACAATCCGCGTCGCCACAATCGATACAAGCAGTGCAGAGCCGAAACACGCGGCGATCAGAAAAACCATGCTGTCTCCACGCGTTCCTGGAAAGACTGGCAAAAATGCCAGCGACATTTGCCTCTGAGTATGGCAACGTAGCCACTCGGTGAACAATGGCGGAGCGATGTCTCAATTCAGATCGAAGGTGCGGCAAGAGCTCACCAACGGTTCGTCCGGTTTGAACGTTTCGTGCGGGCGTGTCACGTGAGTTGTGATCTGCTGAGAATCGCATCCCGTGGCGTTTTGTCTGCGAGAAAACGTCACGCTGGAACCGGCAACTGCCTGAGATCACCTCGCCCCATGCTACGTTCGTTAAGAGATTCACACAGGATATGCCTGCGCGAAGTGAGCTGCCTGCTCAATCGCCAGCAAACCTGTTTATCGATTCAGAGGAATAGTCTCAGGGGAGTATCGTCAGAATGGTCAGGTTCAACGGAAGAAAACTCGCCGCAGCAGCGACAGTTGCAGCTGCGATCGTCGGGTTCGACACCACGCCGAGCTACGCGCTCGACCTGTTTGGTGCCCTGGGTGGATCAAGCGGCGGCTCCAGTGGGGGTTCGTCCGGAGGTTCCAGCGGTGGTTCATCTGGCGGATTCACGATCAGCCTGGGCTTCGGTGGTTCAAGCGGCGGCAGTTCAGGTGGGTCATCCGGAGGCAGTTCAGGCGGATCGTCTGGAGGTTCCTCGGGTGGTTCATCCGGCGGGTTCGCCCATCGAGCACCGGCTGGATACTGGGCTGCGTACGGAGCACCCGTCGCGCCAGTACAGGGCTTTGTTCCAGTTTCTGCACGGGCAGTTGCACCGTCCGCTCCGGCGGGGCCGCCCGATCCGGTTCCAAAGTGGGCTCGTCCACCAGGCACTGTTCCGGTGATCGCGATCGCCGCTCCGGCGCCGCGATGGGTTCATCCAGACGCCCTTTCATCAACACACAACGCTGCCCCGATGCAGTCTGTTCCGTATCAAACTGCCCCTGCTCAGCAGGCCATGCCGATGCAGGCTCATCCGGGCCAGGTCGGTTACCCGAATGGATATCAAAACGGAATTCAGTTGCAGCAGTATCAGGTTGGACAGGGGACCAACCCAAACCAGCCTGCAGTGCCCGCCGATCCTGGCGTTTTCAACGGTCAGGGCGGAGCTGCTCCATTCGCAAACGCACCTCAGCAGATCGTTCCGCTGCAGCCTGGACAGCAGCCATTTGCCGCTCCACAGGCCGGAATGCAACCGGGATTCGCTCCGCAAATGGCAGCACCACAAGGAATGCCAATGCAGCAGCAGTACGCTGCTCCACAGTACGGTCCGGCTCAGCCGATGCCTGCTTACGCCGGTCCGGCGTTGCCGATTCAGCAGGTTCCACAGGGAGTCACTCCTTACGTGCAGGCACCGCCACAACCGGTTCCAGCAGGTCCGATCAACCCGCCGTCTTCGGTTTCAACCGTCTACGGATACTCCGACACCGGAGCACGTCCGCCGGGAACGCTTGGCAAGACCTACATGCGTCCGACTCGAATGATCGACTGGGACAAGCATCCTCGCATCGGCATGCTCGATGTCGAAGTCATTGACACTCTTCGAGCTGGCCTCGCTTCGGATGTCAAAATCAAAGTCACGGCTCGGGACATGTATAACTATTTCAAACCTCTGGAAGGTTTCCGAGGCGACGATGGCGTGTGGCACTTCGAGTCAGACCCGCTGCTGACAACGGTGCCGAACATTTACGACGTCAAGTTCGAACTCATTCGAGAGCAGACCGTCTTCGAGAAACGATACGGTCGAGTCTTCGAAACGACGGTCGAGCAGAACCTGGGAAGTCTCGGTACTCAACGAATTCGCTTGATCCCTGGCCGCATCGTCGACCTGGTTTACTACTAACGGCAGGCGGAATATCTCCGCACATTTAATCAGCAGAATTCAACAGGGCGACGTGCATTTTGTGCGTCGCCCTGTTTCTTTGCGCTCGCACTCACGTGCGATCAAAACGGAATCCGAAGTCCGTCGTAGGCAAGCTGCACGTTCGCCGGCAGTCGAGCGTTTGTCGCTTCGTGCTCCAGCGAGTGCGAGATGTGCGTCAGCCATGTTTGTTTTGGCTTCAGCCGATCGACAACTTCCAGTGCCTGGTCGATCGAAAAATGAGTCGGGTGCGGCTTGTCGCGCAACGCGTCGAGGATCAGAACGTCCAGACCTTCGAGTTTCGACCAGCTTTGTTCGGGTATCGTGCTGACGTCCGTGCAGAACGCCACATCGTTGATGCGAAAGCCGAGCACAGGCATGCGGCCATGCAATAGCCGGATGGGTTGAACCGTTTGACCAAGCAACTCGAAAGGCTCTTCGCCAATTCGATGCAGCTCAAACTGCGGAATCGACCAGCCTTTTGCTTCGGGCGGTCGCTTACGAAATGCGTAGCCGAACGCATTTCGCATCGTGGCTTCGGTCGGCTCTTCCAGATAGATCGGCAGCGGATATCCCAACTTGTGCGGAAACAACCGCGTATCGTCGAGTCCGTAAAGATGGTCAACATGCCCATGCGTGAAGATCACTGCATGGGCCACCGGAATCTGCTCTCGCAGTAGCTGAAGTCGCAACTCAGGAGACGTATCAATCAGAAACGTGCCGCCGGGTGCGTGAACGGCGACGCCGGTTCGCATTCTTTTGTTACGAGGGTTCGGCGATCGACAAACATCGCAGTCGCAGCCGATCATCGGGACGCCGGTGCTCGTCCCCGTCCCCATGAGTACGAGTTCCTGACGTCGTGGACCAGACGTTGGCGAGGATTTTGAATTTGCTTCAGCGGTCATATCTGCAATTCGTTGAAATGTGTGCCACTGGCTCTGCCAGTGCTTTCTCCGATTCGCCGACCCGTAAAAAATCGCACTGGCAGAGCCAGTGGCACACGCAGGTTTGCGCTTTCATCTGCCTCTACCCGGCCTTCAGCTCATCGTTGAGCGCTCGGCGGTCGGGAAGCATGACGGTGCTGACACCTCGCTGACGAAACATTTCCGCCAGATGTTGATGACACGTGAAGAACAGAACCTGCTGGTTGTCGTCAGTTTGCCGCTTCAATTCTTCGATCGCCGCTCGAGTTCGCTGCTCGTCGAAGTTAACCAGAATATCGTCCAGCACGATCGGCAGTTCGACTCCCAGGTTCGAGAAGTGTTCAATCATCGCCAGGCGGATTGCCAGGAAGAGCTGCTCTCGGGTGCCGCCGCTGAGATGTTCGATCCGCAGGGTGTTGCCGTCCGCATCGTCGACGCACAGCGTGCGCTCGCCCATCGGAGTCCAGATATTGTCGTACCGCTCGCCACTGAGCCGACTCAGGTACTCTTTGGCCCTCGCCAGGATCGGCGGCTGGTGACTCTGCTCAAACTCGATCCGCAACTCTTCCAGAGAATTCACCGACCACGCCAGAGCAAACCATTCTTCGGCCAGTGATGTGAGTTCTGAAAGTTGTTGCTCGCGCTCGAACCTCAGTTCTGCTCCGCTGCGGTCATTTTCGAGCAGTTCAATTTCGCGTTTGAACCGTCCGAGATTCTCGAACGCGTCTTCGATATCGATCTCCAGATCGTCGAGTTCGCTCCGGATCGTCTCGATGCAACTTGCGTTGTGTTCGGGATCGTAGTTTTCGAGATCGCTCTCCACGATCGCCATCGTTGACTGACCGGACGCTGCTGTCGCCAGTTCCTGTTTCGCTCGGTCAAGAAGCTCTTCAAGTTCAAAACGCCGTTCAAGCAACGACGCACGATCCTGAAATTCCTCGCGTGATACCGCTCCGCCGCGGACAAGAATCGCGTCGCGTTGAGATTCCAGCCGGCGAATGCGGTCGCGGAACTTCGACGCTTCCAGTCGACGCTGCCGAGCTTCGCGTTTGCACTGACGACGTTGCTGATTCAATTCCGAAATGCTCGTCAGAACCTGAGCCCAGTGGTCAAGCACCGGAACGGGATCGGAGTAGTCGACTTTCCACTGTTGCAAACGGTGCCCGAATTCTTCGACACGTTTTCGGAATCGTTCCATCATGCGACGGGACATCTGAGTGTCTTCGTCCAGCGCGTCGATCCGCTGCAGAATCATCGCCGCTCGGCCAACCTGATCACGGTGCCAGATTGCTTCGTCGATGTCGACGGTTTCTTCCAACCCCTGCTCGACCAAATGGCTGCACCAGTCCTGCCGTGCCGCTCCGTAATCGCGTTGAACATCCCGCAACCGATGTCGCATTTCGACAAGTTCCGGGCGAGTCTTCGCGACCCATTCTTCGATCTGCTCAAGCAACTCCAGTTCGCGCAGTCGTTCCAGACTCTGCCTCAACAGATCAGCTTCGGAGAGCCACGACGGCCGGGCTCCCTGATCGCCGGCATCGTCCGTGTCTGCGGCACTTGTTTTCTCTTCTAACAACGTCACACGATTCACGGGCGTCGGCGAAACCGGAACGGTCGACTCCTCACTATTCGCCAGATGCACGGCCGAAACGCGTGCCATCATGTCGGCAATGCTTTCTGTTTTACTCGGGGCGGTGGCGAGTTTGTCGTCGTCGTCGTGCCACTCAGTTCTGGTTGACGATGTTCCGTGGGCCGATGCCTGTGATGCGACCAGTCCTGCCGCCTGTGTCTGCGACAGCGGATGCGACTCTGTGGTTTCGTCGTTTGACGTTTCATCGATCGGCTTTTCACGCCGCAGTTTGGCAACTGACGGAGCAATACACGAAATCGCCTCTCGCGTTTCTTTGATGCGGAGTTTCTGTTCGTGAATTTCGTCTTTGAGCAACAGTTTCTTGCGTTCGAACTCACTTTCGAAATGACGCTTCAGAGCGAACGGAGTCCCCGTGCAGAACGCGCCTAACAAAGCGTAAGTGATCCCCGCGAAGCCGTTAGACGTGACGCCCGTGACGAACCCAATCGCTCCCAGAGACAGCCCCGCAATTCCCAAAGCAAGAAAGACAGCATTCACCCACTGAGGCAATGCTGAATGAAGCTGCAATCGGTTGAGTTGATTCGCCAGACCAATTCGACGTTGCGTTAACTCGGTCTCTCGAATCCGCAGGCGGCTGAGATCTTCGAGTCTGGTGAGTTCAACTTTGGTCTGCTCAATCGCCTGCGCGATCGTCGCACCGGGATAGTTCTCACGGGCTTCAGTCAGCTTTTCCTGTCGGCGATGAAACTTCTTCGACAGCTTGCGGTAACGGTCTCGCAGCTTCTGACTGCGACCGCTCAATTCGCGAAAGTCTCTTGCCCGGTTCGTGAGGCAATTGCCTGCGAGGTGCGACGTGTCGACGGACCGAAGTCGATCTTCAGTCCACTCAGGTCCAATTTCCTGCAGACGTTCGGTCAGTTGATCGCGAAGTTCGTCACTCTTTTCGTCGGTCTCGTCGACGAACTCCTGGACTTCGGCAATCCAGTCACGTTGATCGACGAACGCCTGCAGCGCAGGTCCGTAGCGATGAAACAGCGGATCGATCTCAATCTGTTTTCGCTGTTCGACAAGTTGTCGAGCTTCGGTCAGCAGAGCGTTGCGGCGACCACGAATCGACGCCAGTTCCTGCTCGATGTTCTGCAGATCGGTCAGCCCGTTGGCAGGGAAGTCTGGTAGATTCGGAAGCTTGTCGAGCTTCTTCTGCAGCACCTGGACCTTCTGCCACGGCTCGTGAACCTGCTCCATGTATTCATGGCCGTTGAGCTGATGTTCGAGCCCCTGCTGCCGCTGTTTGAACTCGACGATCGATTCTTCCCAACGCTCCTGCTCATCACAAAGCTGAACGTGCTTTCGTCGAAGGCCAGTCTTTTGCTCCAGCTGAGCGTCGATCTTCGCGACGGTTTCGTACAACTCGGCCAGCTTGCCCTTGCCGGTTTCGACATTCAGCAGCTCGTTGCATTCCTGCCGAACATCCTCGATCAGCCTCAAAAGTTGCTGACCGTCGAGCCCCAGCGACAACGAGTAAATGTGCTCGGCGACTTCCTTCGACTCGAGCGTCGCGAGTTCCTGCAGTTCGTACAGGCCGATCGCGAAAATATTTTCGTAGACAGACTCGCTGACATCCGACACGAGATTCGAAACAAGTTCCGATCCATCGTGCGACGCGTGTCCCGATTGCTCACCCTCGTCGGTTTCAACCAGCCTGGAAGTGACCAGTCCTCGCGAGTCGCCTTGCCCAGACCGGCGGATCATCCATGACTCGTGATCGTGCCGAATCTGGAGCGATCCGCCCCACGGCCGAGTTCCGTCGTCGTTTGCCGGCCGACCGGATTCGCCTTTGCGGAAGCCGTAAAGCACTCCACGCACGAATTTCATGAGCGTTGATTTGCCGGCTTCGTTCGGGCCGTAGTAAACGCTGATTCCTTCGGAGTCGACTGGCAGTTCAAGGTTCTGCCAGGCACCGAATCGTTCAATATGAATCCGTTCAAGTTTCATCCGGTTTCCTCCTGAAACCCGGAACCGCCGTTGTCTGATTCTTCTCAGGAATTTTTCGATCGAGAGTCAGCGTTCGGCGTCTTCCAATCCAACCGGGCAACCCCGGCATAAGTAATAACGCAGTGAGCGATAACGCTGATCGCGTATCCTGGCAGGCTGGGTCTCGACCCAGCTTGGGGTGTTATGTAATTGCCGGGTCTCGACCCAGCCTGCAAGTCCTTATTGCTCATCGAAATCGGCCTCGGCGTCGAACCATTCTGTTCCTAAGCCGCGACTTCGCTCCGCGACTGCCGTCTGTGAAACTCGCCCGGCCAGCGCTTCGAGCCGATTCAGCCACGGGCCGGTCGATTCTTCGTCGTTTGATTTCAGTCTTCGAACAACTCGGCCAGCGATGGAGTGTTCGCGGTCAATCCGTCCGAGGAAACTCGTCAGCAACGGATTGCTGTCTTCGCTTTCGGGCGAGTCGTCGTTGTGGTCGATCTCGTCGGAGCTATCTGATCGCTCGGATGTTGCAGCAGCTGGCTCCGGTCGCAGCGTCAGACTGTGAATCATGTGCTGGCCGTCCGCCATCGATGAATCCACTTCAAGCAATTCGAACAGCTCGTTCTCCGCCGATTCGTCCTGCAATGATTGATACAAAGATCCGTTTCCGGTCAGCTCCCAGTTGAGAATCAGCACGGACGCCCGTTCGAGGTCAGGTAAAGACTCGACGTATCCCCGCATCGCTGACATGAGCTGATCCCACGTCGCAGTTTCACCAATCGTA
The DNA here is from genome assembly GCA_937899075.1 of uncultured Planctomyces sp. Taxonomy (GTDB): domain Bacteria; phylum Planctomycetota; class Planctomycetia; order Planctomycetales; family Planctomycetaceae; genus JABMPE01. The sequence continues at coordinate 4,783 of CALDJX010000104.1, read as the reverse complement.
ATTTTGATCGTTTCGCGCCGCACGGGTGACGTGACAATTCTCTCGGTCTTGATGGTGGATCGAGCTTCGACGGTCACCAGCGAACATCCGACGGGTCCGCAGTCCGAACGAGTCATCGAAGTCGCCGGTCCGGGACCGTGAGCAATCTGCTCCATTCTGGTGATCGTCGTTCGAGCAAACGGCAAAGGCACGGCGAGATAGTCAACGCGGTGACTCGATAGCCAGGTCTCGATAACTGACTTGTCAGGCGTCACACCCGACGAAGCGAAGGGCGGGATGATGCCAATGCGGAATGGGCCGATCCGCGACTGCCCCATCGAAGTCGTTTCATCCTGCTGAACGGCGTTGCCGGCTGACCGGCCGCGACACGCCTGCAAAGTTGCCACGACATTGCCGTTCCGCATGATCGCCGTGGGCTCGTCGACTTCCGGAACAAACAGACTGACGTTGTCTGGCAGGTCTCTGAACGCCGCCCAGGCATCCTGCGAATCTTGCGGTCCGGACACAACGAACACGTCGATGCCCGCTTCCTCAAGGCACTCGAAACCTTCGCGAAGGACGACGCGAGCTCGCAGGCTGCGGTCAGACTCGTCGAACGTGTCGCCAGTCAGGAGCAGGAAATCAACCTCGTTGTCGACGCAGGCTTCGACAATCCGTTCGAACGAAGTCAGTGTCGCGTCGATCAGCTTTGACCGGACTTCGTTGCCGCACGGACCAGTGTCTCGAACCTGGTGATCTGCCAGCACGCCGGCTGCGTGAATGAACCGCAAAGCCTCAAAGGCCATGTTCGAATCCTTTCGATACTCGCGGGCTGTGCCCGTTTCTAACCGCTCAAATCCCTGAGCGGACCGCTTGTCCGAGTCCGCGCGCAGCACCTCCCGGCGAAGTGCGGCGAGTCTAACTCCAGTCCGGATCTGGAGAAAGAGCGATTCAGGAACCCTCACACAGCCCCGTCGGCGGGTTCGCGTTCCTGGCGTTTGCCTTCCTGGTAAAGCTCTTCCATCTGGTGAATGGTGGCGTCCCGGATGTCCAGACCTTGTTCGCGCAAGCGAGTCTCGATGTACCGAAACCGCCGCTCAAACTTCGCGTTACTTTTCCTCAGAGCTTCCTCCGGGTTGACCTGCCAGCGCCGTGCGATGTTCGCAATCACGAAGAGGACATCGCCGAGTTCGCCTTCGATCCGTTCCTGCCGGGCGTCGTCGTCAACGGGCTCGTCTTCCGTTCGAGGGCCGTCAACGCTGGCGGCGATGTCCGGAACGATCCCGTCTTCGAACAATTCATCAGCCAGTTCCGCGACCTCTTCGTTCAGCTTGTCGAACAGCATCGCTCGATGAGGAAAGTCGTAGCCGACGCGAGCCGCCTTTTTGGTGACGCGTGCGGCTTTGGCGAGACTCGGCAATTCGACGGGAATGCCGTCGAGCACTGACTCGCGTTCGCTTTTCTCTTTGCGTTTCGCCCTGTCCCAGTGCTGCGAAACCTCTTCGGCGTTCTCAGCGACGGCGTCTCCGAAAACATGCGGATGCCGATCGACCATCTTCTTCGTGATGCCGTCCATCACGGACAGGATGTCAAACCGCTGTTCATCTTTGGCGATCTGAGCATCCAGCACGACCTGCAGCAACACATCGCCGAGCTCTTCACAGATCGCGGCATTGTCGTCCGAGTCGATCGCTTCAAGCAGTTCGTACGTTTCTTCCAACGTGTACGGTTTGATCGTGGCCAGAGTCTGCTGCCGGTCCCACGGACACCCCTCCGGAGACCGCAGCTTCGCGATGACTTTGAGCAGCTCAACAAACGCTTCAGCCGCTTGACCAGCATCCGGAGCGACTCCAAACGTCGCCGGATCATGTTTCTCCGTCATTATGCAAACCGCTTCGAATTCTCAAGAAAGAGTAGACAAGACCGTTCAGGCTGACTTTTTTTGAACGCAGAGGCCGCCGAGCAGAACCCGTTGAGGATATGGAGAACTCCCCTTCCTCTGCGAGTCCTCTCCGAACTCTGCGTTCCGCAACACACGGATGCGCCGGTTGGCGATCAACACGGAACTTGCCCGCGGAGACGTTCTCTACTTTGTCAGTCCAAAATTCGTCGCGTGAAACTTCATCAGCTCAAGGCCTCGCTTCTCGTAAATCAGCCCGGCGCTGTGAGGCACACCTTCGACGATCAATCGCTCGTACGGAATCTTCAGCGAAGTCAGAAACTCCATGTACTCAAGATTGTTCTCGTAGTTAAACCCTTTGGTGCCAACGTGGACGAGAATTCGCAGCGACGGTTTTGGATTCTTCGCGTACTCGCGAGCCAGATCCCAGGTGTTATAGCCTTCGGCAAAGACAAGATTGTCATTCTCGCGACCGTTGTTTTCTGAGATCGACTTCTCCGTCGCCTGCCCTGCCCCGCCGGGTGCGCACGAGCTGAACAGGTCAGGATGTTTGAACATGATCCGAGTCGTGCCGCGACCACCCTGAGAGAATCCTTCCAGCCCGCGGCTTTCTCGTTTGGCGATCGTTCGGTACGTCGCGTCGATGTGCGGAATCAACTCGTTGACAAAAACGTCTTCGCCCATCGAGTCGAACTGCGGCGTGTTGTAGTGACTGACTTTTCCGCCGTTCACAAAGACGTAAACCATGTCCGGGACGTCGCCCTGTCGCATCGCCTTGTCGATTTGCGACGTCAGCTTGACCGACTTGGTCTCGCCCCCTGGCCGGCCACCATGCAGGTAGTAGACGACCGGGTATCGCTTGTCGGCATTTGGTTTGTCTTCGTAACTCGGCGGCAGATAGATGCAGTACCCGACGTCGACCTTCATCGACGGGCTCATGAACGTGCCGTGTTTCACTCCGTCCGGCAAGCCGGTCTTCGGCAGAGGGTTCACCCAGCGAAATGGAGCTGGTGGTTTCTTTGCGGGCTTCTTTTCATCTTTCGACTTTTGAGCAAAAACAGACGACGATCCGAACAGGACAACCAGCGTCAGGCAAAGTAAACGGTTCATGGATGCGACTTTCCGATGCGTTCTGGATGGGTGCAGCAGGCCGAATTCTGGAAGATCGACTCCCGATCCGCCACCGAACAACCGGGCAGTGCATTCGTAGGAGAAAGTCTGCCCGATCGATATCCTTCGCGAATCATGACCACTGAAACTCCTTCCGAAATTACATTCGAACTGAACAGCGAAGCTGAGACTCAGCAACTCGGCCGAGCGTTGGGAGCAGTCGCGCAGCCGGGGCTTGTGGTGGCGCTCGTCGGAAACCTCGGTGCCGGGAAGACTCGCTTCGTCCAGGCCGCGGCCGAGGGGCTCGACATTCCGCGCGAAGCGGTCAACAGCCCGACGTTCGTCCTCATTCACGAGTACGAAGGCCGCCTGCCGGTTTACCATTTCGATACCTACCGCCTGGGCGACATCGACGAGTTCCTGGAACTCGGAGTGGACGAGTACATGTCCGGCGACGGCGTGTGCTTCATCGAGTGGGCCGACCGGATGGAAGAAGTTCTTCCGCGAGACCGCTTGACCATCAGCTTCGAAATTACCGGCGAGCTGACTCGCCGACTCACACTGAAAGCCGGCGGCCGAGTCTCACAATCAGTGCTGAACGCGTTAGATCAGCACCGCTCAGAGTCGCAGCCCTGACAACGACACCTGATGTCTTGAAGCGGGCTTACGAGTTCTCGTCCGCTTTCCGATCGACGAGCTCTTCCTTCTTCTTGCGGCTCCACTTGCGCACTTCGGCTTCGCGTTTCAATGCTGAAGACTGATCGGGCTGCGGTTCGGAATAAACCATCAACACCGGCAACCGGCTGCGAGTGTACCTCGCGCCTTTCCCCGAGTTGTGGACTTCCATTCTTTTGACCGGGTCGACGGCGATGCCTGAGTACAGCGAGCCGTCACAACATCTTGCGAGGTAAAAGTACCATAGTTTCTGTTCGGTCTCGGACATGGCAAGGACGATAACGTTTCCGGCTGCGAGCGGTAGCGGAATACGGGTTCGACGTTGCTGTGTCGGACGTTTCCGGTCAAAGTGATCGATCTGTTCCTTCCTCGAATCCTCCACGGTTTCCCTCCTCTGAACGCCGGGCTGCCAATGCATCCTCGTCGAATTCAAGATCTCTATCAGTCGCTGACTTGCCCGCAATGCTTGCTGGCGTGTTTCGCTTTGGCTGTTTTTACAGTTGGCTCGCCAGACAAGGTTGGGGCCGAGCTGATTGTCAGTCCGACAAAAATCGTGCTGGACAGTCCCGAAGCCTCGCAACAGATCGTCGTTTCGGTCGTGACGGAAAATGGCCGGCGCGACGTCACTCGCGAAATCAAGCTGGTTGTCACTGATGATTCGGTCGCGATCGTGCAGGGTAACTCGCTGGTGCGACCTCGCTCGGAGGGCCGAACCGAGATTTCGGTAACACTCGGTCAGGAAACCGTGAACATCCCGATCGAAGTCGTGAAGCAACGGAATCCTGATCCCGTTTCGTTTCGCAACGAGATCATTCCGATTCTGACCAAAGCCCATTGCAACTCAGGAGGCTGTCACGGCAAGGCCGAAGGTCAGAACGGCTTTAAGCTGAGCATCTTTGGCTTCGACGTCGAAAGCGATTACGCCGCGCTGATGAAAAACGGAAAGGGTCGCCGGATCTCGCTGACCCAACCGGTGACAAGTCTGCTTCTTCTCAAAGGCACGTCTCAAATGCCGCACGGTGGAGGCCGCAAGATCGAAGAAGGCAGCTATCGATACCATCGGCTGCTGAGGTGGATTCGCGAAGGAGCGAGGCTTGATCCTGAAGATTCCGAAGCTGG
>CALDJX010000103.1 GCA_937899075.1 uncultured Planctomyces sp. | reverse complement strand
CCAAAACGAAATTCTCCTCGCCCACATCGCGTAACTTTCCAGATGCCCTCTAAGGAAAGAAGTCTTTCGCTGGTTCCTTTTCTTCGCGTCTTCGCGCCTTCGCGTGAGATTTTTCGCCCGTCGTCCGCTCGTTTTCATTCATCTGTTCCTGTGAGTCGTTCATGACTGAATCCAAACCGAAGTCCGCTGTCCCGAAGGCCGGACTGTTCGTGCTCGCGGTCGTCGCCATCGTCATTGGCGGGCTGTTTCTGATGCCGGGCGATGATTCCGGTGAGGCACCTGCGCCGCCCGATAACTCGCTTCCGCTGGCTCGAATTGCCGAGCTGAAGAACGTCGGCGTCGCGCATCTTGAAAACAACGATCTGGACGAAGCCGAAGCGTGCTTCGAGGAACTGATCGAACTGCTTCCGACGGAACGCTTCGGTCAGCAGAATCTGGCCATTACGCGTCTGTTGAAGATTGCCCCGGAGAATCTCAACCGAGCGGACAATTCGACCGGATTTGACGCAGGGCTTGCAAAAGCAAGGCAGACAGTCGACGAACTGCTGTTGCAGTTTCCTGATGATCCGAAAGTTCACGTGATCGCCGCGCGGCTGGCGCTTCGAACGGAAGATCACGCAAACGCCGTCGCGGCCCTGCAGAAAGCAGCGAAGCTGGCTCCAGCCGACGCCGCAATCCAGTTCGGAATCTTCGACGCCGGACGCTATTCACGAGACGACGTCCTCATCGCCGAGGCAAACAAAGGTCTGGCCAAAGCGTGGGAGCTTGCTCCGAATAATCTTTACGTCATGCGCGAATGGCTCACTGTTCAAGCCCGCGCTAAAGATCCAACGGTCGGCGAGACACTGACTGCAGCGAGGAAACTCGTCGCGCCATTCGTGGAACGCATTTCCAAATTCACCAACGTCGATCTTCACGAATTGATCGACCAGGGCCTCGCCGCGTTGCCTAAAGAAGAATGGAACACCGTCACCCGCAGCGCGATCGTCGTTGGCAACATGCTGCGTCCGGAAGTTGCCACTCAAAACGACGCAAAGAAGGTCACGCCGCACCTGCTGGAATTCATCGTTCACGACTTCAGCGAGGACTTCTACGCGAGCAACACACTTCCGCAAGCGGAGTTTGCCGAAGCCATTTCCGTCAGCTTCGAGCCAATCGAAACACCGTTCCGAAATCTGAAGAATGTCAAGCAGGTCCACATTGTGGACTTCGACCTGGATCACGATCAGGACGTTGTCACGGTACAGGCTGATCAGCTCAGCGTCTGGTCCCAGCAGCCCGGTCAAACTCCAACCTGGGCCGAATCCGTGTCGCTGAAACTTTCCGAATCCAATCTACCGTCAAACCTGTCCGGCATCTGCCTGTTCGATCTTGACCGGGACGCCGCCGTCATCGAACACACAACTGATGGTCAAAAACTGCTGTGTGCCGACGCGGATTTGGACGTCCTCGCTTACGGAAAAGACGGACTCGTCGTCTTGAAAAATGAACCGGTTACGACCGGCGAGAAAGCTGGCACGCGAATTCTGATTCCGGTCGAACAAAGCGAAGACTTCGAAGCGGTGAAAGACGTCCTCACCGCGCTGCCCGTCGACTTCGATCACGACGGCGATCTGGATCTCGTCGTCTCTGCGGAAGCCGGAATTTCACTCTGGCTCAACCGCGACGATTCAACCTTCGCCAACCATACGAAGTATTCAACGCTGCCGCCCTCGTCCTTAGAAGTTGACAGGCTGATCGCGGTCGACTGGGATCGCAACGTGTCGATTGATGTGCTGGCATTCGGGAGTTCCACCGGAGGAGTGCTCACAAACATTCTGCACGGTCAGCTCCGATGGGAACCGTTTCCTGATGATTCGAAGGTATCGTTTGGAAGTAAATTAGTGGCTTTGGTCGACGCCGATTCGAATTTCTCATGGGATCTCTTGACGATCACCGGGATTACGAAAACGGACAATTCGGGGCAATTTACATGGTTCGGAACATCCAATGCAGATGCCGGCGTGACGCGATTCACAAAAGAATCAGTCTTCAAAGGTCAAAGGGCTAATGACTTTGCGATCGGCGATTTTGACAACGATGGCTTTACTGACGCCGCCGCCTGGAACAGCACTCTCGACAAGAAGCAGATCGCTTTCTATCGAGGTGGACCGAATGCTGCATTTGAAGAAATCTTTGTCATGGACCTGGAAGTCGAATCGCCGATCCACGCCTGTGAAACAGCCGATGTAGACTCAGACGGCGACATCGACCTGATCTTAACGTGTCAGGATTCTGTCGAAGTTCTCATTAACGAAGGCGGAAATGCCAACAACTGGATCGACATCCCGATCCGCGCGGAGAATGCCAAACAGGCTCAGAAACCGAATGAACGAGTCAACATTCACGGGGTCGGCAGTCTACTCGAACTTCGATCGGGCGCGGCTTATCAGCCTCAGGTCGTGACCGGGCGGTCGACACACTTCGGACTCGGTAAGCAGAAGCAGGTTGATTCGGCGAGAGTCCTTTGGACGAACGGAATTCCCGAGCACATCGTCAATCCGAAGCACGGCCAGCCGATCTGTCTGCAGCAGCAACTGAAAGGTTCGTGCCCGTTCCTCTACACGTGGGACGGCGAGAAGTTTGCGTTCTACACCGATTGTTTGTGGGCGGCTCCGATTGGTCTGCAACTGGCTGAAGGTGTCCTCGCTCCGCCGCGCGAATGGGAATATCTCAAAATCGACGGCGACCGACTGAAAGCCAAAGACGGCGAGTACGTTCTGAAGCTGACGGAAGAGCTGTGGGAAATCGGGTACTTCGACTCAGTCAAACTGCTGGCGATCGACCATCCGGCGGACGTCGACATTTATTCGAACGAGAAAGTCGGACCGCCGTCGATTTCGCAGTTTAAAGTCCACACAGTTAAGAATCCGAAAACACCGATTGCCGCGGTCGACCAAAAAGGCCGAGACGTTCTGCCAAAAATCAAAGCACGCGACGAGGACTTTCTGCAGTGCTTCGACCGTCGCTTCAAACAGGGTCTGACCGAGCCTCACTTCCTGGAACTGGACCTCGGCCAGCTCGACAACCCGCAAGACATCACTCTGTTTCTGACTGGATGGATTCGCCCGACGGATACTTCACTGAACGTTGCGATCTCACAGCGGCCGGATCTGGAATCAACGCAGCCGCCGTCGGTTCACGTTCCCAACGCCAAGGGTGAGTGGGTCAAAGTCCAGCCTTACATGGGCTTCCCGGGAGGCAAGACCAAGACGATCGCGATCGACCTGTCAGACGTTTTCCCAACGGACGATTACCGAGTGCGCGTCGCCACAACGATGGAAATCTACTGGGATGACGCGTTCTTCACCGTCGATGAAAAGCCGGTCGAAGTTCGCACGACTGAGCAACCGCTGCTCGCCGCAGATCTGGACTACCGAGGTTTCTCGAAGAAAGTCCCGCATGCTGGACTCGGGCCGGGAAGCTACGACTACGGTCAGCTCGACACTCATCAGCAGTGGCCGCCGATGGAAGGCCGACTGACGACTTATGGCGACGTCAAAGAACTGATCGATCAAACCGACAATCGTCAGGCGTTGCTGGGAGCAGGCGACGAAATGGAAGTCCGCTTCAAGGCAACGTCGACAGACCTTCCCGTCGGCTGGAAGCGAGACTTCATTCTGCACAACGTCGGCTGGGACAAAGACGCCGACCTGAACACAGTCTTTGGTCAGACGATTGATCCGCTTCCATTCGCTGGAATGGTCGGATACCCGGATCCCAACGGCCCGACCAATCAGAAGCCCTTCGCCGCTCAGACTCGTCAACAACCACGAGCAAAATTCTGGCGAGCATTTTCGAAACCGGCACTGGCCCCGTGAATCATCAGGTAGGGCCAGTTCCTACCGGCCGGTGCGAACCGGCCCTACGACCTACGCCACAAAATCGCTGTCAGCAACAAGCTAATCTGGAAAATCCATCACATGATCGTTCAACAACGCACCGTCCTCAAAGCTGCAACTACTCTCGCGTTTCTTGCTGCATTGTCAGTGTCCCGACTGTACGCGGGGAGCGGTTCGCCAAACGTCGTCGTCATTCTGGCTGACGATATGGGTTATGGCGACGTGCAGGCTTTGAATCCTGACTCGAAGATTCCGACTCCAAACCTCAACGCGCTGGCGGCTTCGGGGATGACGTTTACCGATGCTCACACGCCGTCGGCCGTTTGCACTCCCACCCGGTATGGACTTCTCACCGGTCGGTACTGCTGGAGAAGCCGCCTGAAAAAAGGGGTTCAGGACGGTTACGGGCCGCCGCTGATTGAGAAAGACCGGCCGACGATTGCGTCATTCCTGAAGGCTCAAGGTTATCAGACCGGAATCGTCGGCAAGTGGCACCTTGGACTCGGCTTTCAACGAGTCAACAACCAGACGATCGACTTTCAGAAGCCGCTCGATCATGGACCAAACGATCTCGGGTTTGGATGGTCGAAGATCATCCCGGCGTCGCTCGACTTTCCTCCGTACGTTTACATCCAGAATCATCGTGTCACGGGCCTGCCGGATCGGACTCAGGAGAAACAGAACTTTCCGCAGTTTCTTCGCAAAGGAGAACTTGGATCCGACTTCGACATGGAAGGCTGCATGGATCACCTGGCAGACACCGCAGTCGGATTCATTTCTGAGGCCTCGAAGAAGGACGACGCTCCCTTCTTTCTGTATTTCCCGCTGACGGCGCCGCACAAGCCAGTCTGGCCGGCGAAGCGTTTTCAAGGAACGACAAAGCTTGGTTCATACGGCGACTTCGTGGCTCAGGTCGACTGGACGGTCGGTCGCGTTCTGAAGGCAATCGACGATGCCGGCGTTCGAGAAAATACCATCGTCATTTACACCAGCGACAACGGTTCGTTCATGCACCGCCTCGACGCCCCCACCGCGAAGGACCACGTGGACGACGAAACCGTGCAAGGTTTCCGAGCTGACCGGCACAGAGCCAACGGTCCACTGCGAGGCACAAAAGCCGACATCTGGGAAGCCGGCCACCGAGTTCCCTTCTTCGTCCGCTGGCCTGGCGAAGTGAACAAGAGCAGTCGTTCGGCAACGACCATCTGCCTGACCGACGTCTTCGCGACGCTGACCGAAGTTCTTGCAAAACCCAAACCAGCAAACGCTGCTCCCGACAGCTTCAGCTTCCTGCCGGACCTCAAAGGTCAACCGCGAAAAACCCAACGCCCGATCGTCATTCACCATTCCAGCGGCGGCATGTTTTCCGGCCGCGTTGGAGACTGGAAACTGGTCCTCGGCACCGGCTCCGGCGGCCGCCAGCTTCCTAAAGGTAAACCTTTCGAACGCCCCTACGAGTTGTACAACCTCGCCGACGACCTCGCTGAATCAAACAACGTCATTGCCGCCCACCCCGACGTCGCACAAAAACTGGAAGCCGCCGTCGAGAACGTTCGAGCCACTGAAGGCAGCAACGTCACAACATCGAAGTAACGCCATGAGTCCCGAGCCCTGCATGCGGGCAGCGTCTACTTTTTCGACGTGCTCTTAGGTCTGGCGGCCTTCTTTTTCGCGGGCTTCTTCTTTGAAGCGTTCTCCTGACGGGCCGCTTTCTTTACCGCTTTCTTTTTGACGCTTTGTTTCGTAGTCGCTTGCCTGGTGGCCTTCTTCTTTGCCACTTTTACTGAGACCTTCTTTCGAACGGCTTTTTTCTTCGTCGAGCTGGTCGCGGCCTTTTTGCCGACGGCACTTTTCCTCGGAGCTTTCTTCTTCGCCACTTTCTTTTTTGTGGCCTTTTTCACTACCGTCTTTCTCGTGGGCTTTTCCTTGGCTGCCTTCCTGCTGACTGACTTTTTCTTCGCGGGCGAACGACGTTTCTTCGGAGCGGCCTCTGTAGCTGTGGCGACAGACGAAACGTCCAGGTCGATGCCGAACATTGCTCCCAGATCTTCGCCGGCCAGCGCCGTTGATGGTTCGCCGAACGCCGCCGACAGATTCCCTGCGGATACGGCTTCGCTGACGAGTTCGGTGTGATCCGCGTCGCGCAGCAGGAACAGCAGTTCCGGGCGAGTGTCCAGCGAGGCACCGACACCGTACAGCACAGCCGCGAGATGCTTGCAGAGTCCCGCCCAGTCAGGACAACTGCACTCCATTGAGATCTCTTTGGGCGATGGAAAAAGACCTTTCGAGCGATCGGTCAATCGCTGCATGACGCCGTCAGAAAAACGTCCGCCCAGCAGGTCGAGCAACGAGTCGATGGATGCCGAACATTCGTTGCGGAGCTTCTTCCACTTCGCAGCCTGCAACTTTTCGATCTGAATGTTGATCGTGTAAACGTCGGAGCCCGCCACAATCGCGTCAACACGACCGGCAGAAATATTCAGATCAACGACCGAACCGTTGCGAGCGTACGTGCGGCCTCGCGGCAATCGGTTGGAATAATCGCTGTAACTTTCGAGGTGGTCGCACCAGGCCTTGCCCCAGAACGTCGTCGCGATGTTTCGCCCATTGATCGTGATTGGCTGAACAGGACGGCCCAGCTTCTTTGCGTGTTCGAGTGCGAACTTGCTGGCCTGCGATTTTCTCACGCCAACCGGCACGTACTCGCGATATTCATAGCCCCATGACATGGTCGACGTCCTTGCTGAATGTCCGTTGAAAGATGTGCCACTGACTTTGCCAGTATTTATTGGAATCGACGATGCACGCCACTCCGCACTGGCAGAGCCAGTGGCACACGCTAAATGAGGTTACCCGTCCTTCGCCCGAAATCGCTGATCGCCTTCCCAACGCGGCGGAGCCGCAACCAAAGTAGCAGGCACACTCCGTGTGCCGTAGCCGGCAATCAACATTGGGCAGACGGCACACGGAGTGTGCCTGCTACTTTCAAAAGATGCGCGTATCATTCACCTTAAGATTCTACGAATCCTCGCTCGCCGCACGTGACAGATCAATCGAGACAAAGTCGAGCAATTCTGTGTCGCTCATTTCAGTCAGCATGGTCTCTGCACCCCCGCTCAGAATTTCGTCAGCCAGCTCCTGCTTGTCGCGGATCATCTGATCGATGCGTTCTTCCACCGTCCCTCGACAGACGAACTTGTGAACCAGCACGTTTCTCTTCTGGCCAATCCGGAATGCTCGGTCGGTCGCCTGATTCTCGACGGCCGGATTCCACCAGCGATCAAAATGGACGACGTGCGAAGCGGCCGTCAGGTTGAGCCCCGTGCCGCCGGCTTTGACCGAGACGACGAAGAACGGCGGTCCGTCGTCGGCCTGGAAATCGGCCACCAGCTGCTTGCGTTTTTTCACGGCGACGCCACCGTGCAGAACCAGTCCTTGCCGGCCGAAGACTCCGGAGAGAAACTCTGCCAGTGGCTCGGTCAGCGACTGAAACTGCGTGAAGACAAGGACGCGTTCCTGTCGTTCGGCGATTGGCTGACAGATTTGCTGCAGCCGCTGAAACTTCCCGCTGTCCTTCAGTTCGTAGTCGTCCTGGCGAAGAAACTGCGACGCGTGGTTGCAGATCTGCTTGAGCTGCATCAGCGTCGTGAGAACCAGTCCGCGACGTTCCATTCCATCTTTCGACTCCAGCTGCTTTTCCAGATCCTTCAGCGTCTTTTCGTAAAGCGCGACCTGTTTTTTCGAGAGTCCACATTCAGCTCGCATCTCCGTCTTCTCAGGCAAGTCCGGAACGATTCCCGGATCGGTCTTCAGCCGTCGCAGCAGGTACGGCCGGACCAGCTTTCGCAACCCGCCGTACGCCTGAGTGTCCTGTCGCTTATTCAGCTCCTTCACAAATTTCTTGAACTGTGTCGCGTTGCCGAGCAAACCAGGACAGCAGAAATCGAACAGCGACCACAACTCGCCGAGGTGGTTTTCGACCGGCGTCCCCGACAGCGCGATGCGTCCTGACGATTTCAGTTTGCGGATCGACTTCGCCTGAGCCGACGATGCGTTTTTGATCGCCTGCGCTTCGTCCAGCACGATCAGCCGCCAGTCCAGCGTCGACAGCCAGTCCAGTCGGCGAGCCAGTCCGTACGTGGTGACAACGACGTCGCATTTTGCCAGCTCTTTACTCGGCGAGTTTGCGATCTGCTTTAACGTGTCGGCGTCACATTCCGAACGGTGCGCGTACAGAACTTTCAGTGTGGGAGCGAAGCGTTCGAACTCGCTCTTCCAGTTTCCAACCAGCGACGCCGGCACGACCAGCAGACTCGTCCGTCCATTTGCCTGTGACCGGTTGTCGTTGCATTGTCGAGGTTCTTCGCGCTTCAGCGTCAGCAGCAGATCGATAATCTGAATCGTCTTCCCGAGTCCCATGTCGTCAGCCAGGCACGCTCCCAGACCAAGCCGAGTCATGAACCACAGCCAGCGGACTCCGTCGACCTGATAAGGTCGCAGCGTTGCGTTAAGATCTCGGCCGGGTTCGCAGCCAACGACGCCGGATGGATCGCGCAGCTGGTGCAGAGTTTCGTTCAGCCAGTCGCCGGCCGTGACTCGCGTCCAGCCAGCCGTTGTGTCATCCGCTTCGTCCTTGCCGAGACGCACGCCAGCCAGCATCCTCATTCCCTGAATGAAGTCGACGCCGTCCGCAAACTGCTGCTCGACCTGAGTCCAGTGTTCGAGCGCCTGTTGAAGCTTTTCCTGATCGACCTCGACCCATTTACCACGCAGCCAGGACAGGCCGTCCGTCGCCTGCAGAATCTGCTGCCGCTCTTCATTCGTCAGCGGCTCACCATCGAGTGCAAGTTCGCTCGTAAAATCCAGCAGGCTGTTCATCCCGACCTGACTCGCCTGCTTCTGACCGATTCGCACCTGCACTTCCGGCCGCGTTGACTGCCGGGCTTTCCACCAGTCGGGCACCCGCACGACGAGACCGGCTTCTTCCATTGGCGGAACACTGCTCAGAAAGCGGTGAGCCTGGCTGATCGTCAGAGCCTGCGGCTGAAACAGCTGACGAGAATCCAGCAGCTCGCGAACCAGCTCGCTCTTCGCCGCGGCTTTCTGCACAGGCTCCAGCAGTGCCGCCAGCTTTGCCTGATTCTTTTCGCCGACGTACTGCTTCAGAGCCTCTGCCAGCGGAAGATGCTGCAACTTCGCTTTGGCCGACATTCGATGCGTGTACGTCGCCAGGAACGCGAACGGTCGATCGGGATCGCGTTTGTTCTCAGCCAGGTGAAACGTCACTCGACCCAGCAGATTCCACAACGGATTGACGCTTCGTAGATAAGCAGCCGGGCCGTCGCTGAATGCCGCCGCCTGATCGAGCGCCATCGCCTGCAGGTCGCTCCACAAACCTCGCAGCACATCCGGAGTCAGGTACTCCAGCCCGCGCATCGGCGGAGCGTTCTCGATCAGCCCGATCAGCGTCAGCTCGTGCGGCGGCTCGACAGCGCCCGCCGTTCGAGCCTTGCTGGAAGCAACAGCCTTCCGCAGTTCCTCTTCGCCCAGCCCGCACAGCTCGTGAAAGAACCGCTGAGCGAACTCGCGCCAGTACACAAACTCCGCCGGCAATTCTGACAGCAGACTTCCCGATGCCAGACTCAACAGCCCCGCGGCCGACGAATCCTCAAACGCCGTCTGCAATCCCTGGAGCGTCGCCGCCTGAGACGTTGCAGGACGAACGTCGGAATCGTCAACGGTTTCGACGATCAGATTACCGGTCGGAGTGATCACAGAACGAATGGTCATGCGCGGAGATTACCGATTCCGAAACCGTCAGCAATCGAGTCGCTGTCCGACCTTTTCAATCTCTTCCAAAGAAATAACCGCACTAGCTGCCCGGCATTCACTCGGCCAGCGGACGATCATCCGCCGCTCGCCCAATACCCATCATTGTCGGCCGGCGTTTTTTCCGCGGACCATCGATGGTGGTCGAGCCTGCGGGCGCGGGTGCTTGGTCCAGGCGGCGTCGGCGGGATGGTTTTCAGCGAGCCAGCTTCGCAGGGGGACGTCGTTGTCGACGGGGTCGTAGACGCCGTTGGCCGAACCCGCTCCCAGAAGCTGGGCGCGGATCGGGTCAGCACCGTTGAGCAGATGGGACACAGTCATGTCGTCTTTGGGTTTCAGCCAGCGGTAGCTGTAGCCCAGCCAGACCACTTTGCGAGTCATGTCGGAATCGTTGCGGCTGCGCGAGTGCCAGATGCGACGATCGACCAGCACGGCGCTGCCGGGTTTGACGCAAAGTGGCTCCGCGCCAGCAGGATTCGAGAGTCCATCTTCGGGACAGTCGAGTTCGTCGTCGAGGTGCGAACCCGGCACGATCAGTGTGTTGCCCCGTCCGGGTTCCGAGACGTCCGAAAGGTAGAATCCGACTTTCAGCGAGAGCCGTGGTCGAGGGTGAATCTCGATTTCATCGTTCACCCGCATGCTGTCCTGATGCCATGCGACCTGCCACGTCGTGGTGTCGGGATTCGCGGGCGGCGTGATATCCAGATGAGAATGGTACGAGTAGATGTTCCAGCCGAGGGCTCCCCACACCTTCGGAAACACCGTCGGCAGGTCAACCAGATCGAGGATCGCCGGGTCTTCGTGCAGAACGTTGGTCACCGATAGAAGCTTGTCGCCCAACTCCGGAGTTCGTTCCCGCTGGTCGATTCGATCAACGATTTCGACCAACTGGCCGACCGCAGCCGGATCGAGAGCGTCTTCAATGATCAGGTAACCCTGCTCGTTGAAGAAGGACATTTCGGCGTTGGTCAGGCAATGCTCAAGGCACGACGGATCCATAAATCTATTCCTGCTGTGTGAGTCGCACGGAGCATTCTTTGGTTGACCGCCAAAGTTCTAACCACGGATGGGTACGGATACACGCGGATGAAGTGGATGCTTCATGAAGCCATCCGTGATTATCCGTGTAATCCGTGGTTCGATTCAGAAAGAAGAAAAATGAGCGCAGGCTTGATGAGTTATTCGCCGATGCAGATCAGCTTTCCGATCGTGTGGGCGTAGAGTTTTCCCTTTGAGTAGCTGATGCTGGCTCGTGTCCACGACTGGCCGATTGGACCGAGGTCGTTGATCGAGACCAGAGCGTTCTCGTCAAGAGTTTCGGCACCGTGTCGCAGGACGTAAACGTTGCCACTCATCACCGGCACGTAGAGGTAATCGCCGATCGCCGTCGGAATCGCCGATGCCTGGTGTCCCCAACCGTTGCCTTTCGAACGAGCATCGCCCATCACGACGTGGCCTCGCGAATTCTTCATGTCGTTCAACTCGAACGCCCACTTGGTAATAGGAAGTGCTTTCGGTGCTTTCTTCTTCTTTTCGCCCTTGATTAGTTCGGCAACGTGCTCGGCCGAAAGGTCGTCCGCCGTCCAGAGCCACTGATCGTCGGCACGTGTTGGTCCCGGTTTTGACTGCACGGGTAACTGCAGATATTCGACCTTGCCAGTCTCGGTCTGAACGCGGCCCAGCCACGGCTGCGTGTAGCTGCGGAAGTAGTGGTGCGAGCCGACCAGCATGTTCGACTGCTGGATGATCTCCCGTTTGCTCTTACCCGCGTTGAGCGATTTCGACTCGGTCGCCCATGAGTCCCCCGCACGAACTCTCACAGGGATTTCTTCGGTAATGGAAACACGCCGAGTGATCTCACCAGTCATTGCGTCGACCCATAAATGCTCGGACCCGTGAAACACCAGCACCTGATCGCGGACAATGTTGAAGGTCATGGTGCTCATGAATCCTGGCAGGGGCAGCGTCCAGATCGTGCTGCCGTCTGCAGCGTCGACCAGCGAGATGCCTTCCGGCTTCTCCGGAGGCGAGTGCCCACCGCCGCGACCAACCACGATCACTCGCCGACCATCGCTGAGCGTTTGCAGGAGCGGAATGCAGCCCATGTTGGAGCCGCATTTCGTTTCCCAGACGGGCTTGCCAGTTTTCAGGTCAAAGGCTTCGAGCTGCGTCCATTGATCGAGCGGAGCGTTCTTGTGCTCATGCGTGAAATGGCCCTGATCATCCGGCATGTAGGTCTGCCGAATGAAGGCTACGAGCCCGTCAATCTGAAAAGCGTTCGTCCGGCCGACCGGCATGACTTCGCGAGTCCACAGTTCTTTCCCTTCAAAATCGAAGCAGGAAATTCGACCGGAGGCGTTGAAGAAACAAACTCGTTCTCCGTCAGTCACTGGCGTCGGCGACGAGCTGTCGCTGAAGCAGCCTGACAATCGCAACGGATGCTTGGCTGGAATTTCACGAGTCCAGATTGTCTCGCCAGTCTTCGCGTCGCAGCACCAGGCAACGATGTCGCTGCCGAGGGATGAATCCTGGTCAACCGGCTTCAGTGTCGTGAAGAAAACTCGACCGCCGCTGGTGACAACCGTGCTCTGGCCCGTTTCCGGCAGCGTCTTTTCCCAAAGAATGTTTTCATCGCGAACAACACTCCAGGCAGTTGGCGGCGTTGCATGGCCAATTCCGAAGTCCGAATCCGGCCCGGCTCCCTGTGTCCATTCAGGGGTGAGAGTCCGCTTAAAGAATCTCGCGACGATCGATCGCGAATCGTCGGTTGAAAACTGCTTCCCACCGTGTCCGGCGCCTTCGACAACGTGCAGCCGCGAGTTGACTCCAGCTTTCACGAGTCGTGCATGCAGCTTCTGACTTTGTTCCACCGGCACTCCGGGATCCTTGTCGCCGTGCATGATCAGAAACGGTGGGTCGTCAGAAGTCACGTGGTCGATACCGCTCGCGTCGGCGGCAAGTTTCGGCACGTCTCGAACGGTCGCGCCCAGAAGTTTGGCTCCGTTGGAGTTGGCAACATCGTCGGCCGTGCGTCCGTTGCCAACGTTGTTCGGCGGCATCGTCATCAGCTCGGACGGGCCGAACCAGTCGCAGACTGCCTGCACTCGGCTGGAAGTCGTCTCCTTTCCGGGAAACGTCCGAGTTCCCATCAACGCAACCAGGTGCGCGCCCGCAGATGTTCCCCACGCTCCAATGTGGTCGCCGTCCAGGCCGTACTCGTCAGCGTGATCCCTCACCCATCGAACGGCCGCATAGCAATCATCAATCTGAGCCGGCCACATCGCGACGTCGATCAGTCGGTAATCGATCGACGCCACCGCGATGCCATGTTCCGTCAACCACGCAGCCGTCTTCTCACCAGACTTGCGGCTACCGTTTTTCCAACCGCCGCCATGAACAAACACAACGACCGGGACAGGTTCCGAACGATCTTCTGGCAAGTACAGATCGAGCTTCAGCGAATGCCCGTCCGGTTTCGCGAATTCGATGTCGCGGATGATGTTTGCAGATTCTGAGTTTTCAGCGGCAAACGAAGCCGGCACGAAGCCGGCACAAAGAACCAGGGACAACAGTTTTCGAAACATGAGTTCGGTCT
>CALDJX010000102.1 GCA_937899075.1 uncultured Planctomyces sp. | reverse complement strand
CGTTCCGTTGCTCGTCGGTGTCGTCGATTCTGAGGATGAACTGGCCGCCGTGCTTCTTCGCGTAGAGCCAGTTGAACAGAGCGGTTCGCATCCCGCCAATGTGCATGTATCCAGTCGGGCTGGGAGCAAAACGCGTGCGAACTGTCATGTTGGAGCCGTATCAGAAGGCGGGTTAAAGAGGGGCAGTCGATCGATAGTCGGTGAAGAGGCGAGACTATAAGTGAGGGTTGAGAGAGTCACAATCTGGGTCATTCGTCATTCCCGCGCAGAGCCCTGGGCCCGCGAAGGCGGGGCCGGGAACCCAGTTGTCGGCACCGCGAGGCTTCGGAAGTCTCTGGGTGCCCGCCTTCCCTTTATACATAAGTCGGTCAGGTGTCTTCGGCCCAACGGGCCAGCTCTATGACAGCCCAAGGCATCGCCTTGGGAATTCGATCGTGTCAAAACACCAAAGCCCCAATCGGGGCGGCCCTACTCACGTACGAAACAGGTTAGGACCACCCCGTTGGGGTTCGGTCTATTTGCTGCATCGATACCCCGGACTACGTCCGGGGCTATCATAGGGCTGGCCCGTTGGGCCGATCTTGAATTCTCGACTTATGTATAAACGACAGGTGCCCGCCTGCGCGGGCATGACGTTGAAATAGCAAAGAATCCCACAGATTTCCGTTGATTACTCGGTCGCTTGCGACGCGCGGGCGTTTCTCGTGAGAATGCCCGTCCGAACGAAACCAGCCGAGTTTGGCTGTCTGAGTCCTCAACGAGCCGCTTCGCACGACGACCGCGGCAATCCCACCCCCAGATCCTGCCTCGAAGGTGCGCCATGAATTCCTCGATCTTTCGCTCCACGCTCGCCGTGGCCGCGCTGACCCTGACGACAAATCTCTTCGCCGCAAAACCGGGCGACTGGCCTCAGTGGCGAGGCGCCAACAACGACGGGATTTCTCAGGAAACGGGGCTGCTGACCGAGTGGCCAGAAGGCGGCCCCAAAACCGTCTGGCAGGTCGACACGATCGGCGACGGTTATTCATCGCTGGCGATTGCTGACGGCCGAATCTTCACGCAGGGCAACGTCGATGGCGAAGGCCGCATTCTCTGTCTGAAAGAATCAGACGGGTCGGTCATCTGGTCGATTCATCCGCCGCTCGAAACGAAACTTTACAAACATGGAAAAGGCGATGGCGGACGAGGGACTCCGACAGTGGACAACGGTCTGGTCTACGTCGAAGGCGGCGGCGGAGACGTTACCTGTCTGAAAGCGGAAACTGGCGAAGTTGTCTGGACGAAGCATCTCGTCGGTGACTTCGGTGGAAACGTTCCGGGTTGGGGCTTCAGCGAAAGCCCGACGATCGATGGCAACAACGTCATCGTGACACCTGGTGGAAAAGAAGGAGCGGTTGTCGCTCTCAACAAACTGACCGGCGACATCGTGTGGCGAAGCGCGGGCGTTGGCGACAAGGCTCACTACTGCACGGCGGTCATTGTTGAGTCGCACGGTGTTCGACAGGTGATCACCTTCACCGGCGGAATCGGCGGCAAGAAAGATTCTGGAGCACCGGCGCGAGTCATCGGCCTGGACGCTGAAACCGGCGACCTGCTCTGGTCGTATGACAAGTCTGCCAACCGAACAGCGAACGTCTCGACGCCGCTGTTTCACAACAATGCGGTGTTCTCAGCTTCGGCGTACGGAACGGGCGGCGGACTGGCTCGACTGACAAAGTCTGCTGACGGCTTCACGGCTGAACCGGATTACTTCGAAACAAAGATTCAGAATCATCACGGCGGCATCGTGCTGGTCGACGGTTTTATTTACGGAACCGGCAGCAACACTCTGATCTGCATGAACTTTGAAACCGGCGAGATTGTCTGGCAGGATCGTAGTGCCGGAAAGGGAGCCGTCACTTACGCCGACGGACACATTTATCTCTACGGTGAAAAGAACAAAGTGGCTCTGGTAGAGGCCAATCCGAAAGAGTACGTCGAAAAGGGACTTTTCGAAGTGGAGAAAGCGGACTTTCCGACGTGGGCTCATCCCGTCGTCGCGAACGGACGACTCTACCTGCGAGACATGGAAAAACTCACCGCCTACGACATTAAGAAGTAGTAACACACTGGCCCGAGTCAACGTTTCGACGAGGGTTACCGCGAATTTGTCATTCCCGCGCAGGCGGGAACCCAGCAAGTACACTGGTTGCCCGCCTTCGCGGGCATGACGTCATTTGAAATCGAATCGTTGTTTTGAACAACAACCAGAAAGACTGCGGCTGTGCCGCTCCACAGGAATTGAAATGTCCGAACCACTCAATAAGTTCAGCTCGAAAATCACTCAGCCAGCTTCGCAAGGAGCTTCGCAGGCCATGCTCTATGCGACGGGCATGACCGACGCTGATATGAAGAAGGCTCAGGTCGGAATTGCATCCGTCTGGTACGAAGGCAACTCGTGCAACATGCACCTGCTGGACCTGGCCGCTCGCGTCAAAGAAGGCGTCGAGAAAGCCGACCTCTTCGGAATGCGGTTTAACACGATCGGCGTGAGCGACGGGATTTCGATGGGCACCGACGGGATGAGCTACTCGCTGCAGTCCCGCGACCTGATTGCTGACTCGATCGAAACCGTCATGGGCGGGCAGTGGTACGACGGGCTGATCACCATTCCTGGCTGCGACAAAAACATGCCTGGGTGTGTGATGGCGATGGCTCGTGTGAACCGTCCGGCGATTATGGTCTACGGTGGTTCTATCCGAGCGGGTTGTTCAGACCGGCATCCGAAGCTGGACATCGTGTCGGCTTTCCAGTCGTACGGTCAGTACATTGGCGGGTCGATTGACGAAGAGGAGCGGCAGGAAATTGTCCGCAACAGTTGCCCCGGCCCCGGAGCCTGCGGCGGCATGTACACGGCAAATACGATGTCGTCAGCGATTGAAACGCTCGGCATGTCGCTGCCGTACAGCTCGTCGATTCCAGCCGACGATCCTCTGAAACATGGCGAGTGTCTGGCGGCTGGCGATGCAATCAGGCATCTGCTCGAAATCGATCTGAAGCCGCGCGACATCATGACTCGCGAAGCCTTCGAGAACGCAATGGTCATCGTGATGGCTCTGGGCGGTTCGACAAACGCCGTTCTGCACCTGATCGCAATGTCGCGAGCGGTCGACGTGAACCTGACGATCGACGACTTCCAGGCAGTCAGCGATCGTATCCCGTACATCGCCGACCTCAAGCCGAGCGGCAAGTACGTGATGGAAGACCTGCACAACATCGGTGGAATCCCGGCCGTGCAGAAGTATCTGCTTGAAAAGGGAATGCTCAACGGTGACTGCATGACCGTTACCGGCAAGACGATGGCCGAGAATGTGGCCGCTCTGGATGGGCTCGCCGAAGGTCAGGACATTATTCATCCGGTCGAAAAGCCGCTTAAAGCATCCGGTCACATTCGCATCATGCGAGGCAACTTCTGTCCGGACGGAGCGGTCGCCAAGATCACCGGCAAAGAGGGGCTCAAGTTTTCCGGTCCGGCTCGATGCTTCGATTCTGAAGAAGACATGCTCAAAGGTCTGGAAGACAAAGAAATCCAGAAGGGCGATGTCATCATCATCCGTTACGAAGGTCCGAAGGGCGGACCGGGGATGCCGGAAATGCTGACTCCGACTTCAGCGATCTGCGGATACGGTCTGGAAAAAGACGTCGCTCTGATTACGGACGGGCGATTTTCTGGCGGCTCGCACGGTTTCATCGTCGGACACGTCACGCCGGAAGCTCAGGACGGCGGCCCCATCGGCCTCGTCCAGAACGGCGACACCATCACGATCGACGCCGAGTCCAACGCCATCACCGTCGACGTCTCCGACGAAGACATGCAGAAGCGTCGAGCAGCCTGGACGGCTCCACCGTTCAAAGCGACTCGCGGAACGCTTTACCGGTACATCAAAACGGTGAAGTCTGCTTCCGATGGCTGCGTCACGGACGAGTAATTCTCGCTGATTCTCACGACGAGAAAGTTGAACGCAGAGTTCGCAGAGGTCACAAACGCAGAGGACAGGGAGAGTCAATCGGCTCTCCATTTCCTCTGCTGCTTTCCTTCTCTGTGATCCTCTGCGTTCAAAAGTCAGCCTGAGCCAAATACAGAAAAGCCCCGACGACCAAATGGTTGTCGGGGCTTTTTCATTGATACGCTGGTTAATCGCTGAGTCGACTATTCCGTGCGGCTGGTTACTTCCAGCAGGTGGTAGCCGAACTGTGTCTTAACCGGGCCGTGTACGACGTTCACGGCGTCGTTGAAGACGACCGTGTCGAATTCCTTCACCATCTGTCCCGGTCCGAATTCACCGAGGTCGCCACCCTTTTGACCCGAAGGGCATGTTGAGTGCTCTTTGGCGACGGCTGCGAAGTCGGTGCCGCCTTCGATGTCAGCTTTGAGTTTCAGGCAGGTTTCTTCGTCAGGGACGAGAATGTGTCGCGCGGCTGCTCTGGCCATAATAAAAATCTTTCTGTGGTATCTGCAGCAGACTCAACGTGTGTCGAAGCAAGTGAGAATCCTGCCCGAGGCTGTGAGCCTGCAACGCGAAAGCTCAAGGCAGAACACCTCACGATCGCGAGGTGCCGGGAGCTTGTTAGACGCGGTGCGCGATGTCAAGTACGCATTCGGTCGCGCAGGAAAGAGTGACCCCGGAAGACACGGAATTACACGGAAGCTGTTCAACGAATTTCCAATCTATCAACGCTGAGTTCGCAGAAGACTCGATGAAAAAGGAAGACTCTCCGTTTCTCCGCGTTTTCAACCTCTGCGATCTCTGCGTTCAAAATCAGCTTTGAACTTCGTCAGGCAAAGCCTGACCTACTTGCCCAGGCAATAGAGCATTTCCTGGCGGGTATCGCCTTTTCGGTGGGCGACTCGTGTGTAGATTCGGTTTCCGCAGATGACGGGCGTCGCGAAGACTTCGTCGCCGAGTTCGTTTTCGCCGACTGACTCAAATCCGTCCGGTGAGGCTTTGAAGATGTGAGTCTTGCCGTCTTCGCTGGTGACGAAAATGTTCTGCCCCACCAGAACCGGCGACGATGTGAATTTGCCACCAAGCCGTTTCTTCCAGAGTTCTTCTCCGGTGTCGACTTTCCAGCACATAGCGATGCCTGCGTCGAGGACGGCATAGAGGTGTCCCTTGCTGATCAGCATTGATGGGACATACGCGCGGGTTTTGTTTTCCCAGACGGGTTCTTTCTGCGAGCCATCCGCCTTGAACGCAGCGATGTGGTCTTTCGGATAACCGCCGGTTGTGAAGACGAGGTTGCCGTCGGTGACGGTCGACGTCACGCATTCGGTGGTCGCACCGGGATGTTCCCACAGCTTCTCGCCAGTCTTTGGATCGAAACTCGAAATCAGATTCACACCAGTCAGAAATACCTGATCCCGACCGGCAGCTTTCAGAATGACTGGCGAGGGGTAGTTGGGATCCTTTGGTCGACTGTGCTCCCACACGATCTTTCCATTCTGTCGATCCAGCGCGGCGACTTTGCCACCAAGTTTGTTGTCAGCGGAAACGATCACCAGTTTGTCGTAAAGAGCGGGCGAAGAACCGTAACCCTGATGAATCTGGTAGTCGGTGATTTTCGTCTGCCAGATTTGATTTCCGTCGAGATTCAGAGCCGTTGTGTAGACAGCTCCGTCGTGCAGAAAGTTAATGAAGACTCGCTCGCCGTCGCAGGCCGGAGTCGACGATGCCATCGTCGCCTTCTTATTCATCTTCTTCGGCGGGACGCTTGTATGGATGTCCGTTTCCCAGACTTGCTTGCCGTTGTCTCGGTCGTAGCAGATGACCGACTGGACGTGAGTGTCGACAGCGGCAGTTGCCAGAAAAACTCGGTTGCCAACCACGATCGGCGAACCGTGTCCGCGTCCCGGCACAGGCGCTTTCCAGACAACGTTCTTCTCGGAGTCCCATGAAAGAGGCGGCTTCTGATTGGAAGCAGCGTGACCGTTGCTTTCCGCTCCGCGCCACCACGGCCAGTCGGTCGTTTCGAACTTAATTGGATTCAGGGGCGTTCGCCGGGCAAAGTCTTCTGCTTGCGATGAGGTTGCCGCAAACAGACTCCAAAACAGCAACACGGATGTGATCAAACGGTGCATTAGACAATTCCCAGGAAGGAGCGTTCACGCAGTTGGTATGTGGACGGAAACATCGAATGATGTCGATTTGTTTCAGCGTATGACTTCAACGGGCTGATGACCAGGGTTCGCCGCTTCTTTGCCACGAGCGATCAGGTCTGGGGCTGTTAACGCTTGCGAAGTTTCGGAGAGTGAGCGAGTTATTCCGTTCATATTCGGAGAGCACGAGCGACGAAGTGGTCTTGACCGAAATTCGTCAGAACCGCTATCCCACCGCTCCCTTCCTCAGGAGTCGATCCTCGATTCCGCACGTCACGCCCTCTGGTGGCACCATTTCTGGTGAGATTTCCCCTACTTGCATTTTGCCTTTGCGCTCTAATCCTGTCTGAGCTTGCGCCGCGATGTTTCGCGCAGCAATCTGCTGACGGTTACGGACTCATTGCGCCCTGGGAAACTCCGGTTCCGTCGAATCTGCAGGTGACTCCTGCTCAGCAGATGTTGCAGCGAAGTGGTCTACCGGTTGGACTGGGCGAGCCGCTGGATCCGATCACCGGGTTACCCTTGCGGATGACATCGCTGGCGAATTCGAACGGGACCGGACTGGCGCCGAGGATTGCCGATGGCACGCCGGAAGTTCCCGTGCCGATTACTGCTCCGCCTCATTTGCCGGGCACACCGTCGACTCATCGAGCGGACACCGCTCGAACACTGCCCGGACGCATGCACCAGCAGACGACTCCCCTGCCAAGACCAATGCTGCGGCCGGATGTTGTGACGCCTGCTTTGCCGGTACCACCTCAGTCACCGTTGTTGCCGCCGTCGATCATCGACCCTTTTCAGCACAACGATCTGCATCAGAACGGCGGGCCGGTTCAGTTTGATGGCGGAATTGAGATTCCCGACGGCGGTGACGGTTTTAAGTGGCCGACGCTGCCCGATGCGAATCCTCTCATTCCCTTGCCGCGGACAGACCCGGCATTGTTCGACGCCGGAAACCGCGACGGAGAACTCGACTGGATCGACCTGATCGAAGAGTACGCTGGCCGAGCAACTCGCAGCGACATCCCTCGCGACCCCGCGCGAACGCCTCCTCACGAAAGAAGCTGGCTGCGCTGGGAACACTGGCACGCCGACCTGGCCGTCGACGGCAGCGGGTCCGACAAGTTTGGTCTCGCCAGTCTTTACGGTGGAGTGACGGTTGGACTGGCCAAGTTTCGCGGGATCACCGTGACGCCTTCGATCGGCGTTCACAAAGGGCTCGGCACTGCAAAGACGAAACTCGAAAAAGAACTCGTTGATCTGCAGATCGAAGTCGCTTGGATGCATCAGCTCGACGAGCGATGGCGAATGCGGATGGAACTCGGCGCGGGCATCTACAGCGATGGCGACATCGAAGAAGAACTCGACGCGCTTCGCGTGACGGGAATGTCGCTGTTCACTTACGAAGCCAGTCGAGACATTCAGGTGGTGATGGGTGCGGCATTCCTGAACCTTGAGAACCAGGAATTCTACCCCGTCGCCGGAGTCATCTGGCAGCCGCACGACCATCTGCAGTTTGAGATTGTGTTTCCGGAATGGAAGCTCGCGGGTTTCGTCGCCGAACAGCAGGAAGGCGAAATCTGGTCGTACGTCGGCGGTGGATTCTTCGGCCGAACGTGGCGTGTTCAGCGAGCCAGCGGAACGGAAGACGTCGCGACGTTCTCGAACTGGCGAGTAAACGTCGGGTGGGAGAAACGGCACATCTCAGGCATCACCTACTTCGCGGAACTCGGCTACGTGTTTGACCGAGAACTCCGCTACCGATCGCACGTCGGGAACTTCGATGCGGACGAGCTGGCGTACGTCCGAGCCGGCATGAACTTCTAAAACGTGCCGGAAAGTATTTTCCGATCTCGAACAGCAGTCAGTAGGCTGGAACAAGCACCGCGCAGTTCCGGCAGCACGACGATCCTGAAACGCCGGAACTGCGCGGTGCTTGTTCCAGCCTACAACTACGACTCAATGGAACCGGACTGAGAAGCCGCTGCCGATGAAGACGTCGTCGGCTGCGTCGGCTGCGTCGTTGAGGCCGTAGCCGGCTCGGATGTCGAACTGAACGTCGTTCGAAAGCAGGTAAGTGAAACCGCCGTTGAGGTAATGCTCGGGCTTCACTCCGCCGGTTGCCGCGTGCGGGAACAGGCCGTACCACTCGACGTAGCCGCCGAGTTCGTCTGAGAGCGAGAACGCCGCTGTCGCCGACTGAGCCCATTCCGTGTAGGCGTCTCCGGTGTCGTTGACGGCGCGGTTGAACTGCGTGCTGCCGGCAATGGCCAGGTCGTCACTCAGAGCCCACGAGTAGAGCCAGTTCACGCCGGGAAGAATTTCATCATTCGTGAAGGCGCTGCTGCCGGACGGAACGGTCATCTGCGGAAGGATGGCCATTTCCGGCAGGATGCCTTCCTGAGGTGTCAGGCCGATCTTGAAGCCCAGATACAGGTCTTCGGTTCCGGAAGTTGTGTCATTGGGTCCGCCGGCCGGGTTTCTTTCTTCGATGGTCGGAAACGCCGCGAAACGAAATTCGAGCCAGTCTGCCAGGATTCCGTAACGGAACAGCGGCTCGCCGATGCTGTGCGAAATTGTTTCGCTGCCGTTGTCGCGGTTCTGCGTGTAGGTGTATCCAAATTCGATCTGCAGAACGCCTTTGCCGACTGTTGAGGACGCTTCGGTGAAGTCCGGCCGGTCGGTAATGAGCGGTTCGTCGAGATTCGGTCCGCCGGTTTCGCCGGATCCATAACCCCATCGCATGAGTGTTCCTGGTCCGTTGCCGCAGCTCGGGGACGAAATCGCATCCCAGAGTCCCCGCATCGGACATCCCGATTCCGATTCCCCGCAGTCGGCACCGCATCCAGCCCGACTTGCACCGCAGGCCGCTTTTGAGGTGCAGGCATTGGCTCCACATGTCGACGAACATGTCGCGGAGCAACTGGTAGCCGATGTCTGAATGAAAGATTCCGCCGTGATGGTCGTTGGAATCTGGCCGGCAAATGGCGAATCCTGGGCAACTGCCGACCCGGCGAGAGCCCCGGTGAAGATCGAAGCGGCAGCCAATACGGCGGCGAATCGGGCGACCATTTGAGGTCGCGCCAGTCGATATAAAACGTTCCGCATTGGAGGTGACCCTTCCTTGAGTCGACGATGCTCGAACCGATTTGCCCGCTGCCGTTCAGACAGCTCGGCATGAGCCCATTCGAGCGGTGATCGTGTTTACTGTGATCTCTGACCGCCGTTGAGCGCAACGGTCAGGCTGAGCAGTTTCTCTTCAGCAGGCGCAATTGCTATAAAGGCCCGCGATTTTCGCTTTTTCTTAGTCATCGGCATCATTGCCTCAAGCAGTTGAGCCGAAACCCTGGATTTTTTGAGTCGTCAAAAACTGGAGTGTTCCGTTGGGCCGACAGCCACCGATTTACAACGCCGAAGAACGGGATTTCCTGCGAGCCGCCAGCGGCTTTAACGCGGAGCTGATGGATTTCATCCGTCCCCACGTCAAGCCGGGAGCGCGGACGATTGACCTCGACAAGCAGCTCCAGGAGTACACGCTCGACCACGGCCACACGCCGGCGTGCCTGGGTTATGCGGGGCCTCCGGGAGCACCGCCCTACCCCAACGTTAGTTGCATCAGCGTGAACGAGGTCGTCTGTCACGGAATCCCGAACGAGTACGAGCTGCAGGACGGCGACATCGTCAACATCGACCTGACGACGATCGTCAACGACTGGCACGGCGACCAGTCGGAAACGTTCCTGATTGGCGAGGTTTCCGACGAAGCAAAACGCCTGGTCCAGACGACGTTCGAATCGCTGTGGGTCGGTATCCGAGCCATCGAGCCGTACGGAAAAATCCGCGACATCGGCGCCGCCATTTACAAGTATGCCACCGAGCGTGAATTCGAGGTCGTCCGCGATTACCAGGGACACGGCATCGGCCGCAGCTTCCATCAGGAACCCGGCGTGCCGCACTTCTGGTTCCGAGGCAGCAAAGCCGGCGCTCAAATCGTCCGCCCCGGCATGTGCTTCACGATTGAGCCAATGCTGAACCTCGGCACATGGAAGACGGTCCTCGACAAGTTCGACGGTTGGACGGTCCGAACACTCGACGGCAAGCTGACCGCCCAGTTCGAACACACGATTCTGATGACCGATGAAGGCCCCGAGATCATGACGCTGACCAAAGACGGCCCTCAAGAAGGCCATCAATTCTGATTGTCTGTTCGGCAATAAGCTGGAAAAGTTAAGCCGCAGATGGGCGCATATAAACGCAGATGACTTAACTGATCTGCGTTTATCTGCGCCCATCTGCGGCTTTTAAAATGCCAGAACACGGAATGTTGATTGGGAAAGATCGCCTCTGCTGACGACCCAATACATCCCACTGCAAAGGTCTTCGAAATGTTCGCACTTCTTGCCACGTTGCCGATCGCCGTTGTCGGACTGTTCCTCGTCGTGCTTCGCTGGCCGGCCAGTCGAGCGATGCCGCCGTCTTATGTGACGGCGGTGGTGCTGGCGTTGTTTGTCTGGAAGGTGCCTGCGGTTCAGGTCGCAGTCGCGTCGGTTCATGGACTGATTCTCGCCGCGTCGTTGCTGTACATCATCTTCGGAGCGATTCTGCTGCTGAACACGCTGCAGGAAAGCGGAGCCATTCGTGCGATCCGCAAAGGCTTCATTGATATCTCACCGGACCGTCGAGTGCAGGTCATCATTATCGCCTGGCTGTTCGGTTCGTTTATCGAAGGCTCGGCAGGATTCGGTACGCCGGCGGCCGTGGCTGTTCCGTTACTCGTTGGTCTGGGTTTTCCGGCGATGGCGGCCGTCGTTGCCGGGATGATGATTCAAAGCACTCCCGTTTCTTTCGGAGCGCTCGGGACGCCGATCCTCGTTGGAGTCGGCGGCGGACTTGCCGGCGATCCGGGTGTCATTGACTTCGCTGCGGCCAGTGGCTTCACGGCGGCAGCGGGCGAGCCGCTTCCGCCTGCGTTCCTGGCAAGTATCGGCGCGAAGGTCGCCATGTTGCATGCCGTCGCCGGAACGTTGATTCCGTTGTTTGTCGTGTCGTTCATGACGAGGTTCTTCGGTCCGAATCGATCGTTCGCGGACGGCCTGCGAGTCTGGCCATTTGCAATCTTCGCAGCGCTGTCGATGACGCTGCCGTATCTCGCCGTGGCGGTTTTCCTGGGTCCCGAGTTTCCATCACTGATCGGTGGCCTCTGCGGGTTGGCGATTGTCGTCACCGCTGCCCGAACTGGTTTTCTGATGCCGAAGGGCGAACCGTGGGATTTCGCGCCGCGAGAAACCTGGGACGACGACTGGAATGGCACGATGCAGATTCAGGAAGAAGATTCTTCCGATCCAACAATGAATCTGGTCAAAGCTTGGCTGCCGTACGCTTTTGTGGCGGGTCTGCTCGTCGCGACGCGAGTGCCTGAGCTGGGCGTCAAAAGCCTGCTTCAAGCGGTCCAACTACTGATCAACTGGGACGAGGTGGTCCCCTCGTCGATGGCTGCTGAAAACGCCATGAAGATCACGTCGAAGGTGCAGCCGCTGTACTTGCCCGGCTCGATCTTCATCGTCGTCTCAGCAATCACGTTTGCCCTGCATCGGATGTCGGGAGCGGCTTACGGTCGAGCGTGGCAGACGTCAGGCAGGACAGTCCTCAATGCATCCGTCGCGCTGGTCTTTACCGTGCCGATGGTTCAGGTCTTTATCAATTCGCAGAACGGAGCCGGCGGCCTGGAGAAGATGCCTCTGGTTCTCGCCGAGGGCGTTGCTGATTTAACCGGCGCGGCCTGGCCGATTTTCTCGCCACTCATCGGCGGGCTGGGAGCGTTCGTCGCCGGAAGCAACACGATCAGCAACATGATGTTCTCGTTGTTCCAGTTTAACGTGGGAACTCGCATCGGAGTCTCCCCGGACTGGATCGTCGCCCTGCAGGCCATCGGCGGAGCCGCCGGCAACACCATCTGCGTTCACAACGTGGTGGCCGCCTCGGCGGTTGTCGGTCTGATCGGCAAAGAAGGAGCCGTCATCCGCAAGACACTGCCGGTCTTCCTTTACTACGCCGTGATTCCCGGCTGCCTGGGATACGCCATCGTCTGGAGCGGCCAGAAAGGCTGGCTCAACGCCGGCAGCATTCTATTCGCTTGGACGCTGGTGCTTCTGGCCGGCCTTGCATTCGTTCAATGCAGGAAATCGCCAACCACGAACGAGTTGAATCTGTAGGGCCGGTTCCCACCGGCCATTCGCTGTTTGGGTTTGATCGGCCGGTAGGAACCGGCCCTACTTTCACTGACAGTCAGTATCAACGTTTCGGCTTGCAGCACCGCTGGTGATATTCTGCTAGTCCGCTTGCGATTTGCATCAGGTCAATGATGCGTTGCTTTTCTTTATCACGCCGTGGGTCGTATCCTCGATCACCGCTTTTGTAGACTTTTATCGTCCACGCATCGAGACAATCTGAAAACGTGCTGAATGCCACCTTCTGAAAATCGCCAAGAGCCGTTCGTTGTTCGATGTCCGATCTCCAAGCAGCTTCCGGCTCTGCAACAGTCCCCAACAGTTGATAAATTTTTGGGACGGAATGAGTGTAGGTTCGTAGCTGTGCGACCGGTTCGGTACGGAAGAAGTGAGTAACAGCACAACGTGGGCAGCGTCGCATCTCAGGGTTGATTTCCTTCGTGAAAATCCCCGGAAACTTCGCTACGAACCAATCTTCGACTCGTTCGTACATCGTGCGTCCACTGAATGTTTGGCCGCAGTTTGTACAGAGTGGATCTGCGGCAGTCCCCCAGACCACAGGTCGATGGGCACACCCGCAACTCTTGAATTTTCGACTTCCGCAAACAGGGCAAAAACCGCGTCGATACTTGGTATGACAAGTAGTACATTTGGAAGCAGAACGGTCGCGTTGAAGTTTCCCACAAAACGGACAACTGAATGTCGCACAGACGATGTTCCCCGACAGTTCCATCTGAGCATGACGCAATCTGATTGTCGGGGAAATCTCGATATGTTGACGGCATTGGGGGCATTCCACCCTAGTCCCGACAGCATCCTCAGAGAAGGGGCTTGATTCGCCGCAATTCGGACACTCGATTGTGTGGATACTTTGTGGGCCGGCCTTTGAACGGAACGCGTACCCTGATGGCTCGTTTGAATCCATAAAATTTGTATACCTAA
>CALDJX010000101.1 GCA_937899075.1 uncultured Planctomyces sp. | reverse complement strand
CGATGGATCATCGCAGTTGACACAGTCTGGCATGATCGTCGGGACGCCAAACTACCTTGCTCCTGAGCAGGCAGCCGGGAAGACGGTGGATGCTCGCAGCGATCTGTTCAGTCTGGGCGTCGTGCTCTATCAGATGCTAAGCGGCCAGAGGCCATTCGAGCGGGACTCGTTAATGGCCACTTTGAACGCCATCGGCCATGACGCGCCGCCTCCACTTGATGCAGCTTTCGACGACCAGTTTTCCGCGATACGCAGCCTGCTTGAACGGCTCCTTCAAAAGGACGCAAATCTCCGTTTCTCGTCCTGCGCCGACGTGATCCACGCCATTGACCAGGCTCGAACTCAAACGCAGCCCGTGGCAACAGTCGATAGAAATCCGCCGACGAAAAATCGAACCCGGACTGCTGTCCTGCTGAGCGGCATCGCTATGGTCTTGCTGGCCGGCATCATCATCACGGTCAAGGACAAAGACGGAAACATCATCGCAAAGATTTTTGGCCCGAACGGCGCATCAGTTGAGGTCAGCCGAGACGGAGTTGCCCAGAATTCGGCAGCGTCTGGTGGTGGCAAGAACTCCGAACAGCCTGAAACAATTACAGCCAGCGATCTGGAGTTCGGCACACCACTAAGTCCGCTGGCAATGATACAACAGCCAGCGAAGCTGACGGCCAGCGACGGCGAATTGGTTGAGTCGCACACGCTGGAGACGTTGCCGGTCATGGGAGCGACCGTCGCGGCCGTGTCGCCTGACGGTCAACACGTCGCGACGTTCAGCGACGACGGCATGATCCGCATCTGGGAATCAAATACCCGCGAGCTGCGGCAAATACTCGTTGGCCACGCTGCCGGACCATGCCGTCATCAAGCGAATGTCAGTTACGTCGACAGAAACTGCCTGGCGTGGAATTCCGACAACCAACGACTGGCAGTACTCGATTCAAGCGGCGAGCTGCGTGTCTGGAATGCAGTGACGGGAGAGGTGCTTGCAGCGTACAGCCACGAGAATAACCATGCCGATGCGTTCCGATGGTCGCCTGATGGAGCACTATTGGCTCTCCGACACAAAGAACCTGTCGTCCGAATTCTCGATGCTCAAGCGAAATTGATTTCTGAACTAGATCATGCGGAAGGAGTTCCAGAACACATTGTCTGGTCACCTGATAGTAAAACTCTGGCGACCAATCAGAATCATCGTCCCGATCTTTATCTGTGGGACGTCCGCACAGCAAAAGGACGGCGTCTACAGTGTCCACCGACTTTTCAAACTGACGGATACGGTTTTGTCATTCTCAGCTGGTCACCTGATGGAACTGAGATCGCCGTGTGCTGTCACGATCGCGTCGTGATTTGCAATGCAGCGTCGGGTGAGTTGCAGCAGGTGCTGACTGAGTCGGCGTCGGCGGTTGCCTGGTCACCAGATGGTACGGATTTGTTTGTCGGTCTGCAGACGGGACCAGATGTTGGAGACAGTTGTCAGATCGTGCGCTGTGAATCTGGAAAGGAGAAGGAACGGATCGAACTATTCAAAAAGACGCACGCCGGTTCGTTTCGGTTGACGGCAATTACACCGATGCCGGATCACAATCGCCTGTTGGTTGAGTTTCATCAGAATTCGATTCGAGTCGTCGATCTCCGGTCAGCAGAGTCGCGAGAATTCACAACTGGACGTCATTTTGTTCACATGAGCGACGACGGAAAAGCAGGCGTGCGTTTTAATTCATCTCGCTCAGAAAGCGTCTACGTGGCAGTCGATTTGGTCAATGATGAGAATTCAAGCTGGCTGGGGCTTTCAGAACAGCCCTACAATTTTCAACGCATCGCTTGTTCGACCTCAGGACGCTTTATTGCTGCCACAGGTGACAACGGTACCGACATTGGTGGTGTCGTCGTTGATCGGATTCAGAATCGGGTCGTCCAGCGATTCGAGAAACTAAGTAGTCGGCCTGGTGCGGCGGTGCTGTTCTCTCCAAATGAAAAGTACGTTTTCATGGGCGGCGAAAGTGGGGATTGCAGGATTGCTGCGATCGATGGTTCGAGCCGTGTGGAATTTGCTGTCCCCGGACATAATGTCAGGGCTGCCGCCTACTCGCCAGATGGACATGCGATTGCCGTGTCAGGAAGCAATGGTGTGTCCATTCACGATGCTCTGGACGGTTCGGTTCGGCTTGGTTGGAAGTACGCCGACGGTATGACTCACACCTCATCGATTGCGTGGTCGCCTGACGGAAAGTTGCTCGCCGTGACGACGGACACGCACCAGCCGTCGCGGATCCATGTCTACGACGTAAAATCGGGCGAAGAATTGCAGTCCCTCTCCGAATCCCCCGAAACCCGAGAACAAATTGGGCACGTCACCTGGAGCCCGGACGGAAAATACCTGGCAGTAACGGGAGCCGTCGACATTTCTACAAACGAGCCAGACCAACGAAATCGCAACAAGCTTGTGATATGGGATACGTCTGAGTGGCAATCAGTTTTTACGCGCCCCATCGCGGCGGTAGCTTTGCGTTTTCACGACAGGACGACGTTGGTTTACGCGACTCACGACAGACAGGTTTTGTACGAAAACGTTGAAACGGACAAAGAGCTGCGACGCATTCCGGCCGGGGTAGCTGGCCAGTATGCGATCATGAGTCCAGATGGCGAGGATTTACTTTCTGTCAACGGCGACCGAATCAGGGTGCATTCCCTTACCGACGGAAGTCTTAAAGGAACCATTCTTCCCTTCCTGGGCACCAGGCCTGACTGGGCCATAATTTCAGCGACTGGTCACTATGCTGGCTCACCCGACGCACACAAATACGCCCGCCATGTCATCCGAACCAGGGCGGGGATTCGGTCCCTCACTCCATTCGAATTTCGCAACGAATTCAGTTGGAAAAACGATCCGTCAAAAGTTCGCCTGACAGCCGAATAAGATTATCGTCGAAGCCTCACGACATGAGCGTTGAACTGTCACCAAAAGACTACTCGGTCGCCTGGTCGACCGTGAATTGTTTGATTCATCTGGCAAGAAACGTATCCCTGAAAAACTCGCAGAACGTGGCACTTGCGGATTGGGCACGGCATCCCTGTAATGCGCGCCGTGTCTGATTGAAAACGGCTTACGGATCGAACTTTGGAGACGTGACGATGGAAATGCGACCGCTGGGAAATACCGGACTCGAATTGTCGTCGCTGAGTTTCGGTGCGTCGTCGCTGGGAGCCGAATTTCGACAGATCGACATAAAGGAAGCCATGCGGGCCGTCCATGTCGCGTTGGACCGGGGCATGAATTTTGTCGATACGTCACCATTTTACGGTCGAGGCATGTCCGAAGTGCTGCTCGGTCCGGCCCTGAAAGGCATCCCTCGCGACAGTTATTACCTCGGAACAAAGCTCGGCCGCTACGACGGGGCTCATTTCGATTTCTCCGCCAAACGAGTTGCCGAAAGCATCGATGTCAGCCTGCACCGGCTGGGCGTCGAGTATCTCGACATCTGCCTGATGCACGATGTCGAATTTGTCGACCTCAAGCAGATCGTTGAAGAAACGATTCCGGCTCTGCGGAAAGTCAAAGAGCAAGGCAAGGTCCGCTTCATCGGAATGAGCGGCTACCCGATGAAAATCTTCCGCGAGATCCTTTCGCAGGAACCGCTGGACGTCGTCCTTTCTTACAACCATTACACACTTCAGAACACGATGTTCGGCGACCTCGTTCCGTTCCTGAAGGAAAAGGGCGTTGGCATCATGAACGCCGCGCCGTTCTCGGCCCGCCTGCTGACCAGCGCTCCCCTGCCCGTCTGGCATCGCGCTCCCGAGCACGTCAAAGCCGTCGCCAAGGCCGCGTCTGACCGCTGCGTCGCGGCTGGCATCGATCTCGCGCAGCTTGCTCTGCAATACTCGATCGCCAATCCCGACATGACGACCTGCGTCACCGGTTCCGCCAATCCCGACCGAGTCGGACAATGGGTCGACTGGGCCGAACAACCGATCGACGAAACGTTGCTTGCAGACGTTCATGAGATTCTCAAGCCGATCCACAACTGGTTCTACATCGAAGGCCGCCCGGAGAATAACGACCCCGGCGCCGACCTCGACTGTTAGACCCTCGGCAGGCACCGGCGGAGATAAAGCGTGCGGACGATCATCATTCTCGGCGCCAGCAATGTGACGTTCTCACTGCCGGTCATCTGGTCAACGCTTCACCGATCGCTGACGGAACCGTTCCGCCTTGTCATCGCCGCCGGTCATGGCCGATCGTTCGGATTGCCCAACACAGTTCTCAACCGAACGTTGCCGAGCATTCTTGAATGCGGACTCTGGGAGTCGCTCGATCAATTCAGAGAGTCGTCGACCTTCCACGCCATTGTCACCGACGTCGGAAACGATTTGCTTTACGGCGTCGACGCGTCTCAAACGATGAGTTGGGTCAACAAAGCGGTCGAGCGTCTCGCACCATTGACACAACACCCTGTCGTCACCGGCTTACCGATCGACTCTTTACACAGCCTGACAGGACCGCGTTTCGAATTCTTCCGGCGAGTTCTCTTCCCAAACTCAACGCTGACTCTTGAAACAGCTCTCGTCGAGGGAAACTCACTTCATGAGCAACTGCTCATGTTCGGCGACGGTCCGGTTTCGTCGACGACACCGGAAGCAAAGTGGTACGGGCTCGACCCAATTCACATCCGCCGACGCTGTCGCCGCGAGGCGTGGGAGCGGTATCTTTCGCTCTGCGTCCCGGATAACCAGTTCCGACGCGCCGGACCAGTCGCCGATCTGTCCGTCTGGAAAAGCAAGGCCGAGCGACGCTGGAAACGGTCTCGACTACTGACTTCACAACAACCCGCTCTCGTCAAAAATGGAAACGAATTGTGGCTCTTCTGACGCAAGTCTTCATCGCAGGAACTCTGACAGATGGGCGATGATCTGCGGCCAAATGCCCCGCCAGAATGCCCGGCTCCGCTGCGCATTGCCACGATCGGAATTTCTCCCGACGCGGTGTTCCATCTCGAAGCCGCTGCCATCCGAGACGAACTGATCCCGGTCGCCGCCGCTCGAACCGACGACTCTGAAAGTTCGCACGAGCCGGTCCCCGGCTGCGCGGTGTGCAGCATCGACGAACTTGCCGAGCGTTCCGACGTCGATGCCGTGTTCGTCGTCGGCCCGGTTGAAGATCGAGTCGACAACGCAATCCGAATTCTTCGCTCCGGCAAACACGTCATCGTGGAACCGGCTGGTTCCCTGGCGGCTGACCAGATTCGCCGACTGATCAGCGAGGTCGAGTCCAGCCAGAAATTCTGTGAAGTCTGGCGACCGTACAATGCAGATCCTGACTTCCGTCGCGCCGCCAAAGTGGTCTCGTGCGGTGAAGCCGGCCCGGTGCAAAGCCTGCGATTCATGCAGCACGATCTGGCAGCGGCGCTCGTGCCTCGGGCTGAGTCCGCAGCCACACGGGATCGACTGACCAGTTCGACTCTGCGAGATCTGGCCGCGCACAGAATCGCTCAGGCACTGGCGTTAGTCGGCGCTCCCGTGACTGAGTTCACGACAAGATTCCACACCAACTCGCTCGTCCTCGGCGAACGCGACTCTCTACGGCCGGTGACTCCGGAAGGGGCCACAAGCTTTCACGCGGTGATCGAATTCGAACACGGAGCTGCCGCGATTATCGACATCGGCCTCGCCTGCCCGGCACCGTTCAGCACCGGTTGGATCGTCCAGGGAAACCAGGGCGGGTACCACTCGGATCGGCAGTACATCACAGTCGATGACGGAGAGATTTACGACGTCGCCGTTGAGGTCGAACCTTTCGATCCTTACCTGAGCTTGCACTCAGTCTTCAGCAACTGGCCGAATCCGGAACGGATCAAACAATGTCTCGATCAACTTCGCGCCGAACTTGAACTTGCAATGCTGTTGCTGAAAATCCCGTAGGTCAGGCTCGGCCTGACGGAGTTCATAAGTCAAGAAACAAAGCTGGATTTCAAACTCCGGCAAGCAACACCCAACCGTTAGTTCCGGCAGATGCTTCGAGAAAGTTAACCACGAAAGACACCAAATACACGAAAACCATTTCGTTTGTTTCGAGTCTTTCGTGGTTGAAAATTCTTCGAAAAACTTCGTCAGGCAGAGCCTGACCTACGGAGCTGACGAAATAAGAAATTGATTATCGCCATTGACGTCCCTCGAACTTCGTCAGGCACAGCCTGACCTACTCGAATCGTTCCTTCCGCGAACCTGTCGCTTGCAAGCAGGCTCCGGCATGGCAACGATTCCAACCGAAGATCGGAATGGATTCCCCCGCCCCGAGAGTATGGCTGCAGCAATGACCTCAGCGTCTGCTTCCCAAAACCACGATGTTTCTCAACCGCCGAACATTGCCCCGCCTGCCGGTGTGGACGGCGGCTTCTCGGCTGCCGATGTTGCTCAGTTTGCACGAAACGGGTTTATTGTCGCTCGCGGACTCGCGGGTGGAGACTGGGCAACTCGAATGTTGCAGATCACGCGTGAACATCTCGAGCGTGAGATTCCGCCGGTCGAACTGGAAGCCGATGTCCATTACCCCGGCTCGCCAGAATCGATCGACCAGCCCGGCGGCCGGACCATTCGACGACTGAAACAGGCACATTCGCGAGACATTGTCTTTACCGAATGGATCTGCCATCTGCCGCTGGTGCAACGCCTGACGCAACTGCTGGGTCCCGGAGTTGTCATGCCGTTGGCTCATCACAACTGCGTGATGACAAAGCAACCGCACCACAGCAGCGACACTCGCTGGCACCGCGACATCCGTTTCTGGAATTTCACAACGCCGGAACTGGTCAGCGTCTGGCTGGCTTTAGGAAACGAGTATCCCGACAACGGCGGGCTGTTCGTGATCCCCGGCTCGCACAAGATCGAGTTCCGACCGTCGCAGCTCGACGACGCTCTGTTCTTCCGCGAAGACATCTCGGAAAACCAGCAGCTACTCGACTCCGCCGTGCCCGTTGAATTGTCAGCCGGAGATGTGCTGTTCTTTCATGCCCGCACTCTGCACATGGCCACTCGAAACAACACCGACCAGCCAAAATTCTCTGCCGTGTTCACGTTCAGAGCGGCCGACAACCCGCCCATTCCGGAGTCTCGATCAGCAGCCGCGGGCGAGGTCGTGCTTCCAGAACTCCCTGACGAAGCAAGCTCATAAAAAAGCCGTCCATTGAGTAGGGTACGCCAGCGCTGCGCTCGACATACCCTACGAATTCTGACTCTTACAAACCCTCCTGGAATCTCCATGTCACTTCCCGAGATCTCTTTCAGCGTCCGACGTCAGCAGGCGGCCGAGCAAAGCATTGCTTACCTCATGAAGCAGGGGCTCGAAAATCGCGATGTCATCTCGCTGGCGGCCGGGTTTGTTGACGAAGTAACGCTGCCGGTCTCGCTGGTTCGAGAATCAATCGCCGACATTCTGACGGACGATGCAGTCGGTCACGGAGTCCTGCAGTACGGAACGACGGCCGGGTTCGGACCGCTGCGAGACAATCTGCTCACTCATCTGGCGAGACTCGAAAACGGTTCAACGTCAGACCTCAACGTCACCTCAAACGAAATCGTCGTCACGTCAGGTTCTCAGCAGTTGCTCCAGCATTTGTCTGACGCTTTGTTTGATCCAGGTGACATCTGCCTGGTCGCCGCGCCGACTTACTTCGTGTTTCTCGGAACGTTGAACGGCGTCGGAGCACGCACGATCGCCGTGGACACTGACGAAAACGGCATGCGCATGGACGCGTTGGAAGCAGAACTCGCGCGGCTCGAAGAGGCCGG
Organism: uncultured Planctomyces sp.; assembly: GCA_937899075.1. Taxonomy (GTDB): domain Bacteria; phylum Planctomycetota; class Planctomycetia; order Planctomycetales; family Planctomycetaceae; genus JABMPE01. Next base: position 5,521 of record CALDJX010000101.1, on the reverse strand, counting down.
CGATCTGAACCGCGTTAAGATGATCTACCTGGTCAGCTCATTTGAGAATCCCAGCGGAGTCACACTGGCGGACGATCGACGAAAGCAGGTTGTCGAGATCGCCAAACGCTGGTCGAAGCAGCATCGCATTCTAATTCTGGAAGACGCCGCTTATCGCGAACTTCGCTACGAAGGCGAAGACGGTCCCAGCATCTGGAGTTACGACGAGACTCGTCAGCACGTCATCCTGGCTCAGACATTCTCCAAGAGTTTCTCGCCGGGCATTCGAGTGGCCTACGGAGTCCTGCCGCGAGACCTCGTGTCGGCGATCCACGATGTCAAAGGCAATTTCGACTTCGGCTCACCGAATCTCAACCAGCGAATTGTCTCCCACGCCTTGCAAAGCGGAAAGTACGAGCAGCACGTCGCGGGCCTGCAATCGTCGTATCGTGTCAAACGAGACGCAATGCTGGCCGCCGCCGATGAGTTTTTCTCCGACATTCCTGGTACTTCATGGCTGCGGCCGAACGGCGGACTTTACGTCTGGATGACGCTCCCGGACGAAGTCGAAACAGGCTTCGAAAGTCCACTCTTTCAACACGCATCCAAGAAAGAAAAAGTGATGTACGTTCCGGGCGAAATCGCCTATCCGAAGGGCTCGCCCCTGCGGAAACGTACTCAAATGCGTCTGAGTTTTGGCGTCGAGACGCCCGAACAGATTCACGAAGGAATGCGACGTCTCTCCGAAGCCGTCCGACACGTGATGAGTTGACTGAGGAACGAATCAGTGATGACCTGCCGATTTCACTGAAAGCGGCGATGTTCGTCATTCCCGCGAAGGCGGGAACCCAGTTCATCCACCATTCTGGTTTCCCGCCTTCGCGGGAATGACGTGCTGGAAGCTCTGGCGGTAAATCCCGTTCCTCAGTGCACCATTCCCCGCCCGCGCCCGACCGGCCACGTCAAATTGCGCACGTCTGACAGGTTCTGCGGGCAACGCAATGCCCGAGGTTGAAGATTGTCCCTCCAACTGCCGAGCCTGATCGCGCTGTTTGACGATCGGTGACCTATAGCTTTGAGTCGGATTTTCGTCTCAAGCTTTGAGGAATCGTCATGGTTGCCACACTTTCGCCGCCAGCTGCCAGCACCGTTGCCCGTTCTCACGTCTCGCAGTGTGCACACTGGAGACAGGTCAAACGCTGCTCAACGGTCGAAAGTGCAGAGCAGGAAATCGCCCGACTTCGAGCCAAAGGCATCGAAGCGTTCCTGTCGATGGTCGACGGACTCTGCGTCCTCGCCCCGATCCACGAACACTAAGATCGATCGAGACCGAAGGTCGACGCTGCCCCTGGCGTTTCTCCGTGTCCTCGTTCCTGCTAAACATCCACCACTAATGGATCATCAGCAGAATTGAACGAGGGAACTGCGATCATGGCATGGATTGACCTGATTCGAGAACCTGAAGCGACGGGCTCTCTGAGCAAGCTTTACGAATCTTCGCGCAACCGAGCCGGCTATATCGCGCAGATCATTCAGGTGATGAGCCGCGACGCGAACGTCGCCGCCGAGTCGATGCGTTTCTACGCTCGGCTGATGAAATCTCCGAACGCGCTGGATGCGGCTCGTCGAGAACTTCTGGCCGCGGTCGTCAGCAACGTCAACGACTGCTACTACTGAACGCTCTCGCACGCCAGGGACTTCGGTCTGGAGTCCAACAATTCTGCAACCGCCGAGAAGCTCGTCTTTGACTACCGCACAGCCGGCTTGTCCGACGCAGACCGACAGCTGTGCGACTTTGCCGTCAAGCTGACTCTGCGTCCCGGAGCGATGCAGAAGTCCGACATCGAAACTCTGCACGCGTACGGTTTTGACGACGACCAGATCACCATCGCCACGCAGGTGATCGGCTACTTCAACTACATCAACCGCATCGCCGACGGACTGGGAGTCGATCCGGAAGACTGGATGACGCTGCCCCGCGACGAGTGGCTCGCTCGCAAAGCCCGAGACTACGCGTAAACGTTTTAACACAAGCACCCTGACTTGCCGGAAAGCCGGGCTGCGACTTTCCCTGACGTTCAGTTCTTCTCAGAATGCCCGACCATCGCGTCTGCGCTCCATATCGAAGTGCCTCGCCGATGAAACAACAGCACGGTCCAATTCGGCCACCAAAAGGAAAACTCATCATGCGCTACCACCTTGCGTCCGCACTTCTGCTTTCACTGAGCACCCTGATTTCGTCATCCACCGCCGCCGACAACGCGTTGACCTCGACCGAAAAGGAAGCCGGTTGGAAACTGCTGTTTAACGGCGAAGATCTCACAGGCTGGAAAACAAGCAACGGTAAGCCGATTCAGACGAAAGTCGAAGAGGGCTCGATCGTTCCGTACAAGTCTGGCGGCTACCTCGTGATCAACGAGAAGCAGTTCGGTGACTTCGTTCTGAAATGCGATGTGATGTGGCAGGACGAACGCTGCAACTCGGGAATCTTCCTGCGGGTCGAAGATCCAAAGAATCCAGTCCACACCGGCTTCGAGATTCAAGTGATGGGTGGAGACAAAACCGGTAAGCACGAAATGGGAGCCATTTACGACCTCGTCACAACATCAAAGAACGCCGGTAAAGCCACGGGAGAATGGAACAGTTTCGAGATTCGCTGCCACGGACCAAACATCAGCGTCACCCTGAACGGTTCGAAAGTCAGCGAAATCAACGCCGATGAATTCTCCGAGCCCGGCGTTTGTCCGGACGGTCAGAAACACAAGTACAAGCTGAATAAGGAACCGCGAGCGGTCAAAGACTTCGCTCGCAAAGGCTTCCTCGGGTTTCAGGATCACGGCCACAAAGTGTGGTACAAGAATGTGAAACTGCTCGAACTGAAATAGTCATTCGAGAATTGACCGCGACATCACGCGATGATGTCGTGAATCACGTGACCGAAGTCCTGCTCCAGCCGCTTGTGCGACGGCACTTCCAGCCGCTTTCGATCAAGCCCCAGCTGGTGCAGGATGGTCGCGTGGATGTCGGTGACGTAATGCGGATTCTCTTCGGCATGAAAACCGATTTCGTCGGTCGCTCCGTGAGCGACTCCGCCTTTGAGACCTCCGCCCGCCATCCACACCGAGAAACCATAGGGGTGATGGTCGCGCCCGTTCGCTCCCTGAGATCCGGGCGTTCTGCCGAATTCGGTCGCAAACACGACGATCGTTTCTTCGAGAAGCCCTCGCCGCTTTAGATCCTTCAACAGGCCGGCGATCGGTCGATCTACCTGACTTGAAAGCTTTGCATGACTCGTCTGCAGGTTTGAATGCGAATCCCACGCTCCAGCCGCGCCGTCTCCGTGCATGATCTGAATGAACCGGACGCCCCGCTCGGCAAACCTTCGCGCGGCGAGCAACTGCATCCCGAACGGTTTCGTCGTTGGATCATTCAGCCCGTACAGGTTCTGAGTTTCCTGCGTCTCGCCATCAAACCGAATGACGTCCGGAACTGACGTCTGCATTCGATACGCCAACTCATACGACTGCATGCGCGCACGCAACGCTTCGTCAGTCGGATACTGCTTCGAACTGATTCGATTCAGCCGGTTGATCAGGTCGAACGTCAGCTTCTGCTCGGACTGCGAGACGTCGACTTCCGGCCGGGCATACGGCAACGGATTCGCCGGATCGATCTTCATCGGAATCGCGTCGTAGGCCGGGCCCAGGTAATGGCCGTCGCGAGTGTCAAAGTACCGAGGCCCCATCGAAATAAACTGAGGCAGATTCTGGTTCAGCGTGCCGAGCCCCCACGTCACCCAGGCCCCGATCGTTGGGACTCGTTCATCAAGCATGTGACGTCCTGAGAAAAACTGCACCTGAGCGCCGTGATTGTCGTCGGTTGTCCACATCGATCGAATGAATGAAATGTCATCAGCACAACTTCCGATGTGAGGAAACCAGTCGCTGATTTCGATGCCGCTCTGTCCGTACTTTCGGAATCCAACCTGCAAAGGATAAAGCTTGTTTCTCTGCTGACCGTTGGCATCGTTGACGACGACAACGCGCACCTTCTTCAGCTTCTCGGGATCCTGGACACTCTTGAATGGTGAATCGTTGATCGACTTTCCGGCGTGCTTTGTCAGCGCCGGTTTTGGATCGAAGCTCTCCATGTGGCTAACGCCGCCGCGCATAAAGAGGCAAATTACGTTCTTCGCCTTCGGCTGCGCATCGGGAAACAGTGAGTGGCCACTGGCCGCCGCCGAGTCGCTCTGCATCATCGCATTCAGAGCCAACGCTCCCAGCCCCATTCCGGAACCGAGCAACTGCCGACGACTAAACGGCCCGGCATCCAGGTTTGAACGTCTGCTTTGCATAAGGCGAACTCCGACCGTTGATCTTGAATTTTTGTCACGAATGGCGAGTACTGTCGCACTCACCGAATCGTCACGAAATCGTTGTGATTCAGCAGTGCGTGAACAATCGCAGTCCTGGTCCTCAGGTTGGAATCGGAACGCTCGGCCAGTGTTTCTCTAAGTTGTGTCATTGCCGTCAGACATTCCACCGCCTCGTCACTCGTCGGCTCCCGAGCGAGCAACAGTTCAAATACTTTGCGGACGAATGTCGAATCCCCAGCGGATTCCATCTTTTTGTCTGACGACGTGTTTTCGGCAATGTTCCGCGCCATCTCCAGCGTCAGTCGGCTGTTGGCCATCGCCAGGGCCTGCTGAGGGACGATACTTTCCGTCCGTCGGTAGCAGCGTTCGATATCCGCGTCGTCGAACATCGCGACGAATTCATTGCGAGCGTCTCGCGACTGCGTGAAGTACAAACTGCGACGCCGCACGTTCCTGTCGTTTGGATTTTGTGCCGGGCCGCCCATCTTTGGATCGAGAACTCCGGCGAGATGTAAAACGCTGTCGCGGACGATCTGCGATTCCATTCGAACCGGCATCCGACGCCAGTAATATTGATTCGTCGCGTCGGCCTGCACGGTCCCCTCATCGGAATCTCGAATTCCAGTCGAACGTTGATAAGCCTGCGAAGTCACAATCAATCGATGAAGATGCTTCATGCTCCAGCCGTTCTCCTGAAAATCGACAGCCAGCCAGTCCAGCAGATTCTGCATCGGCGGAGCTTTGGTACGACGCCCGAAATCTTCGACCGGATCAACCAGTGGCTGACCAAAGTGACGCAGCCAGACATGATTCACCGCGACGCGTGATGGCAACGGGTTGCGAGGATCGACAATCCACTTCGCAAAAGCAGTCCGCCGACCGGTACTCGACTTCGGATAGGGGGCGTCTCGCGAATCCGGTTTCTCACCCGGACCTTCCAGACCTTTCTGAGACGCACGGATCGATGTGTAGGCAGTTCCCGGTTTATTGACGGCCGCCTGCGCTTTTACGAGAACCGCTTGTTCCTTCTGCAGTCGATCTTCGGCGGCTTTCTTCTTTGCCGCATCCAGTTTGCCGGCGAGTTCGAGTCGCGTCTTCGCAATCGCTAACTCGGCGAAAGCGAGCTCATGATTTCGGGCTGCGGTCGCGGCTTCAACAATCAACGTC
>CALDJX010000100.1 GCA_937899075.1 uncultured Planctomyces sp. | reverse complement strand
TATTCACCCGCCGGCAGTTCCACTCCTGCGGGACTTGTCACCTGGACCCCAGTGGGAACCATCCAACTGGAACCTGGAATCAGGTCCGGCAGAATTCCGAGGGCAGTAACGGCCACCACGGCGGCGACAATCAGAATCGATTGCCTGATCTGCCGCCCCTTCGGTACCGCGGTAGAGTCCGGTTGCGGAGGCAACTGTTCGACAACGCTTTCCCAGACACTGGTTTTGCGTTGCGACAGCACCTCCGCACTGTAGATGGTAAGAACGTCTGAGCTGTCAAGCATGTCTTCAACGTGCTGCTGACAAGGATTACATTCGGCAATGTGCTCCTGCACCGGTTCGACTTCATTCTGAGTTAAATCGTTTCCAACAAGAAGACGAATCTTCTGTCGAGCAGTTCGGCACTTCATGCGTGATCAACCTCGGCCCCGTCGGCAATGGAATCGCGTTGTTGACGTGCTGTCCAGAGTTTCTGGAATTTGGCTCGTGCTTCGGCCAGTCGCCACCGAATGGTGGCTTCTTTCCGATCGGTAATCGCTGCGATTTCAGATGTCGAGAAGTTTTCCAAATCTCGCAGGACAAGCACTGTACGATATTTTTCCGGAATCTGATCAAGAACAGATCGAACTTCCTGAGAAAGATCCAGAGCCAGTCGCGGATCAGCAGCCGCAGGATCAATCGTTCTCTGATCTTCGCTCCGCTTCTGGCTGAACAAAGTCCACTTGATCCGTCGTTGCGTCTTCCGAAGATGATCCAGCGTCATGTTCACGCCGATCTGAAACAACCACGGACCGAATCGACGAGACGGGTCAAAGAGTTCCAGACGACGGTAAGCTCTCAAGAAGACTTCCTGAGTCAGATCTTCGACCATCACCGGGTCGAGAATGAAGCGGGCAATGACTCTAATGAGTCGGCTTTCGTACCGGCGTACAAGTTCAGCGAACGCTTCGTGGCTGCCTTCGCGTGTCATCTCGACGAGGCGAGCGTCGTTGAATCCCTGGCAGTCGCGTTCATCTGTGTCGGCTTCTCGTCTGGTGACAGATTCTGCAACCGCTGATCTGGTTGAGGTTGTCATGGCTTCGAGTCCCTGAATTCGTACCTTGTGAGTGCCGGCTACGGCGAGTCGGGCTCCTCAGTTGGAGTCTGACTACCGAATCAACTGCAAAGTTTCTCAATTAGATCTCAGTCAATCCGATTTGCTGCCAAGCCGGCAGCGGATGTTTTCGACAAAAGAGCTATAGGCAAAACCTGGACCATTCACTTGCACTGCGGAAAAAAAACAGCCGCCTGGTAGTGAACAGGCCCCACTAATCAGAACGTTAAACTCTCCGCATCTTACACAGCATGACTTGAAAGAATGTGAGTTTACTCACAGTTAACCCTAATAACAGAGGCAGTTTACGGACGATCAAACTCCATAGTTTTCGTTTCTTCTGAAAGTGACTGTGAGATTCCGACACGTGCCACTCAATCTTTGCAAGATCGACACCGAGAATTGTAATCCGGGGGCGTGTGATCGTTCTCACTCCGGCCTGGTCACTTTTTGAACGAGCTGTCGGTTCCTCACCGTTCTGACATTTCTTGACTTCATGAGTCAATTTCAGACGACATCAACCATTCCCACACCTGCCAACAGGCCGACTCGTGAAATCAAACTGGCAACGCCTGACGATCGTGATTCACTCGCTAACCGGCGGAGGAAGCGAGCACGCGGCAGCGGCGATGGCCAGCTTCTGGGCCGATTCCGGGAAAGACGTAACCCTCGTGACGCTGGATTCGGTTGAGAACGATCGGATCACAGTCTCGCCGAAAGTCGAACGCGTCGGTCTGGGAGTGATGGGCGAATCAAGCGGCGTCTGGTCAGCGGTCAAAGCGAACCACTGGAGAATCCAGACACTCCGCGCAGCCCTCGTGAAGTCTGCCCCCGACCGAGTCATCAGCCTCACGGACCGAACCAACGTTCTGACATTGCTCGCAGCCCGCGGAACGGATCTGAAGGTTGTGGTTTCGGAGCGGACAGACATTCGGCACCACCGTGTCGGACGAGTCTGGGAATGGTTGCGAAACCGAACATATCCCAAAGCATGTTCGATTGTCGTACAGACAGAAGCCGTCCGAGCGGCCATGAAGCCGATCGCTCGTGAGGCTCCAATTCGAGTCATCCCGAACTCTGTTTCGGCTCCGACAACGCCCCCGGAAAGATCGCCTCTCGTCCTGCCTGACGACCGAAACTGGTTTGTGGGCGTCGGAAGACTCTCCTACGAGAAAGGCTTCGACCGCCTGATCGACGCCTTCGCTCAAATCAGCAAAGCGTGTCAGGACTGGAACCTGCTGATCATCGGCGACGGCCCGGAGAAGTCGCCCCTGCAGAACGCAGCCAGCGAACACGGCCTCGACGAGCTTGTCACCTTTGCAGGCTGGATCGAGTCTCCCTGGTCGGTCATCCCGCCAATAACTCCCCGGTCAGCCTCTATCGCCGTCCTGCCATCGCGGTACGAAGGCTTTCCGAATGCTCTCCTGGAAGCAATGTCGCGAGGCATCGCAACGATCGCCTTTGATTGCGAATCCGGCCCGTCCGAGATCATCCGCCACGACGAGAACGGTCTGTTAGTCCCGCAAGGCAACATCCCCGAACTGGCTGCGGCCATGCAGTCACTCGCCCACGACAACGACCGGCGAACGAGACTCGCGGACGCTGCCCGCGAGGTAAACGACCGCTTCAGCCCCGAGCGAGTCTTCGCGATGTGGGAAGACGTCCTGCGCGGCTGTTAGTAAACGGTGACGCCGACTGGCAATCACCGAAGATCGCGGACCGGTACCAATTCGCCTGACCGGTCATTTATCCTGCTCGCCTCGGCGATATCTGCGGATCACGCAGAACGGACAGTTCGACGATCGTCGCCCGGTCGACGGCCGCAGCAGCAGACAACCTCACAATCGAAAGTCATCACCGTGAAAATTTCCCAGCACCTGCTCTTCCTGACCGCTGTCGTGATAATCACTCCGAACGTCGGAACCGCAGCCGGCGAGATCGTCGATGATTTTTCAATGCCCGGATGGAAAGGTCGCCAGGCACTTCGCGGCGACTGGAAGTTTGAAAACAATCAAGCCAGTTGTGTGGCCGATCCGGAACTCTACAAAAAGTTCAAGAACCACGGCCCGATCCTTCGATGGTCGCCGGCGAAGCCCTTCACGGACGGAACGGTCGAGATGGAGTTCCAGCCGAAGAAGTGTCAGCGGATCGTGATTACTTTGAACAATAAAACCGGCCACGTTTTCCGCGTCGCGCTGACGGATAACAAAACGACGAAGACTCGCATCTTCGGCTGGGCTCACCCGTCCAGCGAGAAAGATAAACCCGCGGAGACGCTCGCCGTGAAAGGCGTTCCGACGGCAGCCGATATCGATGGCCAATGGGTCAAGCTGCGGTTGGCGATCACCGGCAGCGAAGCCAGAGTGACGATCGGCAAGTACTCGGAAACTCTGAAGCACGCATCGATCGCCCGGGACAAAGGCGAGTTCACGATCAGCTTTGCATCCGGTGAATGTGCTGTGCGTAAGGTGAGCATCAAGCCGGGCACGCCCGAATAGTGCCTTTGGGGCGTGAAGACCGCTCATTCAATGCCAGTGTCACTTCGTGAGCAAAAAGTGAAACCAGTCCAGCCCCCCGAAAGAAACCGCATGACCTCTGCCACTTTCTCGTTAACGACGCACTCTACCTCTTTGTCTTTGCGAAGCTGCTTGTTCCTGGCGGCAGTGTTTGCCGGACCGAGGCTCATCAGCGCCGCTGAGGCTGAGCGGCCCAACATCCTTTACTTCTTTGTTGACGACATGGGCTGGGGGTCGATCGGGCCCAACGGCCAGGCCGAACGGAAAGCAAAGGGGCTGCCGTACGTTCGCACTCCAAATCTGGATCGCCTGGCGGCGGCGGGAGTCAACTTCAGTCGAGGTTACGGTTGCCCGGTTTGCTCACCGTCACGAGCTTCTCAGCAAACGGGTTTTCACCAGGGGCACACGTTTGCCGACCGCAACGATCCCGACAACGCGAAGAAGGCCATGCGAGCTGACGACGTGACGATGGGCGATGTTCTCTCGGCGGCTGGATACGCCACCGGCTACTGGGGGAAGTGGGGATTCGGTGGCTCAAAGTCGCAGGCCGATCCGGTCATCGAGAACGTTCAGACTCTGCCAACGTCACACGGCTACAAATTTGTGCTCGCGGAACTGCACCATGTCCGCGCCCATACTTTCTTCCAGCCGACGCTCTGGAGTGCTCCGGCCGCGAAAGGAGCGATCGGCGGACTTGAGTTGATCCCCAACTCGATGGCCCGCTACCGGAACGACGATCACTTCCCAGCCACACCCGCTTTGCAGAATCATGCCGGCTATCCAGCAACGGTCTATTGCGACGATGCGTACGCTTTCGCGGCTTTGGAATTCGTCCGGCGTGAGGCACAAAACTTCAACGACTCCGGCAATCCTTTCTTTGGATTGCTCGCCGTGCAGATTCCGCACGCCCCTTTCGACGAAGTCGCGAAACTCCCCGACTGGGACAAGGCCTACGCTAACGATGCCCACTTCGCGTCGCTCGCCGATCAATCCCGGCAGTGGGCGGCCATGGTGACTCGCATCGACGCTCACTTTGGCAACATTCTCGCTGCGCTTGAAGACCCGAATAACGATGGCGACACCGCAGACTCAGTCGCCGACAACACGCTCGTGATTTTTCAATCGGACAACGGCGGCCCGAGCGGAAAGAACAACGTGCAACTCGACGCGAACGGCGGCCTGCGTGGGAACAAAGGCTCAGTTTACGAAGGCGGCATCCGCGTTCCACTGATCATGAAATGGCCAGCAAAGATTACCGCCACGTCGACGCTCAAAGCTGGTTCGAACTGCAGCCAGGTTGTCGACATCACTGACCTGCTGCCGACGTTCTGCGACCTGGCGGGTGCCCCCTGCCCTGTTGGACTCGACGGCGTTTCAATCGCTCCGACACTCCTGAGCACCGGCCACCAGCGTGACCGGGAATTCATCATTCACGAAGCCGGCGGCAGCAGTTCGATCATTCGAGGCAACCACAAGCTGATCCGCTCGGCTGCAAATCGTTCGAAAAAATCAACGCTGGAACTCTACGACCTGGAAGCTGACCATTCCGAGCAAAACAACATCGCGAGCGAACGCCCCGACATTGTCAAAGAGCTGAATGCTCTGCTGCTCGAAGAACGGGTCGCCGAGCCCAAAGGTTTCGCCAATACCTACCACCAGTGGACCGGCAAAGACGGAGCATCGACTTCCGAAGCAAACAACTGGTCTGACTACACGTACGCAAACGCCGGCCGAACCTTCATTACCGAAACCGGTTCGCCGCAACCATCGTGGACATCCCTGATCGAAAACTCCGGAGCCGCTGCCAACACCGCGAAGGCCAACTCCGACCTCGAATTCCTCGGTCTCGAAATCCGAGGCAATGTCCAAAACAACGCGACCCAATCACTGATCCTCGACCGGGGAATCAACCTGACGGGCCGGAACGAAATCCGACTCTCGCCGCACTCGATCCTTGAGATTAACGGAGGCACCGTTTCATCGCTTCGATGGATTGCGGTTTCGCAAAATTCAACGATCAACGGCAGTGGCTCGATTGTCGGAACGGTTTACAACGGCGGTTCAGTTTCCGTGAGCGGTGACGGAACCACCGGATTCGCGATCGAGGGTGACTATCTTCAAACGTCCGAAGCCACACTCGACGTGACACTCGACACGACGGCGAACAAGCCAGCCTTGACTGTTGCCGGCGACGCAACCGTCGCCGGACAGTTAGCCGTTCAATTGGGTACGGGTTTCAAACCGGATGCCGGCAGCACGTTCACAGTACTCTCTGCCAGCCGTTTGACCGGTAGATTCTCGAACGCTGATGACACAGTTACTTCGCCGGACGGTTCTCGCTTCACGATCGGCTACTCAGAATCTTCTGTGACCCTGACGACAAGGTAGCCACGTCGGGTGGAACCACTCCTGCATGTCCGCACGGTCGAAACGACTTCTCGGTTCAATCCAACCAGGCGACCGACTCGGCCGGCAGAGCCAGTGGCACAATTTGCCCAGTGGCACAATTTGCCCAGTGGCACATTTTCCAACGGGCAGTTAGACGGACGCGTGTTCGGCGTGAACTTTCCCGGCAGTGAATGGCCGATGCTCTTCCAGGCGAAACTGGTCGTGGCTGATACGATCGTAGGAGGCCTCGCCAGGTGACTCGGCGTACGAAACACGCAGCGACCGTCGCGGCTGTGTACATGAGCACGGCCAGGCCACCTACCAGTGCGGTTTTGACCGGAAGCAGTGGGACGGATTGCCCGTTCGCTCGAAGTATCGGTCGCAGTCGTGTCTCCAGGGCTACCAGACACCCTGCCATTCCAGCGGCAAATCCGACAAGCCCCGCTCCGGCAATCGCCATCGTTACGACGTCAGTCTGCAATGTCGAAATAAGAAGAAGCGCTGCCGTGCCGAAAACGGAAGTCGCCATCGCCAACGCGGAAATCAGAATCCAATGGCCGGCCGGGTTGTAGCAGGTCGCGTTGAGCATCTGGCGGCGCAGAAACTCAAAACAGCGACCGAGAGAAATCGACTCTCTGTTTGCCAGGATCGCTTGCGGAACAACTCTCAGCTCAAGGCCCAGCGGCTTCAGCACTGAGGGCACAACGCAATCGTCAAACAGGCACTGAGACCACCGCTTCGCAAGCCCGCCTTCCAGGACATCCCGTCGGTAAGCCACCGACCCTCCAAATGGGACGTGAAATGCGAACATTTCGGGAACGGACCCAACATTCCAGACGTACCGCACCAACGTCCCCAACTCGGAAGTCTCCGGAGTGTACCAGCGCATTCCAGTTGCAACTCCAACATTGGCTTCCTGTAATGGCCGCATCAGATCAGTCAGCCACTCTGGATAAGCGATGACGTCCGAGTCGACAACAACGATCGCCGTATCCTCGGGCTCAAGCGACTCGACAACCTGGATCAATGCACTGTTCTTTGCGCCGCAGGTTTGAAGAGCAGCTTGCAGATACTCGACCTCGACTCGATCCACCGAGTACTGATTGACAGCCTGTTCGATCACCGGCACAGCGGGATCTGAATCGCTGTCGACGATGATCCTCAGGATGTAATTCGGATAATTCTGTTCGAGCAGCGTCTCGATACATCTGGCAAGAAAGGGATCTTTGCCTCGGACGGGGAGTACAACGACCGCTCGAGGAAGATCCGTTTCAGCTTCCGGTGACGCCGAACTGCCGGTTGGTAAGGCCGCCAGAAATCGCCGCGTCCAGATGATGCTGCGAAGCAGAAGCGCCACCATCAGGAGTACGCTGGCGATAACGGAGACAGTCAGTAACGGCACACGGCACCTGTTTGCAGGAAAGGTCACAGTGATGACGAAATGATGAACGACGAACCTAAGCCACAGCGAAGGCAGGTCAACAAGTCGCAGCAGCGTACCGATCGCGGAGCCATTTTTCGAACCCAGGCGTCGACATTCAGGACCGCAACGAGCGGCCAGCTCGCCACGCTGCGAAAATTGTCACAAATTCCCGAATGCGATCTGCCGGTTCGAGTGCGTGGCGAAAGCGACTGCTTCTGTTTAGCGTGGATGGATCGCTGCCCTGCCGCCACAACCTTGCCCGCCCGGCCCCCTCTGCTCAAACAACGGAAATTTTCCATGGACGCTACAAAGACGCATGTCGAGAAAGATCTCGCGCACGACAAACCGCTGATCTCGTGCCGGTTCGATCCGGCTGGCCGATTCGTTTTTGCCGGCTCGCAGGATTACAGCGTGTGGAGGTTTGACGTTGAGTCCGGTGCCAAAACTCAGCTTGCCGGCGTCGATGCCTGGGTGCGGGGCATGGCGTTTGACAAAAGCGGCTCGACACTCATCACCGGTGGTTACGACGGGCGACTCGTCTGGTGGCCGGTCGCTGACGAAACTCCAAAGCCAATTAGAATCGTCGACGCTCACGCAGGATGGATCCGAGCAGTCGCCGTCAGTCCGGACGGAACTTTGCTGGCTTCCGTCGGGAACGATCTGGTCGTGCGGATATGGAACGTTGCGGATGGGAAACTTGTCCGCGAGATGTCCGGGCACGAATCCCACATTTACAACGTCGCCTTTCATCCGGACGGCAAACATCTGGCGACCGGCGATCTGATGTGCCACCTCATTGACTGGGATGTCGCGTCGGGCAAGCAGGTTCGAACCTGGCAGGCCGAGTCTCTTCAGAAATACGACAAGACATTCATCGCGACAATCGGCGGCTTCCGCGGAATGGCCTTCAGCCCGGACGGGAAATACATCGCGGGCAGCGGCATTACCAACGTGACGAACGCGTTTGCTGGGATCGGCAATCCGTCGGTCGTGGTCTTCGACTGGGAATCAGGCAAGCAGCAGATTGAGCACCTGACCAAAGCAAAGCTCACCGGCGTCGCGTGGGGAGTCGCCTTTCACGCTGACGGAACTCGGATCGGAATTTCCGGTGGCAACAGCGGCGGCTTCCTGCTGTTCTTCAAGCCCGAAGACGCCAACGAGTTTCACCAGTTCAAACTGAAAGACACCGCCCGCGATCTCGACCTCGCTTCCGACGGCCTGCGAGTCGCCACTGCTCATCACAACGGACACGTTTACGTCTCCCGGCTGGACGCGAAGAAGGCGTAGAGTCGCACCGCTCTACGCCGGTTGATGTGGTGAATTGACGACGTCTTAACGCAGCTCAACACTTGGGTCGTCTCTCCGCACGGTTTACAAGTTGCGCCGTATTTCTTCCGGCGAACTCGCCAGAACTCGAAAGAATCACATGAACGACTTCGTCACGACGCGACCATTACATCGTCAGGAAATCGTCGAGCGTCAGGAAATCTATGAACCTCGTTGGCTGCGTTGGTCAATTGCCTTTGCGCTGGCAGTCTTCATTTCACAGCTCTTCCACACAGCCGCGTTTGCTGCTGAACGAGCTGCTCGTCCGAATGTTGTTTACATCATGGCAGACGAGTTGGGGTACTTTGAGCTGTCGTGCCTGGGGAACCCGAATATCCAGACGCCACGCATTGACCAGATGACTCGCGAGGGGATGCGGTTCACTCAGGCGCTGGCCGGTTCTTCGGTGTGCGCTCCGACTCGGTGCTGTCTGATGTCTGGAAAACACAGCGGACATACATCCGTTCGAACAAACGGCGGCGGAACTCCAATGCGAGTGGGCGAGCAAACTGTCGCGTCGATCCTGAAAGACGCTGGTTACGCAACCGGCGGGTTTGGAAAATGGGGCTGCGGCGGCCGGGGCTCGACGGGCGTCCCCGAGAAACACGGCTTCGACGTCTTCCTGGGTTACTACGACCAGGTTCACGCTCACAGCTACTACCCGCCGTACATCGTGCGAAACAGCGAAGAAGTGCCTCTCAAAAACAACCGCGGCGGCAGCGACGGCGAGACTTACTCGCACTACGTCATCGTCGACGAAGCGAAGAAATTCATTCGCGACAACAAAGATCAGCCGTTCTTCTGCTACATGCCCATCACGCCGCCGCACGGCATTTTCGACATCCCCGATTCTGATCCGGCCTGGGCGATCTACAAAGACAAGGACTGGCCCGAGCAGGCAAAGCGGTACGCCGCCATGGTGACAATGGTCGATCGCCAGGTCGGCGAAGTCATCGACCTGCTGAAAGAGTTGTCGCTCGACGAAAACACGATCGTATTCTTCTGCGGCGACAACGGCGGAAACGACTACTTCAAAGACAAGGATCATCCTCGCGGATTTCACGGAGCCAACGTCAACCCTCACACCGGCATCGAGTTCCGAGGCACCAAAGGAACTCTGTACGAAGGCGGCCTGCGCATTCCAATGACCGTTCGCTGGCCAGGAAAGATCAAGCCCGGACAGGTCAGTGACCTGCTCTGGTACTTTCCGGACGTGCTTCCGACGGTCGCTGAACTGACCGGCGCGAAGGCCCCCGACAACGTTGATGGAATGTCGATCCTGCCGGAACTGATTGGCGAGCAAGCGGCCGGGCGAAGGCAGACTTCGCACGAGTATCTCTACTGGGAAATCGGAACCCAGGTTGCCATCAGAATGGAAAACTGGAAAGCGATTCAGCCGGGAGCAAAACGCGGCTGGGAACTCTACGACCTGAGCAATGATTTAAGTGAAAAAAACAACATCGCCGACAAACATCCCGATGTGCTCACTCAATTGCGACTGCTGGCTGCCGATGCTCACGAACCGGCCATCGAGGGCGTGTTTTTCGACCGCGACATCCACGAACGAGATCGTCAGGCCAAGTCCGGAAAAAAACCGATCCCGAAAAAGGGAGCGGTCAATTCAATCCCGGCGGAAGGATTGATTCCGCAGAAGTCACTCAAAGTTGCGAGGGTCAGCAGCGAGTCCGCCGGTAATCAGAAGCGGGCCATTAACGCGATCGATGGCGATCCTCACACGCACTGGCACACCAGTTTCTCGCCCGAAGTCGACAAGCATCCGCACGAACTGGTGATCGATCTAGGCGAAGAGCGAACAGTCACCGGCCTTCGCTACCTCGCGAGACAGGACGGCGGCTGGAACGGAGCACTCGCCAATTGCGAATTCTTTGTCAGCAACTCTTCGAAGGAATTCAACACTCAAGTAGCCAAGGCAACTTTCCGAAAGCTGAAGAATTCTCAGGAAACAAGCTGGAAGCCGGTCGCGGGACGCTATCTTCTGATCCGTATTCTGTCGGAAGTAAACGGTGGCCCCTGGGCTTCAATTTCCGAAATTGGCATCATCGGAAAGTAAACCGCGAACCTGTTTGACGAGCCGAGTCCAAACGAAACAGCCGTCTGAGAAATCAACTTTCTCAGACGGCTGTTGTTATTCAGGTTGGTCCACTTTCAGAACTACTGAAGCTTGGTCTCGGCGACGTTGGCAATCGCGCGGCCCACGAACCGGAGAATTCCTTCGGCGTATGTGGTCAGGCCAGTGACCTTCTTCTGGTCACTCTTGAGTTCCATGTGGATCGTATCCAAGCCCTCGGAAAATGCTTTGATCGCCATGTCGCGAAACTCAGCACGTTCCTTGCGGGCACTCTGTTCTTCTTTGGTCAGCTTGCTCAAGTCCTCACCTGCTTCGCGACGGTCGCGTCGTTCTTTCAGATACCCAAGCCACGGTCCGAGCTTCGCCCGGATTTCGATGAACGTTCCGTCGTTCTTTGATTGATCTTCGCCAGCTTCCGCAACGGCCTTCCGCAGACGATCTTCTGCACCGGGCCCGGCTGCGTAGTAAACGCCGTTGGACGTTCCAGCCACGAGCAGCGTCACATCCTCACCGAACAGATTCTGAAAGTCAGACTCACCAACTTTCGGCACTTTGACTTTGTGAATCGCAAGAGTTCTCTTGACCGGTGCGGCTTCAGTTGCAGCGTCAGCCGGCTTCGCTGTTTCAGGCTTCGCTGTTTCAGGCTTTGCTGCGGTATCGTCAGCCTTTTCTGAATCTTTATCTGACGCTTCGCTCGCGGGGGCGTCGGCCTTTACTTCGGCGTCTCCCTTTGCAGCGGCGGGCACCTTTGCGTCGTCGTTCTTTGCCGTTGGAGCTGCGTCCTCGCCCTTTGCCGCTGGAGCCTCAACAGGAGCGGGCTTCCCTTTTCCTTTTTCGGCTGCTGCGTCTTTCGCAGAGTCAGGGTCAGCCGCCTTTGTATCCGTCGCTGTTTTCACCTTTTCATCGGCAGGTGCTGCCGCCTCGGCCAGTTCAACGTCCCAACCAGCAGCCTTCAGAGACGCCAGAACTCCGTTGATTTTCGTGCCATCCGCAGCGCGAATCGTCCCCACGATGGAACGCCCTTCATCGCCGTAATCGACGTCGGCGAAGCCGTCGAAAACTCCCATGACGCTGCCAGCTTTGAGCATGTCAAAAAATGCCGTCGCTGCATCTTTAGAAGCCGTTTTGTGGTCGTCCGTGATCGTTTTTGAGGCGTCGATTTCAGCGGCGGACTGACTCGTCAGCAGAGTCAGCATCTCGTCGAGATGAGTCTTCCGCATTTCGTCCAGGTCATGGTTCACCCTTCCAAAGAACATCGACTTCGCTGACTTCGCCGCTGACGAGAACAGGCTCGGCTTCGCCCCAAGAGCGACGATACTTTTTTCGAGGTCCGTACCGGGCAGAGCTGTCAGCTCAAGGTCCATCCGAGCTTCTTTTTTCGGTGCGTCGGTCGTCCAGCCGATGACCAGACTCTCGCTGTCAGCGAACAGCCGCTCCAACTCTTCCAATTGATGGACCAGCCCGACCGTTCGGATTTCAAACTCAAGATCGGTCTCGTCAGCCGCCTTCTTCAGACCGCCGAGCAGCTCTTCACGCAGGTCGGCGATGGCCTTTTTCCGATCTTCTACGCCTTCGGCTGTGTTCTTTACCGAGCCAGCCATATCGTAGCCAGCCGCCAGCAGCGGCTTTAGATCAGGAAGAGGATCGAAGTTGGCCGGGATGTTGTTTTTATCCGCGGCCAGAATCACATACTTGATTTTCGAGTTGTCTCGCAGCACGCCCTGGAAAGCAGGCCCGTTCAGTGCGTAGATCCCTGTCCCGATTCGACGCGGTGGTCTTCCACCGACAAATCCGTGAATGTTCGCCAGAATGGCTTTCAGATTGTCGTAGGGAATGCTGATCCGGTAATCGCGAACCTTCCCGAAGATGATGTCGATTCTGATCGGCCGCTTGGGATCGATCCCCGCGTTAAACGCCGGCAGAATCGCCTGGATAATCGGCCACTGCTCTTCCGAGTCCTTCCCGCCCATCTTCATGATGGCTTCGAGGTCGGATTCCAGTTCACCCGTACTGGACAACATAATTGTCACTGTCGGAATCGTCTTCTCAGCCGCGGCCGATCGAACAGCTCCAAACAGGCAAACAGCCGAAAACAATGCGACAAATGTACGACGCATGGGATACTCCTTACTTTTCATAAGCTCCTCAGCGGATCAAAGATTGATCCATATATTGCCGGTCAGAATGCCCGGAACCGACGGTTGCCCATCCTGGAAACAAGGAAAGACAGGCAGAGTCGGCGGATTGTAGTAGCGAGTGCGAAATGTGGAAAGCTCTTCCAACACCACAATCTCCTGTCCAAATACGGACAAAGATTGCCCGATGACGGACGCTATGCTTTCGTCGAAAGACGAGCGGGCCGCAGATCGGAACCGGTTCGGATCCGCAATTTGAACAAGCGCTGCCACTCAGAATTGAGTTGCTCGTTCAAATCTTCTGTTATGAGATGTGACAGGGGATGTGCTCGTAGGTTCTTCGGCTGCTTACCCAGTCTCCTTGACAGGCACACG
>CALDJX010000099.1 GCA_937899075.1 uncultured Planctomyces sp. | reverse complement strand
ACTCCCCGATCAACGAAACACCCCGGAAATCCAAGCACTGGTCTGATCGCACCCAAGACACCTGACCGACTTATGTTGAACTCCGTAACTCGCTATTTGACAGGGAATAGGAACATTTGCACTTTCGCATTGCCCAAAAAGAAGCGACTGTTTGAACTGGCTACTTTGCATCGCGTAGATCTCGCACGTCGCTGCAAATAAACGAGAAACAGCTCGCTGCAAATCAATGCGACGAGCTGTTTTGAATTCAGGTCGAGTTAACGGGATTTGGACTTTCGTTGGTTGGTCGGATACCAGTCGCAAAGCATACAGGGGGTTCTCAGTCTTCGACTTTGACTTCGATGTACAGCGGCAGGTGGCGGTAGTAGACCTCGAGCATCAGCAGGTTGAGGCACGTCAGGTAGTGACGTCCTCCGGCTTCACCCCACTTCGATTTTGTGGGCGATTCCGGAGCCCAGCTTCCCGCCGTGCCTGCTCCCTTTTCCTGAGAGTCGACCAGCAGATCGCGAATTGTCGCATTCCATGTGGACCAGTTTTCGCCCTGCATGTGGAACATGACCTGCGTCGCGTAATACCAGTAGTACGAGTCGCGTTCTTCCAGACGAGGCAACCGCTGTTTCAAGTAGCCGACTCCAGCCAGCACTGCCGGATCGGAACGGCCAGCACCCAGATACTGCCGCATCAGTAACCCCTCGGCGGTCATGGCCGGAGAGACTGGCATAGTTGGGTGGTAGGAAAACTGTCCCCGAGAAGACTTGCTTTCCACCGAGTCCAGAAATTTCGAAACGCCGTCGTAAGCGGACTTCGGAACCGACAGGCCGGCCATCTGGCCGCTCTTGAGAGCCATCAACTGCCAGCCGGAAACCGACGTGTCTGATTCAAACTTCGGCCGATATCTCCAGCCGCCGAACTCGGGATGCTGCGCCGCAACGATGAAGTCGAGCGACTTCTGAGCGGGCTCTTTCAAAGCCGGGTCCTTCGTCATGCCGTACGCTTCGCAAAGGGCGATGGCTGCCATGCCGTGACTGTAAAGCCAGACGAATTCCGAGCTGTCGACAAACAGGTCTCCGTCTGTTTTCTGTCGATCGACCAGCCACTTGATGCCACGCCCGACGACGTCCTGGTACTCGCCCGAACGATGTGAGTGTCCGGCTCCGAGAAACGCCAGCATCGCCAGGCCGGTCGCAGCCGTGTCCGATTGAAAACTGCCGTGACCGAGACAATCGTGGTCCTTGCAGTTGAGTTCGTGGATGCTCCAGTTGCCCGCTGCGAACTGGTGATCCGCGAGCCACTTCAAACCTCGCTCAACCGCCTGCTCTGAAGCATCGTTGCCGCCGAGCTTTCGCACGGCTTCGCGCCGGACGTCCGGACGTCGCATGGAGAATCCAGCGCTGATCGGTCCACTTTGAACGGCACCGGGACCCGGCGTGCTGCGTTTAATCAGGCCGGCAATTTCAGATGCGGAAGCCAGCGCGGGCTGCCCCGAATCCGTCGATCGAGTCCGGCTTAATCCGCTGCTGCCACCGCCTGAAATCGGCAGCGACGAACGTGCTCGACCGATTCCCGTCGAACGGCTTGTTCCCGGCAGGCCTGCGGTGCTTCTTCCAATGCCGGTCGTTCGAGGCCCGCTCAGCCCCCCGGCTCGTGCAGCATTCTGTCCACCACCTGAACTCGCGGGTGCCTGTGGCCCCGCCATGACAAGTGCTCCGCCCTGCTCAGCCAGTACCGCCCCGGGAGGCAACGCCGCGGCACTCGTTGAACGACCTGCGGGCAGTCGCGATTGTCCGTCCGCTGAAATTCCCGCGTTGCGGCCGAGTCTGGCAGTCGGCTCGGACGCTCCCCGCGCGGGCAGGCCGATGATGCCGCTGCCTGATCCGGTTCCGCTAACGGATGTCGATCGAGCCGCCGATGGTGCCGATCCTCCGCCGGTTCCGTCTCCGGGTTGCGAAGTCATGGAGCCTGTCAATCCGCCCGTCGAACGTTGAACGGAGGACGAAGTCGGACCTGACGCAAGCACGGTGTTGCCGGATGCTCGGCTGGAACCAGTCGACGCGACGGCGACTTCACCCGCACGAGTTCCGCCGCCGCTCAATGCTTGTCGTTGTTCGCTTCTGCCGGCGCCGTTGGCGACAGGCGAGCTGACTGCGTTGCCCAGCTGAGGCTGTCCGGCACCGGCCGACGACTGCCGACCGATCGCTCCCGAACCGATTGCAGCAACCGTCGCGTTGGCACTCGCTCCGGAAACCGCACCGCCTCCGGTTTGTGCCGCACCGATTGGAACGCTGCCCGTGTTTCCTCGAGTCGCGACTGACGACGAAGCCGTCGCGTCCAGAGTTGGCGTGCTCGCTCCAGCAGCCGATGCCACTTCAACTGATTGAGCGGCAGCTTCGGCTGACGAAAGGGCACCCGCCGGGCTACTGGTGCTTCGCTGCTGGGCCGCTGCTCCGCCGCTGGCCGGGGCAGCGTTCGATAACGTCCGTTCTGCCGGCGGAAGATTATCGGTGGCCGTGTTCTGGATGTTGACCTCGCGGGACGCTGCGGGCGAGTTTTCCATTCGCCTCTGCTGTTCCGAAAGACTGGCTTGCGACTGACGCTGCAATTCGGATTCCCGCTCGCGAGCTGTTGCTTCTGCCGAATCTGCGGTCGCGACTTCAACGGCACTGACCGCGGCCGCCTCGACGGCCTGCGCCGCAGTTGCCTGACGACGAGCAGCTTCGAAGTTTTGTTGCTGCGGAGTCATTTCAGCACGCTGCGACTCGACCTGCTGAGCTTTGACGAGCGGATCAGACTGAGTCTCGATTTCTCTCCGCTCGCGTTCGGAAGTCTGAACGCTGCTCTCTGCTCGCTGAGCTTCGGCACGAGCCTGGAGTTCTGCATCGGCAGCGGCCTGGGTGGTGACTTCGGGAGCGGCCTCGGCTTCAGCCGCCGCCGTCTGTTCCTGAGCAGCTTGCCGTTGAAGTTCCGCAGCCATCTCGCGCTGCCGGACGTCGACATCCTGACGCTGCATTTGTTCCGCGCGAGCGATCTCCTGCGAGCGTTCAACTTCTGCCTGCTCCTGCTCGTTCGAAACTTCGATCTCGTTGACCTGCCTTTTCACCTCTTCCATGCGAGCATCGGCGACGGCGTTTTCTGTCGTCGCTTCCCAATCCGGAGTCTGAGCATCCGTTGCTTCCATGCCGCCGTAATCCGGTAGCGAAACATCGGACAGCGCTGGTGCCTCGCCCTCTTCCGCTTCGGCCACGTTCGCCATTGGGAAGTCAGCGTGCAGTTTCTGAAAGACGGCGCACAGCAGCAGGTGCAGCAGCAGACTGACCACGATCGTTGTCTGTAGTCGTTTCATAATGACATTGCGGGCCAGCCACCACGCGGCCAGCATCATCAGCCCAAGACCAACGGCCCAGCCAATCTGGCCGGCCGTGCTGCCCGCTCCAGGCAGGACCGGAACTGGTTCGCCCAACGCCTGTCGCGAAGCCATGCCGAGAAACGCCAGCACCGTGGCCAGTGTCGCCATTCCTACGGCACCGTACGCGCGGAAGCCCTGGCCGGCGACGTGTTTCGCCAACTCGTTTTCGGACATCCGCAGTAGGCTTGTCACTTTAATCTCCGATTGCCGGGCCATTTGGCCTCAGAAAAACACTATTTAGCTTCGGAGCCTGACGCAAAGACGCGAAGGCTCGCAAAGGATGCACAGATCGTAATGTCATTTGGGAGTCGGTTGTTCATCAAACAACTTCTTGTTTTCTTTGCGTTGCTCTGCGTCTTCGCGCCTTTGCGTCGGATTTCAGCCAATTAAGAGCATTTCATTTATTCTGTTGCTTCGTCTTCCGGCACGACGGCCACTCGGTAGTCGCTGATCTGAGCCTGATTGCAAAGGCTCATCACGCGAGCCACGTATTTCCAGTCGGCAGACTCATCTCCGCGGATGACGACCGATTGATTTCCTGGATTGTCGGCCTGAGAACGCCTCAGCAAAGTTCCCAACTGAGGCTCAGACTGCCGCTCACCACTGACGAAGAACTGCCCCTGGCCATCGATATTGACGATCAGTTCGCGAGGCCGCATGACCATCGGCATGGCCGCAGCGGCTTCGGGAAGGTTGGCATCGAGTTCTCCTTCGCCGGTCATTCGAGCCTGCTCTTCGAAGTGGCTGGCCACCAGAAAGAACAGCAGCAACTGGAACACGCAGTCGATCATCGGCGTCATATCAAGACGCCGCTTCTCGTCACTTTTCTTATGTTGAAACTGCATGAGTTTGATCCGGAATTTATTGCCGTAGGTCAGGCTCTGCCTGACGAAGTTTGCTGTTTTGAGTTTCCGAGTTTGTTAGTCGGCTTCGAAGTAGAACTCGCCGATTGACGGCACGTCATGTTTTGGCTGCAAGTTTAAAGGGACTCCGTCAGGCAGAGCCTGACCTACGAGTTTTCTGGTTCGCCCATTACGCCCCACAGACTGCGAGGCCGTCCGCCCGCTTTTACCGCGTCGTCATCCGAAGCGAACTGAACTTCGGTCTCGGCCCGCGCCGCAGCTTTTCGAGCGGTTCCTTTGAGAAGAATGCCGGACTCGCCCGACTCGTCATTCTGGGTTCTGGAGACTCGGAATTTTCCTTCGTACCGTTCGAACTGAGGAACCAGGTCGAGAAACAATTCTTCCATCGAACGCAGGATTCGATCGAGTCGTCCTTCGAGAAAGTTCGCCAGTAGAACGGCCACGACGGCAACGACCAGTCCGGCAAACGTTGTCACGAGCGCGGTGTAAATTCCGTGGGCCAGTTCCTGAGCCTTCGCCGAGCCCGTCGACGTCGTCGAGCTGATGACCATGAAAGCCTGGATCATTCCCTGCACGGTTCCGATCAGACCGAGCAGCGGAGCGATTGTCGCCACGACGTTGATCGGTCGAAAGTTTCTCGCCATGTCGGCCGATTCCCGAGCGACAGCGTCTTCAACTGACTTCTCCAGTTCGGCGTGAGGGCGACCCACTTTCAGCACCGCGGCCTGCACGGCGTTTGCCAGCGGCGACGGATACTTCTGGCAGATTCCGTAGGCTTCTCGGGGATCGATGCCGTTGCCTGCGTTGAGCTTTCGCAGATCGACCAGAAGTTCCGGAGGCATGATCCGGCTGAGTCGCAGGCCGATGAGTCGTTCGAGCGTGAACGCGACGACAACGATCGATGCCAGACCGATCGGAATCATGAACAGCCCGCCCTGCACGGCGAGATCCCACAACGACGGCATGGCCGTGCCGGCGCCCGCTTCAACAATTTCAGGCTCGATGGGAACGGCACCGTCCTGAGCTTGCCCCAGCATCGGCGTCAGCGCGAACATCAAACCGAACGCCAGGACGAGCAGCCGAAGGCGGTTCCGCGAGGTCTTGTCAGAATCAGTCAGTGACATGCTGTTTCTCATTTCGAAGCAGTCGTCGCTTGCAGTTTTCGGTGATGTATTGACGTAGGCTGGGTCGTGACCCAGCAACACATAATTAATAAAGCTGGGTCTAGACCCAGCCTACCCAGTTGCGAGTATTCGTGAATCATCCGCCGAGCGCGGCGAGTCGTCGCCGGGCGTCGCCAGCTTTTGAATGTTGTCCGTACTTTTCGACAATCTGCTGGTAGCAGTTCTTTGCCTGCGCCGTGTCACGCAGAACTTCGAAGCAACGAGCCGCCTCAAAAAACGCCATCGGTGACCACTCTTTGTGACCGTACGAGTAGGCCGCTTTCAGGAAGTGCCGCGTGGCTTCTTTGTGATCTTTCTGCGCGAAGCAGCATTCGCCAATCATGAAGCGAGCCTTCGCCGCCGTTTCCGTCTGAGTTGCTTCCGTCACTTTTTCGTACTGAGCGATGGCGTCCGAAAGTTGACCCTGCTGCTGCAACGCCCAGCCGATTCCGTATCGAGCTTCGGCCCGCAGTTCGAACTCAGGAAAATCAGCCAGCACTTTTTCGTGAATCTGCTGACTCTTCTTCCAGCTTTCCAGTTTGCTTGCGCACTCACCCGTTCGGAAAAGCGAAAGAGCGAAGTACTGAGGATTTCGCGTCGCGATGACCTTTTCGTACCAGGGCAGGGCGGCTTCCCACTTCTGTTGTTTGAACCAGCACTCACCCTGCAGGAACGTTGCATCGCCAGCCAGTTCGCCGCTCGGAAACGCTTTGAGCTGCTCAGCAAATCCGTTGCCGGCTTGTGGAAACTGCTCAGCTTTCAGGTGACTCCAGCCAAGTTTGTGTAATGCGTTTTCGCCGATTGCTGTGTTGCCGGCTTTGTCGTAGGCAGCCTGGTAAGCGGGAGCGGCCTTGGCGAAGTCGCCGGACTCGTACCACGACTCGCCGACTCGGAAGAGACTTTCCGCGGCGAGCGGACTGTTTGGGTACTGGCTGGCCAGTTTCTTAAACGCCGCGATTGAATCGGTCTGCCGACCAAGTTCGACGTGCGCCCAGGCGAGTTCGTACGCCACTTTGTCAGCGGCGTTGTAATTGGGTGCGGCCTGAAGAATCGCTTCGTACTCGGCGGCAGCGTCCGCAAACTTTCCAAGCCCGGCCAGTGCCAACCCTTTGACATACTTCGCGTCCTGAGCGTCGTTCAGCTTCGGGTTCGTGCGGAGGTAAGCCTGGACGTCGCTCAGCACGTCCGGCAATTCACCGATCTGGTAATTGGCCATCGCTCGGACGTAGTAGCCTTTCGGTGCGACTTCCGATGTGCCGAACTTTTCCAGCAACGTCGTCATGGCCTCGATCGTTTTGACGAATTCTTCCGCATTGAAATAAGTCCAGCCGAGCCCGTATTGAGCATGCGGAGCAAACTGCCCGGTGGGCCAGCGTTGGACGACCGTCGAATACTGGCTAACGGCTTCCTTGAGGTTGCCTTGTTCGTAAGCGGCTTCACCGAGTCGGAAGATTGCTTCGTCGAGTCGGCTACTGTTCGGAAACTGCTGGACGACTTTCTTCAGCACGACCGCCGAGTCTGACTGCCGACCAAGCTGCCGATACGCGTCCGCCAGGACGAGCATTGTTTCGTCCGACTGTTCAGCGTCTGACTTCGTTGCCAGAGATTTCTCCAGCGACGCAGCCGCCTGATCAAACTTGTCCTGCGCGAACAGGCCGCGACCGATCAAGGCCTGCGCTTCACTTTTTAAAGCGGGATCGGCCAACGATCCCACAGCGGCTTCCAGAGATGAAATGGCGTCCGCATATTTGCCGGCCATGTGCATCGCCAGGGCCTGTCGGACTTTCGCTCGCGGAGCGCTGGCGTGCTGAGGAGCTTTCGCCAGAAACTGACGATACCGCTGTTCGGCTCCGGCAAAGTCTTCCTGAAGAAGCCGGCTTTCGGCCGCGATGAACATCACGTCTGTCGCCAGTTTTTCGTTTGGGAACTGCGAAAGAAATCCGTCGCTGTACTGTTTGGCGTTGCCGTAATCTTCCACGTCGAGCGCCGTTAACGCCGCCGTGTAGAGGGCCTGTGGAGCCAGCTCGTGAGTCGGGTAAGTTTTCGCAAAGCTCGCGTACTGAGCGATCGTCGAGCTGCGGTCCGTCGCGACTTCGTACTCGGCATCGATCTTCGCCAGCAGAAGGAACGGGTACGTCGGGCTGTTTCGAAACTTCGCGACGGCACTGTTCAATAAATCGAGTGCCCGCTGCGGTTGCTCTTCCTTCATGTATGAACGAGCCATCCACTGCAACGCTTCCGCGGCTTCGGGACCGTTCTTCTTGACGACAAGTTCGAGGCCCGACCGAGCCAACGCGTACTTACCAACCAGGAAGTAACACTTCGAACCGGCCAGCACCGCGGCGCTGTAATGCTTCGTGCCGCGGAAGTCGCGAGTCACCTGCCAGTAGAGTTTCGCTGAGTCTTCGTACTTTTCTTCTTCGTACAGGCAACGAGCGGAACGCAACATAGCGACGTCAGCCAGATGGAATTCCTTCTCGTTGCTGACTTGTTCGAAGAGTGGTTTGGCTCTGGCGAAGTCGCCCGTTGCGAACAGCATCTCCGCCTGCCGCATCCGGACTTCGGTAATGAGCGGGTTCTCGGGGAAGCGTTTCGTGAAGTCGGCAAACGTTGCTTCCGCCTTCGCCGTCTGCTTGAGCGCTTCCTGAGTGACGCCCAGAGCGTACGAAGCGTCGGCAGCGAGTTCGTTCTGCGGAAACTTCTGAACCAACTCGGCGTACGCCGCCGCGGCACTGTCGAGCTGCTCCTGCTGGTAGAGACTTTCGCCTCGGTAGTACAACGCGCGAGCGACCAGCGGACTGCGAGGGAATTGCTGCTGGAACGTTTTCAGTGTTTGCTCTGCTTTCGCAAAGTCGGCCGGTTTTTCCGACGACTGAGCCAATCCGTACTGCGCGATGCCGAGGTTGACCATCGACTGATCACGCTGTTCAAACTTCGGGAATTTGGTCACGACCGTGTTGAACGCCGCGACGGCTGGTGCGTACTTCTTTTCCTGGAGCAGGCACGTGCCCAGGTAATGCTGAGCTTTGTCCTGCCTCGGATCGTCGGGGTACTTTCGCAGGAAAGTCTGCCACTCGTCGCTGGCCAGGTCGTACAGCTTCTGATTCTGAAAACCGACGGCTGCCGCAAACTGTCGCGTCGCCGCTTCGGTTTCCTGAGCGGCCGCTGTGTCGACGACAAAAGTCGACAACGTCAGCCCGATCAGAATTGTCAGCGTTGAAACTCCTCGCAAATTCATCACGCAATCCTCAGTGTGAGATTCAGAGCGTTCTCAGTTCAATCAGTTCGCCACACATCCAGCCGGACACGTTCACATCGACTGATTCTGGCAATGCTCGGACGGTCTCAGACAAAGCATGACCGGTCAGGGATAACGGCATCCCGAATTTCGTCCGTGGGGTAGTGTTGGAATCTTTCCCAACCTTCGCCGCCGAATCCTGCCGGCGGTCGTTTTGTGCCTGTCCGAGAAAGAAAACACCGCGATAAGTCACTCGGAGCGGACACTTTGCATCGGTCAGGTACTGGCCAGAACCGACGGGCGAGGATACCCGTGCACGACGGGAAAGTTAAGCATCAACACGGTTGAGACGAATGTTGACCTTAACGATGCGCGCGGGCGACTCGCGTGACCTGAAAACAAACAAGCCCGGTCTCTCGCGAGAAACCGGGCTTGCCAGGGAATCGTTTTCAGCGGCGATCGCAATCCTGCTATGCAGACTTGCCCGCGGCAGATGGTGACAACTCGGCCGGGGGAGCTGGAGCTGGAGCCGGGCTGACTTCTGTCGGCACATAAGGTGCAGCCGGAGCGGCACATCCTGGTGGGCACGGTGCGGACGCCGGAGCAGCACAGCTCGGACCTTTCGGAGCACAGGCAGGCGCACACGCCGCGGGGGCGCAACACGAAGGAGCCTTCGGTGCACATGCGGGAGCACAAGCGGCGGCCGGAGCAGCACAGCTCGGCTTGGCCGTGCAGCACTTCGCAGCCGGTGCGGCGCATGAAGGCTTCATCGAGCACAGATCAAGTTTCGGAAGCCGGGGCATGTCCAGTTTTGGAAGACAAAGCTTCGGCAGATTCATTTTCGGCATGCACATTCTGGGAAGTTCAAGCTTTGGAAGTTTGAAACCCGATGGGCAGCCGCAATCGCCGGCGCTGGCTGGAGCGATCTGGAATGACAAAGCGGCAGCGGTCAGTAACGCAGCGACAGAACGTTTCATGGGAGTTTCTCCGCGAGTGAGGGTGGGAACTTGAGTGGGGAGTGTTCAATGACCCGACGATACGAAACTCGACTCACTCACCAAAGATATTCCGCTCGCTTTCCACCATCTAAAAGAGAGACGTGTCGCACGTATCGGCTCCGCAAAGCCTGCCGATGGTGCGCAGGCGACCGCGCGTAACGCTCCTGCCGACAGAACTGGCGGAACAGTCGTCAGGAAACGATCGGTCGCGCGGCAGAGTTTACTTCGCCGGACCAAACCGAGTTTGCAGACTACCTCTGCACTCGCCCCGAGCCGCTGCCGCCCATCAATGCTTCAATTTCCGATCGTGTCGAATAATTGAAGTCGCCTTTGATGCTGTGTTTCAAACAGCTTGCCGCGACGGCGTATCGAATTGCCGTTGCCGGTTCAGCGAGTTCCGGCGTTGTGAGAGCAAACACCAGCCCGCCGGCAAACGAGTCGCCTGCTCCGACGCGGTCGACAATGTTGCGGATTTCGTACGGCGAATAATTGCCTTCACTGTCGAGCGGTGCGAAGTGGGCCGCGTCAGTCGCCACGTCGAACAGCATGGCCCCCCAGTTGTTATGACTGGCCGAAATACTTTCGCGCAAAGTGATGGCGACTTTCGAGACGTTCGGAAATTGTTCCACGACTTGCCGAGCAACTCGGACGTACCCTTCGGTATCGATTTGCCCGGACTCGACATCCGAAGCGTCGTCGGAAATGCCGAGGCAGAGATCCGCGTCTTCCTCGTTGGCGATCACGACGTCGATGTGTTTGACCAGTTCAGCCATCGTCGCTTGAGCGAGTTCAACTGCCGACTTGCTGGCGTCCCACTTCCAAAGTTTCTTCCGAAAATTCAGATCGCAGGAAACGGTCAGGCCCTGAGCTTTTGCCGCCTGAACCGATGCCAGTGCCGCTTCCGCCGCCGACCGACTGATGGCCGGCGTGATGCCCGTAATGTGGAACCAGCCGGCGCCTTCGAACGCGGCCGGGAAATCAAACGTGTCCGCTTCCGAGAGCGCGATCGACGAATCGCTGCGGTCGTAGACGACGGTTCCGCCTCGCTGGTTGGCTCCGGTTTCGACGAAGTAGATCCCGAATCGACCGTGATCGACTCGCTGAACCAGGCTGTCGTCCACGCCGAGCTTCCGCATTTCCTGAACCAGACCGTCGGTGAGCGGGTTGTCTGGCGATGCCGTCAGAAACGCAGACTCTCCGCCCTGGTACGCCAGTGAAACCGCGACGTTCAGCTCTCCGCCGCCGAAAGTGGCTTCCAGACGTCCCGGCATAACCTGCCGCAGTCGGAGGGAATCTTCCGGAGCAAGCCGCAGCATGACTTCGCCAAAGGTCACAATTCGCATGAGTAATTCCGGTTCGGTCAGGGTTTGAGGCAGAAGAGGTTAGATTTCGCAGTCTGTAACACGCTTGTGAAAAACGACTTACAGGAAATGACAAAAGTTTTCCAGAATATCGTGCCGCAAATCGCGCAGATTTCGAAATACAGGGTAGAGGGGTGTTGTTTCAGTTTTACTGAAGTCTCGCTCTTCTGAACCTGCGAAATTGTCTTCCGAGATTGATGCCCTCATCTCGGGATGACACGTGCACCCTTGTGGTGACCGTGGGACCGGTCCTGTCTGTCAGCTCGAGCGGGTGCTCTTCACGACTGCCCTCGCTGGATAAAGCGCCCCTCGAGCCGGCAGCGTCCGATGTTTGAGTTACGGACCGGGCAAAATGAAAAACAAAACTGCTTTCAAGCCCCGGCGATTATCGGGCCTATCGCTGGGGTTTTTTCGTGCGCCGGTGAAAGCGGAAACGGAACGGTCTCACATAAGGTAACCCGACGCGTCAGCGAGGATTCTGAAAATCAATATGGAAACTCGAACATCCCTCGCTCACGCTTCGGGTTACCAAAACCGCTACGAGGATTGACCGTCGGACTCTTGCGCCTTCAGTCCAGCGTGACTGGTCAGGAGATTTCCTGGTCGCGGTTGATCGGAACTCCGATCATGTTCCCGCTGAAGACCATTTTCCCTTCGACGTAGCCCTGGAACGAGAACTCGGCTCGTCTTCCGGCGCGAACGCGGTCGACTCTGGCCATCAGCACGAGTTTTGATCCTGGAAAGACTGGCGCTCGGAACCGGACATCGCTCATGCCGCCGAAGCCGAGGAAGTCTCCGCCGAGAATCTGGAACTTGCGGGCGTAAAAACCTGCCAGTTGAGCCGCACATTCGCAAAGCACGACACCGGGCATCAGCGGGAAGCCGGGCATGTGTCCCCGAATCCAGAACTCTTTGTCGGTGACCTCTTTGTAGCCGACGAGTTTGTCGTCTTCACGATCGATCTGCAGGATTGCGGTCAACTGCTCCATCTCGTGGCGCTGCGGATTGACCTTGCGGATTTCCTGAATGTCGTGAAGCGGGTTGTCAAAATCCAGCTCCAGTTTTTCCAGATCGTAAATCTGCTGAGGACGCATGAAAAGCTCTCCGTGATCCGCAAATGTGACGTGTATTTTGTGCAGCGTTGATTCGTTGTGAAAGCCGGTCACAAACTCGCTCAGCTCTCATTTTCGATCATTGACCGACGATATTACTGATCTGTTTCAAATCGGTCAGCAGCCGTTTCGGTCGAAGATTCTTGTTATTGATCTCGGTCGAGCTGGCTTTCAGGCTCAGTTTGTCACCAACGTACAATGCTGTTTTGACGCCGAGTTGTTTTGCAACGGCCAGATCACTCTGCAGCCGATTTCCGACATACAGAATCTCTTCCGGCTGAATGCCCTTGGCGGCAAAACGCTGCAGACACGTGTCGTAAAGTGTGGGGGAAGGCTTCCTCGCACCCACCTGACAAGAAAGAATCAAACACGCTGGATCGAACAGTTCGTTGAGCGGCGGCAATTTAGTCTGCTGCCTGAAAGCCCGCAACGCTTGTATTAACGAGAACGGCTGAGCGTCCGTCAGCAGGCCCTGCACCAGCCCTTTCTGGCTGACGGCGACCAGTGCCGCGGCGGCGTTTGGAGCGGCCTCGACGCCCTGCAGGCACAGCTGAAAAAAGTAGGCGATCTTCTCGGAGAGCTGGTCGAGACTCCCGTAGAAGTCCTCGTCGTACTGATATTCCTTCTGCCCGAGCATATCCAGGATCCGTCGCCAGGCAGCCGAACCATTGGCGTGTCCGAAATCGCCCGGAGCGACCTTGGCCGTCAGCTCGATGTCTTCCAGGGCCGCTCGATACTTGGGCAGGATGTACTCCCAGGGGGCGCCCGGCTTGCGAGTCATGCTGTTCCACATGTTGAACTCGCTGATCGTCTTCTCCAGAGCGACCTGCATCCGCAGTTCAAGGTGATGACTGAGCAGCAACTCGCCATCGGTAACGCGAAGCAGCGTCCCGTAGAGGTTCCAGACGACGGCCTTGATTCCGGCGAGTGGCTTATCGTAAGCCTTCGCGGCCACCGGAGCAGCAGTCGGAACTTTTGGCCAAATAAGATCGTCGCGCTGGTTCAACCAGACGGCGTATTCCTGAAGCGACTGAGGCATGAGTGTTCGAACGGCGGAATTAGTGAGGGATGAATCACGGGGCCCGGATCAGAAAACCGCCATGTTACAGATGCCCGAGCATTCGTGCCTACGCCGAATGCGTCAACAGCGGCGTAATCTGAACAGTGGCGTAATCTGAACAGTGGCGTAATCTGAACAGTGGCG
>CALDJX010000098.1 GCA_937899075.1 uncultured Planctomyces sp. | reverse complement strand
TTCAGCGAATCCAGGATGTTCTTCAGCCGGCCAAAATCGTGGCTCATCAGCGGCAGGCAGCGAGCGTTCAACTTGAGCCGTCGAAACACGCTGTTGAAGCACTGCGTCGTCACGATTTCCGACCCGCCCATGCCGACAACACCGATGAACATCGTCGCTTTGTCGATCTCGCGCCAACCGTAGATCTCGTCGAGCTCCAGCACGGTCGTCTGGTCATCGAACGCTTCCATCCCTTTTTCGAGAGCGGCGTAAATCCACGGCGAGCCATACTTTCTTCCAAGAAGCGAGAACGTGACTCCGGCTTTCCCCAGTCCCAGACCAACGGCCGGCATCTCGCGTTTTTTCGCCACAGCCGCCAGCAGCGGCCAGGCAGCTTCGAGCGTCGGCGTCGGCCAGGTGAATTTGACGATGTCGCCATTGAGCTGTTTGGCTTCCGTGAAGACTTCCTCGATATCCTCTTTCGAATAGACGTCCTTCATACTCGTGTAGGCGATGACTCGTTTTGTATTGCCGAATCGAGGGATACTCTGAGCCGCTTCGTAGTCGAGTTCGATGTACGCCGGCGAGGCGACGATTGCCTGGCGAAGAATCCCAAGCCGCTGCTCGTCCGTTCCCTCGAACTGCCCGCCGTCCCGCTTCCGCCGGCAGGAAACCATGATGGGTTTATCGCAACCGGAGATCAGGTCACCGACATCCGGTTCTTTCACGAGCCGGTCCAGGCACAACTCAACAACGTCGCACTGCCTCGCTGCGTTCAGGATGTCAACTTTGGCAAACGTACGAGACGCCGGAGTCACGGAAATGCAGATCATGAGTTGTGGCCTTCAAAGTCTGTCAGACAGGATCGCACATCAAACGAGAATAAGAGTGATCGACGATCAGTCCCGCGAGCCC
Source organism: uncultured Planctomyces sp. (assembly GCA_937899075.1). Lineage (GTDB taxonomy): Bacteria > Planctomycetota > Planctomycetia > Planctomycetales > Planctomycetaceae > JABMPE01. Next base: position 3,693 of record CALDJX010000098.1, on the reverse strand, counting down.
GCTCCGCCCAAAACGGATCGAGCCGAGTCGCGTTCGAAGGTGCAGACGATAAACGTTCTCCGCCCGACTGTCACTTTTCCGACGGCTTTTCCTCAGGACGCCGTTCAACTTCTTCCTTCACCGCCGCCGCGGTGCCGAGGGTTTTCTGCGTTCCGGCGATCGGTTATCAAGACGATCCTCAGTAATTCTTCGAGCCATGAACAACGCCTACAAAGCGGAGCCCCGCATGACGCACGGCACTTTGACCACCAGCACGTTCAGAGTCCTGATCGTGAGTTTCTTTTTCGGAAGCGCGTTCCTGAGCAACGGCGGCTTCCTCAACAACGCGGCGTCGTTCGGGCAGTTTGACGAAACAGCAGAACTTCCGAGAGGGTTGCTGGCCCGCTATTCGGTCGGCGATCGGTCGGTCGAAAGGCTGGATGAGTTCATCTCTTACGATTGGGGCACCTCGATGCCCGACGGACGCCTCGGCCAGGTTAACGGACCATTTACGGGACAGTGGCAATCTCAACTGCTGGTTCGCCAGGAAGGCCCGCACCAGCTCCACGCGTTCGTCCAGGGAAAAGTCCGAGTCGAAATCGGCGGCCACGTCGTCCTCAACGCCGATTCGCAAACGGCTGGCTGGGTATCGGGCGACGAGTTCACACCGGACATCGGCTTTCAGGAATTCCTCGTACATTTTGAGAAGTCGGCTGACAAAGCTCGGCTCCAACTCTTCTGGTCGTCAGAAACGTTTCCACTGGAGCCACTCCCCGGGCACTTGTTTTTTCGCGAGGAAGGACGACCAGACCTGGCGCTGATCGAACTCGGCCGCAACCAGTTCGAAGCCTTCCGCTGCGGAGCCTGCCACAAAGACGTCCAGTCAGAATCAGAGCCGCTGTCGGCTCCCGACCTCACACGCAGCGTCGCCGGCTTGTCGACAGAATGGATCGTCAAGAAGCTAACCGGTCACGTTGCGGGCAACATGCCGTCGTTCAAGCTTCGCAGCGATTTCGCGATTGCCATCGCGGCAACTCTCATTGACCTGACTGAGAATCCAAAAATGGATTCACTGCCAAAACCCGGCAAAGGCCGAAACAACGACAACGACCGTGAAGCGGGACTTACGCTGATTAACTCGTTGGGCTGCCTCGCCTGCCACACGACGAAATCATCTCCGGACTCCGACAAAGCCAGTCATCAGTCAGAAGCATTGTTGTTTGGTGGCGGAAGCCTCGCCGACATTGGCAACAAACGATCGGTCGAGTGGTTCAACACCTGGCTGCGAAAGCCCGAATCCCTGAACCGCTCACACCGCATGCCATTGTTTGAACTATCGAGCGAGGAACGGCGGCAACTATCGCTCGCACTTTCGTCGCTGCGTACTCCCGACAAAGCGGCATCTTCACTTGACGACAAACGCCAGGCATTGCCGAAAGAGCAGTTGATAAAAATGGGAACTGCTTTGATCCATACTTTGAATTGCAAGGCGTGCCACAAAATCGACTTGAAGCCACCAAAGAACCAGGATGCAGCCGGCAAGGATACCGACCTTCTCCACCCACGTGATAACAACGCGTGGTACCGCTCATGTACGAAACCAATGCCGTATGAAACCAAGCTGGATAAAAAAGACACGCCTGCCACAAGCAAAAGTCTCATTGACGAAATCGGAGTTCTGAGCAGAGGCAAGGAAACGGATCAGCCGAATTATCCTCAACTGGAAACCAAGGCGTTGAACGCCTTTGTTCGATCGCTCGCGGACGGCGTATCAACAACAAACCGAGCTAATAATGGGCAACGGCTGCTGGTCTCTCGAAACTGCACGGCGTGCCATCCTCGCGGAGTTCGACAGGGACTGGCGGGGACGGCTGGGGACATTGCTCAAAGCGACGCCGAACTGCGAGGCCAGGCTCCGTCGCTGGTTCCTCCAAATCTGAACGCTGTCGGCGACCGGCTGCTCGACGAAGCTCTCGCCAAGGCAGTCAGTGGCGAACAAAAACCGCGGATGGACTGGAAGCTTGTCCGGATGCCAAAGTTCAAGCACAGCGAAGCCGACCGAGCGGCACTCGTTGACTACTTTATCAACAGCGACCGCATCCCGGATAACGCCCCGACGTGGGACATCAAGGATGACAATTCGAAGGTCAGCGATCAGACGTTGCTGATTGGGCAGGAGCTTGTCGGGCCCAAAGGTTTCAGCTGCATCGCCTGTCACCAGGTCGGTGATTACGTGCCGGCCAAAGCGGCGATGGGGACGCGAGGGTCGAACCTGGTGGGCCTGGGCAATCGGATGCGGCATTCGTACTTTGTGCGCTGGACCCGCTCGCCGCTGCGAATTGTGCCCGGCGTCGAAATGCCGTCTTACACCAGAGCCGTCCACGGAGTCCTCGACGACGACGCTGACGCTCAACTGGAAGCCCTCTGGAAAACCCTCGCCGATCCGCGTTTTGAACCACCCACCGATCCGGCATCCGTCGAGCAGTACGTCGTCGTTGAAAAAGGTGCACCCCCTCGAATCATCCGCGACGTATTTACCAACCCCGAAGAAAACGGCGGCGGTTATGTTTCGCGAGCTTTCGCGATTGGGTTCGAGAATCAGCACAGCGTGCTCATCGACCTCGACACCCTGACGCTCCGAAGCTGGAACTTTGGCGACTTTGCGCGGCAGAGAACTATCGGCAAGAGCTGGTACTGGGACATGGCCGGCACACCGACAATTTCAGGAAACAGCCCGAAATCCGATTACGCCCTCATTACCAGAATCGTCGATGGACAACCCATCCGTGAGACCGATCTGAAGACGATTGAGCCTCACCAGGAAAATGGAACAGTCGGCCAACTGATCGATTACTCGTCAGATCGACACAGAGTGCGTTTTCGATTTGCATTGAATTTTCTCGTCGACAAACAACCGATCAATCTGGAAGTTGAAGAAACTCTCAGCACAACGCAACGCAGTGGTCTCACCAGGTCGTCCGGAGTGCTCAGAGAAATCAACGTTACCGGTCTCCCTGACGGATACGACCTCCGCATCAGCCGACTCAACCCTGCGAATAAGTCATCGTTTGGAAATCCGTGGGTTGCTCAGTTCGACCGCGACGGGCTTGGCTGGACGACGAAGGATGAACATGGCAAACCCTTTGGGCGCTATTTCAGCCGCATTCTGAACGAAGACGGAAAATCCCGGTGTATCATCAGTTACAAAGCGGAATTGACACCGGCTCCGCTGACCGTCGTGCAGAAACCGCTGCCGCCAGCGAAGGCTCACAAGATCACATCGATGCCCGGCTTCGACGGCGTGCAGCTGCCGGTTTCGACGAAGATCATGCCGACGGCGATGACAGTCCTCGACGACGGAAGACTTGCCTTCGCTTCGCTGGAGGGGCATGTCTACATCGCAAAAGACACGGACGGCGACGGCGTCGAAGATGAGCTGACGATGTTCGAAGAAGGACTCTCGGCTCCGTACGGAATCATTCAGGACGGAGACAGCCTGCTCGTTTCTCACAAGCCGGAGATTCTTCGGCTTCGTGACACGGACGGCGATGGCCGAGCCGACGAACGCACCGTCTTCTCCTCCGGTTGGGGATTTAACGACAACTACCACGACTGGACGTGCGGCATCGCCAAAGATGCGAAGGGCAACTTCTACGTCGGGCTGGGCAGTGACTACGCGCAGCTGACTCGGCCAAAGGAAGTTTCACGATGGCG
>CALDJX010000097.1 GCA_937899075.1 uncultured Planctomyces sp. | reverse complement strand
TGAACACTCCAGCCCGGCGCACGCACAAGCTGCAAGTCTTGCCAGAACGCTATGGTTGTCGGTCCCTGATGCTGAACTGCTGAACGTCGCCGCCGATTTCGGTTCATCTAAGCTGTCCGAGGAAACGCTCCGCTCGCAAATTCATCGCATGCTGGTTGATAAGCAGAGCGATCGCATGATCGAATCGTTCTGCGATCAATGGCTAAACCTCAGGTCATGGAACAAGGTCTCACCGTCCCTCAAGCTGTACCCGAATTACGACGACTTGCTGCATTACTACCTGCCGCTCGAAACGCAGACATATCTGACCCACCTCATCCGCGAAAACATGCCGGTCGGCCATCTGATCGATTCAGATTACACGTTCCTAAATCAGCGGCTCGCGCAGCACTACGGAATTGAAGGAATCACTGGGCAGCATCTACGCAAGACATCATTCGACTCCGAAGTTCCCCGCGGCGGGTTGTTGACGATGGGCAGTGTCTTAAAAGTCACAACGGACGGCTTCGACACGTCGCCGATTCTCCGCGGAGCGTGGGTGTCGAAGAACATCGTTGGCACACCAATTTCTCCGCCGCCGGAAACTGTGAAAGCAATCGAGCCCGAACACGGCACGGCGGTGAAGACACTTCGCGAACAGATCGAACGGCACAAGAACGACGCGACGTGCTACGCATGTCACAAGAGCATTGACCCGTACGGTTTCGCTTTAGAAAATTTCGACTCAACCGGACAGTGGCGGGAGAAATATCGAGTTGAGAAACCACACCGAGGCACCTTTCAGTTTCGCTTGGAAGGATACTTCCGCGAAGGCGGAGAGGTTGATTCATCCGGCGAAATCAGTGATCGCCACTTCGATGATTCACTTGGGCTGAAGAAACTTCTGCTCTCGGATCACCGACGCGTCGGATACAACTTCGCTAAAAAATTCTTTGAATACGCAAACGGCTACGCACCTGACCTGACTCAACGATTGGCTTTGCTGGCGATGATTGATGAAAAACCGGATAGATGTCGAATGAATGATGTAGTGACGAATGTGATCGTATATTCGCTGACGGAGAAGCCCCATGAGTGATCCCAATCGACGAGACTTTCTGAAGTTTGGCGCAGCGCTGCCTGTCGCCTTGCACTCGCTCGCCGCGAGAGCAAGTGCAAGACCGAAGGCGGACCCGCCAAAGCGGATCATATTTATCTGCAACTCGCTGGGCTTTTTCGAACCGAACTTCTTTCCCGCCGAACGAGGTAATCTCGAAACGTCGAAGTACCTGAAGGAAGTGGCGACGAAAGACAAGATGACGGTCTTTCAGAACCTCTTCCATCCGGGCATGGAGACCAGCAATCATGACTCAGAGAAGTCATTCCTCACCGGCGCGGCCAACCCTGAGTCTCTCAATTTTGTGAATACGATTTCCGTGGATCAGGTACTGGCTCGGCACATGGGTGGTGATACACGGTTCCCGTTTCTTTCGTTCAGCATTTACGATCGCGGCTGGGGGTGTTCGTGGAATGATCGTGGCGTTGCCATTCCCCCGATGCACGACGAGTCGTCCATCTTCGAGAAACTATTTGGGAAAGAAGACCTCGCCGCCAAACGTCGCCAGCTGAAAAACGACCAGCAAATCATCCGCAGTCTTCATCGAGATCTGGTGCGGCTTCGGGAAAATGGAGATGTCAGCAAAATCGAATCGTACCGCACCGTTGTCACCGAGCTTGAAGCGAGCTTTCAGCGCGAACAATTCTGGCTGGAAACGAAAAAGCCCCGCGTCCCCAACACGCTCAGTGACGATCAGGAGTTTGTTTTCTCAACGAAGATCCAAAACCTGCTGGAACTCGCGAAACTCGCGTTTCAAACGGATTCGACCCGAGTCATCACGTTGTCTCTCGACTGGATTTATGGAGCCATCAAAGTCCCCGGCGCGACGGGTGGCTGGCACACACTCTCTCACCATGGAGGAAAATCGGACGTGCTGGAGAAACTCTGCCGAGTTGAAATTGACATCATGAAGCACCTGAACCAGTTCCTCTCCGCACTCGATGGAATCAAAGAGGGCGCCGGTACATTGCTGGATCACACAACCGTCGTCATCGGCAGCAATTTCGGCGATTCATCCAATCACACGTGCAACAACCTCCCCACGATCATCGCCGGCGGAAGCCACCACCATCGGACACACTCCGTCCTCGATAAGCCAATGCCGCTGTGCAACCTTTGGCTGGAACTCCTGCACAAACATGACATCGATGTAGGGCAATTCGGCAGCAGTCAGATGGATCAGCACTTGCTTCCGAATTAGATGTCCAATTCCAACAACACATCGCAGGTCTGTTTGCATGTCAGCTCACGAACGGAAACTCAGTCCACAATCGTCAGTGGTAAACGTTCGTTCGCTCCTTTTGAATGATGATCCCATAACCCAAACTTATTCTCTCGATCACAGCCAATTCTTGCTTTGACGCAAAGCCCATTCGTGCTAACGTGGCTTATGAATTTTTCGCGTTTTCTAAAACTGTCTGGCTCAGCGCCGTTCACGAATAAATTGGCTCAGCAACTGGGTCAATAATACATGTTCGGTTAACAATACTGTTCGGCCAAAAGGATAAGATGATGAATAAAATGATGGTGCTGTGCCTGGGATTGACGTCGGTCAGTTTTGCAGGTGCAGCGGAACAGCCGAATATTGTGATTTTCTTAGCAGACGACCATGGGCGGGCGGAGAGTTCGGTCTACGGGAGTGACGAAGTTCGGACACCGATGATGGCGTCTTTGGCGAAAAATGGGCTGGTATTCGACAATGCCTTTGTCGCATCGCCCGCCTGCGGGCCGAGCCGAACGGCCCTGTTTAGTGGCTTAATGCCCGCCCGCAACGGGGCGGAGGAAAATCACCAGAAGCCTAGGCCGGGAACTCAAATTATGGTCAAGCAACTCAAAGCCGCCGGCTATGAGGTAGCGGCCATCGGTAAAGTGGCGCACTTTCAACCTCTGGATGGTTTCGATAAAAACATTTTCAAAAATACTGGGCTGGCGGAGAATGTAAAGAAGTACCTAAACCAACGGAAATCCGACAAGCCGCTTTGTCTGATTGTGGGCGATCGACGACCGCATGTGCCTTGGACGCGGAAGATGGATTACGACCCTTCAAAAATCACGTTGCCCTCCCATTTCGTTGATACGCCCGAAACCCGAGAGCATTGGGCGCGTTACTTGACCGATATTACGGGAATGGACGCCGAAATGGCGAAGATCGATGCGTTGGCGCGTGGCTATTTTGGCAACGATGACTTCCTGTTTATGTTCACGGCTGATCATGGTGGACAGTGGCCGTTCGGCAAATGGAATCTCTACGACTCAGGAATTAACGTGCCGATGATTGTGCGCTGGCCGGGAAAGATTGCGGCGGACACCCGTACGGAGGCGATGGTCAGCTGGATTGATATTTTCCCGACCCTTCTGGATCTTACCGGCGGAACAATACCTGCTAATATCGACGGGAAATCCTTTGCGGGTGTTTTGCTTGGGAAAGCCGATACGCACCGCGATGTGATTTTTACGACGACTACCGCCGATGTGCGGCAGGAGACCAAATTTCACGAGCGAATACACATCTATCCGATTCGCAGTGTGCGCACCGAACGGTTCAAATATATTCGTAACATCTATCCCGACACGTACCATTCCAACCATTCCGATACGCTCCGTAATGACGGAGCGGGTGGCTATTGGGATTCGTGGGACGAGGCGGCGAAAACCGATCCAAAGGCTAAGGCGATTATTGCGAAGTACTACCAGCGCCCGGCCATCGAATTTTACAACATTGAGAAGGACCCCAATGAACAGGTGAATCTGGCGAATAACCCCGAATACAAAGATCAGATCGCAAAAATGTCTTCCATGCTTGATGAATGGATGAAGGAGCAGGGCGACACCGTGCGTACGAGACGTGAAGGCTATCCGCTTTCCGGCCCCACGCCACATGAATTGTATCGGTTGAGAAAAAACGGCGCAACGAATGCTCGCGCACAGATTAAGATTAAGACGGTGGTCCCAAGCTCGCAAAACAAACCGGTGTCCTGGCGCTACACCTTGGATACGCCGAAAGAGGATTGGTTCAATCCGGAGTTCGATGACACGGCATGGAAAACCGGCAACGCTCCCTTTGGCAGGGAAGCACCAGCGGCTTCCCGCAAACCCAATACAGAGTGGACCAGTAACGACATCTGGCTCCGTTGCGAATTCGAAATGCCGGCGGGCACGTTTGAGGATCTGTCGCTGATATTGTTCTATGACGAAAATGCCACGATCTATATCAATGGTGTGCTGGCCGCAAGAGCGCCCGGTTTCAACGTCGCCTATGAACGAGTCGAACTCACGCCAGAAGCCATTGCCGTGATCAAACCCGGAAAGAACCGCTTTGCCGTCCACTGTCGAAATGTAGCAGGCGGACAATACATCGATCTTGGGCTCGGAGTGCCCGAATCCATCAAACAACCTGCAAAGTAAAACCGCAAATATAGTGGCTTGCGGTTCGAATGAATCGTGACCTTCCCCCCTATAACGGTACCAGTGTTTGATAGACATTGGTCATACTGAA
>CALDJX010000096.1 GCA_937899075.1 uncultured Planctomyces sp. | reverse complement strand
GCCACGCTCAGCTCACGGATGATCTCTTTTCGTACGTTGTCGTCTGACATCTGTCTTTCCTTCTGCAATTCGTTTTGCGGAACTCATTCGTCCGCGGTTACAAGTTTCCGGCCCGTTCCGACTCGCGTCATTCGTCGAGTCGTTCGATAGGGGTTGGCCGGCACGTTTGAACTTCAACATGGCCCGAGTGCCCAAGAAATGCGTCCGAAATAACTTCCCGATTTCGATTAGAGCGGCGATTTTCGTCATTCCCGCGCAGGCGGGAAACTAGTTTCTCTGCGATTCTGGTTTCCCGCCTGCGCGGGAATGACGTCGCGGTATTTCGGGAAGTGGTTTCGGACGCATTCCTAATCACCCAGGCGATACAGTGCGAAGGTTAGAAAGTCACCAACTGATGACACCAGCCAGACATCGCCGGATCGGAGCAATAATTCGAAACTCGAATCACATGAGACCAAATCTCAGCTTTCGATTGCAGGACGAGCCACCGCTGCAATACTCATGGGCCTTTGAAACTCATTCCGATGGAGACTTCACCGTGCGACTTTCTGCCCGCGTCCACAGCCTGGCCCGCTTGCTTCGTTCGGTTATTGGCGGCTGTACGTTTCTAGCCACTCTGATAGTTGCAGCTGGTTCAACCTGGGCACCGGCCAACGCTCAGGACACCAGCGTCTTCGAAGCCGGCCAGCTTCCAAACGACAGTCGGCTGCAACCATCAAAGGATCTCAATGGATACTTTCCTTTCGAAGTTCCACAAGGAAAAGCCGCGTGGGAAACTCGAGCGGGGGAGCTTCGTCGGCAAACACTGATTGCAACCGGACTGTGGCCAATGCCGGAAAAAACTCCGCTGAACGCGGTTGTTCACGGGAAGTTAGGACGCCCCGGCTTCACGGTCGAGAAGGTTTACTTTGAAGCGGTTCCGAATCACTTTGTCACGGGCTTGCTGTTTCGCCCTGATGACGGCAAGAAAGATGTCCGTCGACCGGCAGTGCTTTGTCCGCACGGCCACGGTGGACGGCTGCAGGACTACGGCGAAAATAAGATCCGCCAACTGATCGTCGACGGAGCCGAACGTTTCGAAAGTTCCGGCCGCTTTCCAAAGCTCGCTCGGTGTGCACAACTCGCGAGGATGGGTTGCGTCGTCTTTATTTTTGACATGCTTGGCTACGCCGATAGTCAGCAGATTTCTTACGAACTGGCTCATCGCTTCGCGAAACAGCGGCCTGACTTCGAAGGCAAAGATGGCTGGGGACTGTACAGCGCACAGGCTGAAATGCGGCTGCAAAGTATCATGGGCATTCAGACATGGAACTCGATCCGCTGTCTCGATTTTCTGGAGTCTCTGCCCGACGTCGATGGTTCGCGAATGGCGGTTACCGGCGGAAGTGGCGGCGGCACGCAAACCATTCTGCTTTGCGCGATCGATCCTCGTCCGATCGCCGCCTTTCCGAACGGCATGGTCTCAACGTCGATGCAGGGCGGCTGCACGTGCGAGAACTGTTCGCTGCTGAGAGTCGGTTCGGGCAATGTCGAACTGGCCGCGCTGTTTGCTCCGAAGCCACAGGCCATGACGGCGGCCAACGACTGGACGAAGGAGATGATGACCAAAGGTTATCCGCAACTGCAGCAGCTTTACGGAATGCTCGGAGCGAAGAACAACGTCTACTGCCGACCGCTGCTCTACTTCCCGCACAACTACAACTACGTGTCGCGAGCGACGATGTATTCATGGTTTAACAAACACATGAAGCTGGGACTTCAAGAACCGATCGTTGAAGAAGACTTTGAGTTTCTAACCGCCGAAGAGAACCAGGTCTGGAACGACGAGCATCCGCAGCCCGAAGGTGGCGACAACTACGAACGCTCTCTACTTAAAGACCTCGCCACCGCGTCGGACAAGCAGATCGCGGGGCTGACTCCGCACGATGGCGACTCACTTCAAAAATATCGCGAAGTCGTCGGCGGAGCTTTTCAATCAATCATCGGACGAAGCCTCCCCGACTACGACGACATCAAGCGGACGAAAGTCGACAAACAGAAACGCAACGGATTTCTCTACTTTGAAGACATCGTTCGCCTGGATTCGTCAGGCGAAGAGCTGCCCGTCATCTCGCTGTTCCCAACCGGAACGAAATGGAATGGCGACGTCGTGATCTGGATCGACGGAGCCGGTAAGCAGGGCCTCTTCACAGAATCAGGCGAAGCTCGCAACGAAGTCATTCGCCTACTGGACGGTGGCGCTTCGATCGTGTCGGCCGATCTGTTCGGCCAAGGTGAGTTCCTCGGCAGCGGAGAACCGCTCACGCAGCAACAGGTCGTTACCAACCCGCGAGAAGCAGCGGCCTACACCTACTGCTACAACGACACGCTGTTCGTGCAACGGGTCCACGACGTGCTGACACTGATTTCGTGGGTGAGTGGCGACGAGCACGAACCCAAACGCCTCAACCTGATCGGAACAAACGGGGCTGGCCCGATCGCCGCCGCAGCCCGAACTATCGCCGGCAGTACGGTCAACAAGCTGGCCGTCGATACGAAGGGCTTCCGTTTCGCGAATCTGACAGACTACCGCCACCCCGACTTCCTGGTAGGCGCAGTCAAATATGGAGACTTGCCAGCTCTGCTCGCACTGTCAGCTCCGGATCCACTCTGGATTGGCGGCGAAAAAGGGGCAACTCCCGAAATCGTCGCGGCTTCTTACAAGGCTGTCGGCGCGACGAACGCTGTTCAGTCATCAGGCCAGCAAAACGCCGCCGACGCCGCGGTCGTCTGGCTACTGAAGAAGTAGGCTGAACGGTGTGCAGCGCCGGCCTGACCGAGCAGGTAGGGGATGACAAGCGAAGCGCCGGCATACCATCTTCGAGTTTGCCGGCTCAACCAAATGGCACGCCGGCGCTGCACTTGACGATGCCCTTACGGCTCGTGACGAGTTGCCGAATCCTCAAATCATGTCGAGGAACGCTCGCATTTCGGCTTCGGCGTGTGAATCTCCAACTCGCTGCGCGGTCGTGATGCCTGTCTCAAGAACTTCGCGAGCTTCGTCGGTCTCATCGAGTCGATTGAGAATCTGCCCTCGCTGAAACCATGCCGACACGTGGTCCGGGCTGGCTGTGCAAAGTGCCTTCAGGCGTTCGGCTGCTTCTTCGTCTTTCGCCTCGCTCGCACAGGCCATCGCGACGGAGTACTGCAGGAACTCGTCCGCGGGATTGGCCTCAAGTAACGTCAAGAGCTGATCGCGAGTGGGCATCCAGGCAACTTCTACCGGTTATCCGGGGTGGCTTACAGAAACTTGCTGCTTCAGTCGAATTGCGGTCGCGTCGAAAAAAACACGCACACGATTCGAGACGCCCCGGATATTGACGCCTGTCTGAACCAGTGCAAGCGCATCGGGCACCTGAACGTCCTGCCTCGCGCGGTGCAGGTTTCCCTTCTTGAGTGAACTCGGCAGGCCGCCGGTCAATTTTCGGCATCCAGATTACCTGACCGTTACAGCCGGTCGCGAACCACGCTCAGGTCAGTTCAGGCGGGTTGTGCGCGTCATCGTCCGAGGCTTCAAGCGACGTAGGTGTGATGGTCGATCCACCAGATCGCGGAGGAGTAGACGGAGGTCGCGGCTGGCCCCGGTGAAGGATCACCATTTTCCGGGTCGGGTTTCGAGCATCGCCCTGCAATCGATACGCCATCATATGATCAACCGCATTTTACAACTCGGCCTGTGTGCCATTGTCCTGACGCTCTCAGCTGTTCCTGCTCAGGCGGGATCAGTTCGCGAAACGGCAGTGGTCAAGGCAATTCGTCGCGCCCAATCCGCCGTGGCTAACATCCACAGCGAGAAGACCGCCGACGATTCTGGCTCTCTGTTCTCATCGAGTCAGGGACGCAAGATTAACGGCATGGGCACGGGCGTCATCATTGACGAACGCGGCTACATCGTCACCAACCACCACGTCGTTGAAGGCGTCGACTCTCTACGAGTCACAACGTTTGACGGCTCTGCTTATACAGCTCAAGTCGTTTCCTTCGACCGCAAGCACGATCTGGCAATCATCAAGATCAACCCGACACGATCGCTGAATGTGATGCCACTGGGAACGTCGTCAGACCTGATGCTCGGTGAGTCGGTGATCGCCGTCGGAAACGCTTACGGTTACGAGAACACGATGACGACCGGCATCATCAGTCAGTTGTCACGCGATGTCGAAGTCAACGAGAAACAGTCCTACCGGAATCTCATCCAGACTGACGCCAGCATCAATCCGGGAAACAGTGGCGGACCGCTGATCAATCTGGACGGCGAGGTCATCGGCATCAACGTCGCGATCCGAGCCGGTGCTCAACGAATCGGTTTTGCGATTCCCATCGACGACGCTCGCAAGATTATCGCCGAGCTGTTGAATGTCGAAAAGCTGAGCCAGACATGGCACGGTCTCGTCTCAACAGACGTTAAGTCAGCGAGCGATCAGAAGCTGATCGTCGAAAACCTGATCCCCGACAGTCCTGCCGCCAAGGCTGGCCTGAAGCCGGGCGACGTGATCATGACTGCCGGCTCCACCAAAGTTGCCGACGCTGCTGACTTTGAACGAGCGTGCCTGGGTAAGAAGCCTGGCGAGTCGCTGAAGCTTTCTGTCCAAAGAACGGGCAAGAAGCAGGAACTGGCGATGACTGTCGGCAACGCCGCTGACCGCCCAGCAGCGGCTTACGGAACGATCGTCCGAGCCAACAACAGCTCCGACGACGGCACCAACGACGCTCTCTACCGCATGTTTGGAATTCGACTCAGTCAGCTCGCCTCCAACGAGCGATCGCTGGTCGGCCCTCGATACCGAGGCGGAATGCGAGTGACCCAGGTGCGGGAAGGCGGCCCGGCCGCTCTGAACGGTATCCAGCAGGGAGACATCCTGGTCGGTCTGCATCTTTGGGAATCGATCACCTTCGAAAACGTCAAGTACGTCATCGAGCATCCACAGTTGAATACGTTCTCGCCACTGAAGTTCTACGTGCTGCGAGGCGACGAAACGCTGTGGGGCCATCTTCCAGTCGGAAGCTTCCGCTAAGGCCAATTGAATAACGAATATCCAACAAGGAATGTCGAAGGACGAAGTTTACCCTGACTTCAAATTTCGACATTCCTTGTTCGATATTCGATATTTCAGCCCGCCGGTTCGTCAGGTCGGTAGGAACGTGTCGGAAATACGTTCCCGATACAAGCACGAAGCTATTCAATGGTCGCCGGAACTGCGCGGAGCTTGTTCCAGCCTACGACCACGACTTCCAGTTCAACTACTCGGCAGAAATCCGCAACTGGCATTCGACCGGCAGGTGATCCGAGTATCCGTTGCCGAAGAACCTTGGCCCGAGATAACTGCGTGAAGGGCGAGGAATCGACCCCGGCGTTTTCGAGACGAACATCTGATAGTCCGCCATCACTCGCCGAGTCGAATCATTCACCCAATCGACACCCTCGCCATCGAGCATTCCCGGCGAAAGAATGATGTGGTCCAGGACGTCCCATTTGTTTCTGTAGACGTAGGTGCCGGCGTTGCCTTCCTGGTGAAACTTCCACATCGAATTAAACAATACGCCAGGCCGCAGTTCATCAGGATTCCCCCAGGTCCGTAGCGTCTTACTGACAGAGACGTTCGCCGGAGTGTCATTCAGATCGCCCAGAATGGCGAAGTCGACCGCGGCGTTACTCTTCAAAAGCTCGTCGACTCGCTTCCGCAGCACAGTCGCCACCTCGATCCGGTTTGCATCCGGGTTTCGTCGCGACGGCCAATGATTGACGAAGACAAAGAACGGCTTGCCGCCACTGGTGAAACGTGCTTCGAGGATGTCGCGAGTCGCAAACTTCTTGACAGTGTGAATCCGCGACCGATCGAGCTTCACCGTCTTCGCATCGTAGAGCAACGCGCAGTCAATCCCGCGATAGCTCGGCGAATCTTCATGGACGATCTCGTACTTCCGGCCCGTCTTGTTCAAGTGCTTAACCAGAAGATCGAGCACGGCACGGTTTTCGATCTCGCACAGCCCGAGCACGTCCGGACCACGTCCTGAGTTCATGTCGCCAATCACGCGGGCGAGATTCGTCAGCTTCAATTCAAGCCGAGTCTCCGTCCACGCCTTCGGCTCTCCGGGAGTAAACTCTTCGTCGCCTTCGGTCTTCGGATCATCGACCGTGTCGAACAGGTTTTCGACATTCCAGAACGCCAGACCAAGCTCGCCTGCGACAGCCTTACCGGGCACCAGAAGTTGGCTCAAAAGAACGATTAAAAATACCGACTTCACAAGGAGATGACTCATCAAACGATCCTTAGACCTGTCGAGAATAACTTCTCGATTTCAAACAGTAGGTTGGAACAAGCTCTGCGCAGTTCCGGCAGAACAACAATACTGAAATGCCGGAACTGCGCGGAGCTTGTTCCAGCCTACGACTCACCATGACTCGATTTTCGGGGACTTATTCTCGACACATTCCTTAGTGAAGCAAAACGTAGAGATCTCAATCGCAAAACAAACACCCCGGAATCGT
>CALDJX010000095.1 GCA_937899075.1 uncultured Planctomyces sp. | reverse complement strand
TTCCGCTCCCCGTTCCGCTCCCCGTTCCGCTGCCCGAGCCGCGACAGCCGCATCCGGCGACGAAACCTGGAAAGGCACCGTCCGCCCCCGCCATCGCTCTGTCGTGAAACGCTATTTCGACAAGCAGGCTTCGGAGAAGTAGGCAGACAGCCAGGGCTCTTTCATTCTGGAACCGAGCTTTATTCAGTACGCTTCTCGCAATCGAATCATCCTACGGGGAAAATTTGAACGCAGAGTGCGCCGAGGACTTGCGGAGAAAAGGAGAGTCTCCCGCCTCTGCGAGTCCTCTGCGCACTCCGCGTTCCGAAACTTCAGCCAGACAAATGAAACCATGACCGCCACTGCCGAGCCAACGCATTTTCAGATCAACGGCGTCAACGTCGAAGACACTTTTGCCGAAGCCTTTCCGGTCACCGGAACGCGGCTGATCATCACTGCTGAGAACCATCGTTGGGCTCAGACGGCGGCTGATGAGTTCTGCGGTTTCGCCACCAGCGTGATCGCCTGCAAAGTCGAAGCGGCGACCGAGCGACAGCTTTCCGCCGTCGAAACGCCAGACGGACGTCCCGGTGTTGCTGTGCTCATTTTTGCATTCGGTCGTGATGATCTGGCGAAGGCCGTTGCTGATCGAGTTGGCCAGTGCGTGCTGACCTGCCCGACGACCGCGTGTTACGACGGTCTGCCTGGCGGCGAAAAAGAACGACGCATTCCGATCGGAGCCGCGCTACGGTTCTTTGGCGACGGAAATCAGATTGCTAAGAAACTCGGCGATCGACGCTTCTGGCGGATTCCGGTGATGGATGGCGAATTTGTCTGTGAAGACAAAATCGGAACATTGACCGGCATCGGCGGCGGCAACCTGCTGATTTGCGGAGTCGATCAGGCGGCAGCTCTAAACGCGGCTGACATGGCCGTCACTGCGATGCGGCAAGTCGCTGACACGATTCTTCCGTTCCCCGGTGGGATTGTCCGCAGCGGAAGCAAAGTCGGGTCGATCTACAAGAAGTTGCCAGCCAGCACGAACGATGCCTACTGTCCGACTTTGCGAGCACGCACGAAATCAGCTCTGCCGGAAGGCACCGAAGCCGTCTACGAAATCGTCATCGACGGACTGACTTTCGAAGCAATTCAGCAATCGATGAAGGCGGGCCTGCACGCGGCCGCCGGCTGCGAAGGAGTGACGCTGATCACGGCCGGCAACTACGGCGGAAAACTCGGCAAGCACCATTTTCATTTGAAAGACCTGATCGACGGCCGATGAGTGGCAGTGCCGGAGCGGCGCTTCGCTTGATCCGGCCTACACAACTCTGCCATTTCTC
Source organism: uncultured Planctomyces sp. (assembly GCA_937899075.1). Taxonomy (GTDB): domain Bacteria; phylum Planctomycetota; class Planctomycetia; order Planctomycetales; family Planctomycetaceae; genus JABMPE01. The sequence continues at coordinate 2,055 of CALDJX010000095.1, read as the reverse complement.
AGCACACAAATTCAAGGGTGGCACAGGTTGCTCGCAACCTGTGTCGCGAAGCGACAAGAGCTAACGTAAGTCGACTGTGATTACCTCTTGCGGCTGCGCCGCCCCGGTCGCAAGCAACCGGGGCCACCCATGATCGGTCAGCGGTTCACGGCTCAATAGGCAACGGCATGTGGGTGAAAATCTGCGGAATTCGGGACGTCGACGCCGCCGAGCAGATCGTCGCGCTCAAGCCGGACGCCGTCGGGCTGAACTTCTTTGCGAAGTCGCCCCGGCGCGTTGAACGTTCAACTGCGGCTGAGATTTCGGCGATCCTCCCGCCCGAGGTCGAGTCAGTCGGACTGTTCGTGAATCATGAATTGAACGACGTGGTCGACACCGCTCAGCAGTGCCGCCTGACGATGATCCAGCTTCACGGCGACGAACCGCCGGAATTTCTCGCCAAGCTGAAGAGTTGTTCTGCCGATGTCCGAATTCTGCGGGCATTTCGGGTCGACGATAGCGGGCTGGCGGAAGTCGCTGATTACCTCGCTGAATGCCGGAAACTGGACGTTTGCCTGGCGGGCTGCCTGATCGATGCCCGCGTGGACGGCGAGTATGGCGGGACGGGGCACACGGCCCCTTGGGATTTGCTGGCGGATCAGTATGATGCCGACCGGTGGCCGCGGCTGATCGTCGCTGGCGGCTTGCATCCCGGCAATCTGGCAGACGCCATTCGCGTCACGAGGCCCTTCGGCGTCGATGTCGCCAGCGGAGTCGAGTCTGAACGCGGAGTCAAAGATCTGGCTCTGGTTGAGAACTTCATCCAGGCCGCGCGGCAGGCAGATTAAGAATCATCTGATGTCGATTTTTAATCGCAGAGTCCACAGAGGAAAGACGCGGAGTTCGGAGAGAAACTCTCCATTTGCTCTGCGAAACCTCGGCGTCCTCTGCGATTTGTTCCCTTTCGAACACGTTACAAACTCGGAAAGACACTCATCATGGCGGAAGTTCAAGCGTTTCAGGCATGGCGATACGACGTTGGTCAGGTCGGCGATCTCTCGGACGTGGTGGCTCCGCCGTACGACGTGATTGACGAGGCCTTTCAGGATGAACTCTACAAGGCTCATCCCTGCAACTGCGTGCGGGTCGACCTGAACCGTGCCGAACCGGAAGACGCGGGCGTCGAGGATCGGTACGCGCGAGCGGCCAAATACATGAAGCAGTGGCAGCAGGACGGCGTGCTGATTCGCGAGCACGAAGATTGCCTGTACGTCTACCATCAGGAGTTCGAGTGGGAAGGCACGAAGTACGTTCGCAAAGGATTCCTCGGCCGCCTGAAGCTCGAAGAGTTCGGCAAGGGCAACGTCTTTCCGCACGAGCAGACCATGCCCGGCCCCAAGAAGGATCGGCTGGCTTTGATGCACGCCTGCAAGGCGAACCTGTCGGCGATCTTCGGCCTTTATCCGGATCGCGAAAACGAAGCGCAGTCAATTCTCGAAGATGCCGCGCGATCGCTGACGCCGCTCGTCGCGACGGATCATCTGGGAGTCGTGCATCGCATGTGGCCGGTCTCTGATCCTGCTGCGATCGCCAAAGTGCAGGAAATTCTTGCCGACAAGCCGATCTTCATCGCCGACGGTCACCATCGCTACGAAACATCCTGCAACTACAAGAACGAGCTGGCGGAAGCCGGGCAACTCAACGCGACCTCGCCGGCCAATCACACGCTGATGATGTTCTGCGGGATGGAAGACCCTGGCCTGGCGATTCTGCCGACTCACCGACTGGTTTCAGGTTTTCCGGAACTCAGCAGTGACGACATCAAAGCGGCACTGGGTGAACACTTCAGCATCGAAGAAGTCGACACTGCCGAAGCCGCGTGGGAATCCATGGAAATGGACGGCGGCCAGAAAGTCTTCGGCATCGGCACGCCAGCAGACGGCAAGTGGCTGCTGCTCAGAGCCACCGACACCAGCCCAATGGACGAACTCGCTCCCGAGCAGAGCGACGTGTGGCGAGGACTCGGCGTCAGCATCCTGCACCGCCAGATTGTCGACCACCTGCTGAAAGGCAAGC
>CALDJX010000094.1 GCA_937899075.1 uncultured Planctomyces sp. | reverse complement strand
CGCTTCGATTTATCCGAAACCTCGGTCGAATGCGGCAAATTGTCAGCGTTCTGCTTAATCACGGCTTTGGAGATCTTGTAGAACGTCTGCACCTGGGTGGTTACCTGCGCTGGAGCCGCCGCGTCCTTTTCAAAAAACGCGGACCTCAACAACCTCTTTCACGTGCGCAGCGAATTCGCCTGGCGCTCGAAGAACTTGGCCCGACGTTTATCAAGTTTGGCCAGGTTGTCAGCACTCGTCCTGACCTCGTTCCCGAAGACGTCCTTACTGAACTGAAGCAACTTCGCGAAAACGTTCCGCCCTTCTCTTCAGAAATCGCTATCGCACGAGTCGAGTCGGCCATCGGCCTGCCCGTTTCAAATGCATTTGCGGAGTTCACAACTGAGCCACTTGCAGCCGGATCGCTCGCTCAGGTTCACCGTGCTACACATCTGGATGGCCACAAGCTGGCGATCAAAATTCTTCGTCCTGGCATTACGGCAGAGATCGAACGAGACATTTCGCTGATGCACGAATTCGCCGTGCTGATCGAGCGGTACATTCCTGAGGCTCAGGTCTTCGATCCGATCGGCCTGGTCGGTCACTTCGCCCGAACGATTCGCCGTGAGCTGAATCTAACCCGCGAAGCGCGCACCCTGGAAGAATTCCAAAGACTCTTCCGACACGATGCGACGCTGACAGTCCCAGCAGTCTTCCGCGAACTGAGCAGTGACACAGTTCTCGCGATGGACTTTGTAGACGGCGAGAGTCTCGACGATCCTGAAAAACTGACAAAGCTAGGAATCGATTGCTCGGCTCTGGCCGCCAACGGCGCACGAATCTTTCTGAAGCAGGCTTTCGAACTCGGCATCTTTCACGGTGATCCCCACCCAGGCAACATCCGAGTTCTCGCCGATGGTGCCCTGTGCCTCCTTGATTACGGAATGGTCGGGCACCTGGACGAGAAGACTCGCGATTCGTTGATCGACCTTCTGGTAGCCATCGTTCGCCGCGACGCCGAAGCCGCTGTTCACGTGGTGGAGGAAGTCGGACAGCCCTTCACCGAGATTGACCGGCCACTACTGCGGGCTGAAATCCGCGACTTCATCGACACTTACTACGGCGTAGAACTCAGCCGACTGGACATTGGCAGACTACTGGGAGACTTTGTCACCATCCTGGTCAGTCATGGAATCCGCTGCCCAGGCGACCTGATGCTGTTGATCAGAGCGTTGGTCACTTTGGAAGGCGTCGGACACACCCTCGACCCGAACTTTAACCTGGCCGCCGTCCTGCAACCTTTCGTGCAGTCGGCCGTGCGGCAACGGTACAGCCCGGCCCGCATCGCCGGAGACATTATCGGAGACGTCAAAGCACTGGCCAGCGCCGCTCACAAGATGCCAATCTCACTCGGCCGAACCCTCGAAAAGCTCGCTAACGACGACCTGCGAGTTCAGCTCGATCACAAACACATCGAAAAGCTGATCACAGAAGTCGATCGCTCCAGCAACCGAGTCGTGATCGGGTTGATCCTGGCTGCTCTCATTGTCGCGTCAGCTTTAGTTCTTCGGACAGAAATCCACGCGTGGTGGTTGAGCGTCCCGATGTATCTGCTCTCAAGCCTGCTCGGAGCATGGCTGGTTTACGGAATCTTCCGCAGCGGCCGTCTTTAGCGCGATTGCTTGAAAGCACCTTTTGAATTCGCGCCGTCCTTGCGAACGAAAATCGTTCGTTCCATCGCTGAAAGAATCAGCAAGTCCGGTCAACAGATTTGACCAGGGCGCATAAAGAAAGCCCCTCGATTACCGGAGTAACCGAGGGGCTTTGCAACTTCGTTTTGCTGATCAGATCAGCAATTCTTAGAACTCACCCAGAGTCCTTCCGTCCGATCGACGTGAAAGGTTTTCATAGATCCTTGAGTCAATGTTCTCACTCAGGAAACGGACCGTTCCGTCACCCAAAACAGCCTGCAGACCGCCAGTGTGCCAACTGCTGAATCCAACAGACGTTGCATTCTGGTAGTCGCCCGACATCGTATTCGCATTATACAACGTCTTGTTAGCCTTGATTGTGCCGTTAGTGGCAGCTGCCCACGTATTCGTACCACCCTGTGGGAGATCACCAACAAGTGACAATGTGCCCGTAATACCACTACGCGTAGTTCCAAGAATCTGATACAGCGCCGCGCTCCCAGCTGCGGTACCACCGGGATTCACAGGGTCAGCTGTATATGTTGCGTCCACTGTGCCGTTTGCGGCGGCCCAGAACGTACAACCACCAAGAACCCCGACAGCGTTCGGCGGACCACCCGGAATCGCCCAGCCGCCAACCGGAGTACTGCCAGCAAGGCCACAGATCGCCGGATTACGCCGTTCGGCAGCCAGAATCACATTTGACATTCCATCTTTGCAGTCACGGATACGTACTTTCGTGTTCGCTCCCATAATCCCCTGCACCGAACGTGGATTGACACTGAAGTCCGGCATGCCCACGCCGAAGTTGCCAACGTAGTTCGCAAGTCCCATATCAAATGAGGGAGTTTGGCCATCACTACCAGCAGCGTCCTGGTCTGGACCTGAATCTGACGGACAACGTGTAGCGCTCAGAATTGTCGACGTTAAACCAGGATTCGTTGCACTTGCCGCATTCGTCGCCGTACCCGTGAAATCGGACTTTGAGTTGATCTTCTTAAACAACGGAGCCTGATCAAAGAACGGCAGAATGTGATAAGTCCAACTGAAATGGTTCGACACTTGAGCCGCGTTCGCAGACACGGTCACCCCCGGCGGCAGCGTCCTGTGAACGTCGTGGTAGTTCATAAGAGACAGACCAATCTGCTTCAGATTGTTCTTACACTGTGAACGACGGGCAGCTTCGCGAGCCTGCTGGACGGCTGGCAGAAGCAGAGCGATCAGGATTGCGATAATCGCAATCACGACCAACAACTCAATCAACGTAAAACCTTTTTTTGTTCGCTTTGGCATAACATGCTCTCCCGGAATGCGAAACAACAACAACTAAAGATTCTGAACACCAGAACCCACTAAATTCGATCTAAAAGCTGCCACTCCATCCTCGCGGAGAACGTGCAGCGCAACAACCTCACGCGAACGTGTGATGAAGCGTGGTAAGGTATCACGCGATCGCGTGACTTCAACATCGGTTCGCTAAAAATTCTGAATTAATGAATATTCGTCAAACGGGAGTTTCTCCTCAAAAACTACGTGTCAATACGCTGCTCCAGCCAGCGGCCCACTCGCAACGTAGTGTGAACTCTAACGAACCCATCCATACACCTCCGCACACCTACAAACCGAACAAGAGAACGCGTTGGGGTTTCCAGCACTGAAGTTTCGGATGAACTGCGCTGCCCATGGCGATTGCACGTCGGAGAATCACCCATTTCGTTTGGCAACCGCCCTTCGCCGATGGTTCAGTCAGCAAATCGAGCTGTCCAGCATTCGATGATCTCACGCGTTTGCCCGATGATGACTCTACGCCCGGCAGGACTTCGCAGTTAGATTGTGCCATTGAGCTTCGACCGTCGCCGCTTCACGCCCGGTCAAGAGTGCTGAATTCCGTGAAGTAAATGATTAACCAAAACATCATCGAGAAAGTAACGACAGGCATGATCGAACAGGTCGAAATCGATGGAGTCTCGCTTCACTTGAGTAAACCGGACGAATCCGAAGGGAATTGGATTGGCCAGAGTGAGTCGCTGCGACAACTGCTCGCCTGCTGGATCGTCGTCGACGACAAAGATCTGGCACTGGCACCACGAATCGTCGGCACGCCGGGCATCGGCAAAACGACACTCGCCATCGCCGCGGCGCACGCAAGGAAGCAGGAACTCTACATTTACCAATGCACGGCCGACACGCGGCCGGAAGACTTGCTGGTCACTCCGGTGCTGGGAGAAAACGGGCGGATCAAGTACCACGCCTCGCCGCTCGTGACCGCAATGCTGCGCGGCGGAGTCTGCATTCTCGACGAAGGCAACCGGATGAACGAGAAGTCGTGGGCCAGCCTGGCGCCACTGCTCGATCATCGACGCTATGTCGAATCCATCGTCGCCGGCATCACAATCAAAGCTCACGCCGATTTTCGTTGTGCAGTCACGATGAATGATGACGAGTCGACTTTCGAGATCCCCGACTACATCATGAGCCGTCTGCAGCCGACTCTCGCACTTGAAGCGCCGAATCGGGACGACGAACTGGCGATCCTGCAGTACCACATTCCGTTTGCCGATGACGAGATGCTCGGACTGACGGTCGACTTCCTGCAGCAGGCGCACGGATTGAAACTCGACTTCTCCACCAGAGACGGCATCAACGTTCTGCGTTACGCCTTGAAACGACTTGCCCAGTCGGCAGACCATCCGCTCAGCAATGATGAATACTGGCGAGAGTCAATCCTTCGTTGCCTCGGTGAAGATGCTTTGGATCTTTCGACACTCGCCGACAATAGAAACCAGTCTCTTGGCGGAAACGCCGTGCCGATGGGACTCGGCGATTTCTTCTTCTCACCAGGTGACCCACTTCACCCGGACATGCACGGCGGCATGACCGAAGAGATGCAGCGAGAGTTCGGCGACGAGGAGGATGACGACGACTCTGATTCCGGATTCGATGGCAGGTCGCCACTGGACGATCTTGATGACGACGATGACGACGTCCCGTATTAAGTTCCTTGAGAGCGTAATCCAACACTCTCCTTAGCTACGATTTTCGGGATTGGCCTTTCGAATGCTCGACGAGTCTCTGCAACTCAGTCCTCGAATCAGCGTCGCGCCGGTTCTGCACGGCAGCGGCGACTTCGCAGTCGAGGTGCGTCGAATTCAGCTCGCACACGAGTTTGACTGTCTGGCAGTGCCACTGCCGCCTTCCTTCCAGACTTCCGTCGAACAGGCTATCGATCACCTCCCCAACGTGACCGCCGTCGTTCAGGAAGAGCGCCCATCGTTTTCAACGAACGACTGGACTCCGGACAGCGACCAGGATGACGAGGACACCGACGCGAAGCGACGCGCTAGTTACGTGCCTGTCGACCCGTGCCAGCCGGTCATCGCTGCGTTGAGAGTCGCCATCCAGGAGCGAACTCCTCGAGCGTTTATCGACCTCGAAACGGATCACTTCGAAAGCCACTCGATCATTCTTCCCGATCCGTACGCACTCAAACGAGTATCCATTGAGCGTTTTGCAGCGGCTGCGCTACTTGGAATTCCGAGACCGCCCGAGGGACTGCCGACCGATCGAATTCGAACGATGGTCGCGCGGCTGAAAGAACTCGAAACCCGGTACAAGAAAATTCTGTTTGTGTGCGCTCTGTCTGACTGGCCCTGGATCCGGGAAGCCTACACGCAGAACTTGCGGACTGAAGAAGAAGACACTGACGTCGAAGATGCACAACTTTGCTCGGTCGCTCCGAATTCGTTGCTGTTCATGCTCGGTGAGTTGCCATTTCTGACCGGTCTTTATGAGCAGGCGCGAGCGGAACTCGATAGCGACGAGAACCTTTCAGTCGACGGTTTAAAACAGTTGCTGCTGGCGTCTCGCGACCGGTACCAGGTCGAAATGCGGTCACTCGCCCGACGCATCACCCCCAAACTGATGAGCGTTTTTCTTCGGTATGTTCGGAATCTGAGTCTGATCGAACGAAGGATAACGCCTGACCTTTACACTCTGATCGTGGCCGCTCGGCAGGTCTTTGGAGATTCGTTTGCCATCGAACTGGCCGAGGTCTCACGGAGCTACCCGTACGTCTCCAG
>CALDJX010000093.1 GCA_937899075.1 uncultured Planctomyces sp. | reverse complement strand
TACCATTTTCGGCGGCGCTCTGGTGGTATGCCGGCGCTGCGCTTGTCATACCCTGCGGTCGGATCCATGCTTCGGTTTCTCGCGACACTTACCTGCTGTTTGGAATTCAAGGATCATCATGAGTGACGACAAGCACGACGGTATGCCGCTGCATTTTCGAATTCTGATCGCCCTTGTCGTTGGCACGGTGGTCGGCGTGGCGATTAACCCTGGCGCAATTGACCTGCCGGATGAAAAGATTCTGGCAACACTGGAAATCAAGTTCGACGAATCGGGCATCGAGCAAACTGTCGAAGTCACAGAGCCGAGCGGGTTTGAAAGTGTCCGCCGAAAATTTCAATCGGCAGAGAAGACAAAAGCAGCTTTACCGTGGGACGACACCGGCGACACTGAATCTGGAATCCCCGAAACACTGATCTCCGTCACCGAACGAGCCATCCACATCGTCGAAGCAGCTGGCCGAATCACGATTGATTACACACGGAAGCACAACGGTCAGCCTGTCTCGACAACAGTGAAAGCTGGCTCGCCGGACGAGCTTCCGGTTCCCTGGCGCGAGTTTCATGCGGAACACGGCGGCGGTTGGAAACGCTCGTTGACGGCGGCAGCAAAGTACGGCGGCGATCTCTTTCTGCGACTGCTGAAGATGATCACCGTCCCGCTGATCGTGACGTCGCTGATCACGGGCGTCGCCGGTCTTGATAACAACCGGTTTGGGGCGATGTTTGGAAGGACGCTCGCTTACTACGGCATTACCAGCATGCTCGCCATCACGACCGGATTGATCATCGTCAACATCGTGCGGCCTGGCATTGGAGCGGAACTTCCCGGTGGAACAGAAGCTGTGCTGGTTGACGGTGAGCAATCGTTGTCGGGAATCCTGCTCGGCCTTGTCGACAACATGATCCCGACCAATCCGATTCAGTCGCTGGCTGCCAGCAGCTTTCTGTCGATCATCACGTTCAGCATTATCTTTGGCGTTTTCATTGTCAGGACCGGTGGAGAAACGGCTCGCGTCTTGCGGGACTTCTTCCAGGCCGCTTTCGAAGTGATGATGCGGCTGACGATGGCGATCATCTCACTGGCTCCGTACGGCGTTTTCTGCTTCATGGTTTACGCGACGGCTTCACAGGGCCTGGCAATCTTCGGCACGCTGGCGTGGTACATGCTTGCCGTGTTTCTCGCCCTGGCAGTTCATTCGTGTGTCACGCTGCCGCTGCTCGTCAAGTTTCTGGCAAAACGTTCGCCACTCGAATTTGCACGAGCGATGAGCCCCGCTTTGATGACCGCATTCTCGACGGCCTCGTCGAACGGCACTCTTCCCCTGACGATGACGTGCGTCGAGGATCGCGCACACGTCTCGAACAAAGTCAGTTCGTTCGTGCTGCCGCTCGGCGCGACGGTCAACATGGACGGGACGGCGCTGTACGAAGCGGTCGCCGTTCTGTTTATTGCGCAGGCATATCGCGGCGATATGGCTTTGGCTGAGCAGATCGTCGTCGCGGTAACCGCGTTGCTGGCCAGCGTCGGAGCGGCGGGCATTCCTCACGCCGGACTGGTCATGATGGCGATCGTGCTGCAGGCAGTGAATCTGCCGCTTGAAGCTCAGGGTGTGATCATCGCGGTTGACCGGGTTCTCGACATGTGCCGAACGTCGGTCAACGTCTGGAGTGATTCATGCGGCTGCGCAATCATCGCCGGTCTGGATTCTTCATCGACTGAGACAACAGAGTAAATCCGCCGGAACGACAAAAAAACCTCTGGCGTCGGTGAAGATACCAGAGGGCTTTTTTGTTTTGACTCGGTCCGTAGTTCGGACGTCATGTTGCAATGATCGTTGCGAGCGCGAGGGAAATGCAGGCGACTCCGGCAACGACAAAGCTGCGGACGATGTCGACATTTCGACGAGTTCTGCTGACCGTGTTTCGTACTTCGACCTGATCTCGCATCTGGTCATTGATCCAGGAAACGAAAGAAACGCTCAGCTCCATTGAAACTGCAGATGAGGTCATGCGAATTCACTCCGGGAAGCTGCAGGTGGGAAACCGTCACGGAAATTTGTCACCCGATGGGGACTGCCTGACGGGAGGGGGTTTGGGCATGAACAACCGTGTGAGGGTTGTCTGATGCCATCAGCTTGATGCTGAAGTCATCATCGGCAAACGAAGTAGACAGAGTCGAGGCTTCCGAAATCGAACTCTGGAGAAGTTGACTTGCGTCTGCACGATAGGACTATACCCCGGAATTGGCTCGTTGGTGGGGATAGTCTGCCTGGCGAAGCTGAGAAATCCTTCATCAAGGGGTCGTCGATTCCGGCTGTAACTATCGGAACGATGGTCGATCTCGACAGGAATTCCTTCTTGCCTGGCGATAGAATTTCGGCGGATTGATTCATGTAGACGGTCGACGTCGGCTTTCCGTTTGGAGATGTTCGGTTTCAGCTTGCGGCTCAAATGAAGAAGCGGACAACGATGATTATTACGATCGACGGGCCTGCCGGAGCTGGCAAGAGTACCGTGGCCAGGATGCTTGCTGATCGACTTGGCTTCGAATTTCTCGACACGGGCGCGATGTACCGCGCCGTCGCGTGGGCCTGTGTCGACCGCGGAATCGATTTGAATGACGCCGACGCTGTCTCTGAAGCGGTGGCAGAGATTTCGATTCAGTTCGACGGCGACCGAATCGTCTGCAACGGGCGAGATGTCACGACGGAAATCCGTTCGGCCGAAGCCAGTCATGCCGCTTCGATCGTGGCCGCCGTCCCGGCGGTGCGTCTTGAAATGGTACGCCTGCAACGCGAGTCCGCGGCTGGCCACAACTACGTTACCGAAGGTCGCGATCAGGGCAGCGAAGTCTTTCCCGATTCGGAATGCAAATTCTTCCTCACGGCTGATCCGATAGAGCGAGCCGAACGACGGCTGCTTGAATTGCAAAGTCGGGGGCAGGCAGGATCGAAGGAAGAAGTGCTTGCACAGATCATCGAACGGGATGAACGTGACCGCTCGCGAGACATCGGCCCGCTGATAAAAGCGGACGACGCTGTCGAAGTCGACACCTCGGGAAAGACGATCGAACAGGTCGTCGACTTCCTGGAGCAGACGTCGCGTGAACGACTTTCAATGTCCAGTTCGGAGCTGGCGTAACGGCTGTTTTATGTCGCGAAAAGTCGCAATGGACACAAAAGGAATTCAGTTCTTGCGACTTCTGTGCTGCTTTGCGGCCTTCATTCTGGTTGCGGATTTGCCACTTTGGGGACGACGGAAATCGCACCTCGTATCGAAGTCGGAAAGTTGTTGCGAACACTGGCCATCGCGCACGCTCGCCGGAGCAATCGACATAACCGGTAAGGTCGTGCCGGATTGGCTTCTCCGGTTTTACTGATCCGACCGTTCCGGCGTTCTCCTGGCCAGATCACGCGAGTCGGCTTCAATCATTGGCGGCTTCGGTCGATCTGAGAGTACGCGTCGCGCTGCAGAAAACGAGCAGCGAGAAACGCGGACTTCGTGACGAGGTGTCGCTACGGATTGCGACGCTGGCGAATTCTGACCGAGACGATCAGGGAAGATCTGGAATGCGTCCATTGAGTGAGATGCTTGCGCGAATTCCGAGGCGTCGCCGATTTCGGCGGCGCGCGACGGCTCGCCGTGTCTCGACAGAAACTCTGGAACGCAGGCTGCTGCTGACGTTTGATCCAAGTCCGCTCGAACAGGAAATGCTCGAACTGCTGAACCGGTTTCGAGACAACCCGCAGGCCGAACTCGACGAACTGTTGTCGAGTCATCCGAATCCGTTGGCGGCTCTCGATGCTGACGTCCAGGCCGCGTTGGATTTCTTCGAGGTCGACGGCAACGCACTGGAGTCGCAGTTCGCTGGCCTTAGTCCTGCCGCCCCGCTGGCGTGGAACGAAGCGTTGTACACCGCGGCCGAAAGTCACAACGAATTGATGATTCAGTTTGATCAGCAGTCTCATCAACTGCCGGGCGAGGCTGGTTTACTCGATCGCGATGTAGCGGCCGGATACGACTGGCAGTTCTCCGTGCGGGTTGGCGAGAACATTTTTGCGTACTCGCAATCAGTGATTTACGGACACGCCGCGTTTGTCATCGATTGGGGCTTCGGCACGAACGGAATTCAGGAACCGGCTGGCCATCGCATCAACATGCTCGACCAGGGCTTTCAGGAAATCGGGATTTCGATCATTGAAGAGTCCAACCCGTCGACCCTGGTTGGTCCGCTGGTGATTTCGCAGGAGTTCGGCCGGCGCGGTAACTATGGAAATCCTGCGGTGGTGGGCGTTGTCTACGACGACTTGAACGCCGACGGTTTTTACAACGCAGGTGAAGGACTTTCGGGAGTCACTGTCGAACTGTCCGGGACGAACGGGACGTTCACGACGACGTCGCTAACTGCCGGCGGTTATCAGGCCAAGGTGCCAAGCGGTACTTACACGGCGACGGCAACGGGCGGGAGTCTGGGTGGTGAGATTCGTCAGTTCAACGTCATGGTTGGCGGCAGCAATGTGAAAGTGGATTTCAATGCGGCGGGTTCGGTCAGCGTCGCGACGCACACGATCAGCCTCGCCGACGGAAATTCGCACGTCGTCACGATTCAGGATGACGGCATCGTTGGAAACGGAGTCAGCCAGGTGATCATCGACGGCGTCGCAACGGCGTTTTCCGTTCCAACAGAGACGCTGATCATCAACGGCGGCGACAATGCAGACGCGATCGTCGTCACGAGTCTTGATAGCACTTTCACCGGCAATGTCGTCGTGAACGGAAACGCGGGTAATGATTCAGTCGACGTTTCGACAATCGGATTATCCACAAGCCTTAGCGGTGGAGTGGGAAACGATCTGCTTGTTGGCGGAAGCGCCGCTGACTTCCTGAACGGTGGCAGCGGCGACGACACGGCCCTGGGCAACGCCGGAAACGATACGCTGAACGGTGGCTCGGGACGTGACTCGCTGGACGGCGGCGACGGCGATGACACCGTGTCAGGCCAGGGTAGCAGTGGCGACGTACTTACCGGCGGAAGCGGCGACGATCGAATCGATGGCGGAGCAGGTGTCGACACGATTTCAGAATCCGGGAACGTGAACTTTTCGCTGACTTACACTTCGTTGACGGGCAGAGGTACCGACACGCTGATCGGAATTGAACGCGCGATTCTTGTCGGCGGTAGCGGCGACAATCTGATCGACGCCAGCCTGTTTACCGGTCCGGGAGTCGAAGGCGTGCTCATGCTCGGCGGCTCGGGCAACGATGTGCTGATCGGCTCGCCGCACGTCGACCAGTTGAACGGCTCAGCCGGCAACGACACCTTGCTGGGTGGGGGCGACCGCGACACGCTGCGCGGAGGAAGCGGCAGCGACGTGTTGAACGGTGGCGGAGGCAACGATCTGATCGTGGGGCAGGGCGGTTCGGGTGACATCCTGACCGGAGGAACTGGTGACGACACACTGAATGGCGGTGCGGGAATTGACTCGCTGATCGAGCAGGGCGACGTCGACTTCACACTGACAAACACAACGTTGGTCGGGCTTGGGGCAGATGTGTTTTCCGGACTGGAATTGTTTCAGCTATCCGGCGGTCTGTCCGCAAATACGATCACGGCATCTGCGTTCTCCCTTGCCGGAGCGACGTTGCTGATCAATGGCAACGACGGCGACGACGTCATCATTGGGTCGTCGATCGACGACACGATCAACGGCGGTTTCGGCAACGACAGTATTCGAGGTGGAGCCGGCAACGACGTCCTCAACGGCGACGAGGGTAACGACACGCTGAACGGCGGCAGCGGTGATGACGTGCTCACCGGCGGCGGCGGAGCGGACGGGCTCTCAGGATTTTCCGGCAACGATTTGCTGAACGGCAATGCGGACGACGATACGCTTTTCGGAGGCGGCGGCAATGACACGCTGCTGGCAGGTTCCGGGAATGACACGGCTGTTGGAGGCGATGGTGCAGACATCGTGAACGGCCAGGGCGGAACGGACGTGCTGGTCGGTGGTTCGGGCATGAACGATCCTGACCCGGCTGACCAGGTAATCGGAGACCCCGGCGAGATTGACGAGGCGTTTCAACTGAATCCGCTACCGGACTGGGTCGACAGGGTGTAGCCGAGATGGCGAAACTGGCAGACCTGCGTGCAACCCTTCTGGTGTGACTTCGTACTTCCCTGACTCCAGAGCCGCGACTCGGAAACAGCAATGACCGGCGAGCGAATTCTTTTTGTGACCGGACGATTTGCCGAGGAACCTCTGCGCAAAGTCGTCAGTCAGCTTGCCATGCAGACAGGGATTATTGCAGACGTCGCCGTCACAAAAATCAGCGTTGCAGCGTTGCTGCACGTTGACTGGCTGGTCGGTCAACTTCAGATTGACGAACCCGTCGACCGAGTCATTCTGCCTGGGTGGTGCCAGGGGGAACTTGCAAAGCTTGAGTCTCGGTTTGGCGTGTCGTTTGAACTCGGACCGAAAGACCTTTTTGACCTGCCGGGCCATTTTGGCTCGGAGCAGAAAGAGCCGGTCGACCTTTCTCAGTACTCGATCGAGATTCTTGCAGAGATCAATCACGCGCCGCGGATGACTGACGAAGAGATCGTCGCGCTGGCCGAGCATTATCGCAGCAGCGGTGCCGACCTGATCGACCTCGGCTGTATTCCGGGTGAGTCGTGGTCCCGCGCGGGCGAAGTGACGAAGCAACTTGTCGATCGAGGATTTCGAGTTTCGATCGACAGTTTTGATCGCGACGAAGTTGAGGCTGCGGTCGGTGCCGGCGCAGAGTTGGTGCTCAGCTGCAATCAGTCGAACATCGATTGGGCTGCTCAGCTTGATGCCGAACTGGTCGCGATTCCCGAGGCACCGTTTTCGCTGGAATCACTCGAGCTGACCGTCCAGAAGCTGACTGAGTGTGGTGCCAGGTTTCGCATCGACCCGATTCTGGAACCGATTGGATTCGGCTTTGCCGCTTCACTGGGCCGGTATTTCGAAGCCAGGAAACGGTGGCCGGATTTTGACATCATGATGGGCATTGGCAACCTGACCGAGCTGACCGAAGTCGATTCGGCCGGGATGAATTTCCTGCTGGCTGGCATTTGTGAAGAACTCGGCATTCGCAGCGTGCTGACTACAGAGGTGATCAACTGGGCTCGATCTTCCGTGCGGGAATTTGACCTCGCGCGACGGCTGACTCGGCACAGTGTTCAGAATCGAGCGTTGCCCAAGCACGTCGATTCAAAACTTGTCGCGCTGCGGGATTCGAAGTTACGAGAACAGGGAGAGGCGGCTCTCGACACATTGGCCGGTCAGATCACCGATCCTAATTACAGAATCTTTGCGGAACGCGGCAACATTCACGTCATGAATCGAGACGGTTACTGGCGAGGCACCGACCCTTTCGAGCTGTTCCAGCGAGTGCGTGAAAACGCTGAGAAGCCGCTATCGGAAGGGCACACGTTTTATCTTGGATATGAAGTCTGCAAAGCGGCGACGGCTCTGCGGCTGGGCAAGCACTACGTGCAGGATGAAGAGTTGGACTGGGGCTTCCTTTCCGATGACAGGGAGTCTCAGGCGTCGGGCCGGCACAGCACCGAGTATTAACTTCGTGGCGCCGCCGACCTCGTTCGACGTTTACGCCGATCGCGTCGTCAATCTTTAGCTGACGCGCACAATCCTGATGATGCCGTGCTCGAAATACCGATTCGAACGGTTTGCTCCGTTTAAGGGATTCGCCTCCGAATGCAGACGAGTAGAGTTGTGCCCGCAGTGAGCAACATGACTGCTCGGCCGGCAGGTCCCGTTCTACAGAACGCAGGGCTCTGCAGCTGCCGGGTTGGGTTCTTTGAGATCCGCCGACGGTTTCTGCTCACGAATTTCGCAGTTTTGTTCGTTTGAGATATCACGCACCGACACAACAACAGTGAGGCAATCATGGTTACGTCCACGAATCTGCAAAGCTCATCCATGACAGGCGACCGGCTTTGGGAAATTCGCATCCCCAGTCAGATGCTGCACTGTCGTCGCGAGGTTGAGAAGTTCGTGTCCCGAGCGGTCGCGTGGGGCGTCACTCACGTCGAGCTACTCGCTTTGCGACACAGTCTGCACGAAGCAGTCGTCAACGCCGTTCGACATGGAAACGCGGGCGACCCAACCCGGCAGGTTCGCATTGGCTACCGGTTTCTGAGCAACGACATCTTCATTGAAGTCGAGGATGAAGGTCGCGGTTTTGATCGTTCATTGGTGCCCGACCCAACGACTGACGAAAACAGAATCCGTCCCGGTGGACGCGGCCTGATGATGATGCGTCACTTTATGAACTCAGTCGAGTACAACGATCGTGGCAACTGCGTAACGATGCGTCGAACCTGCCAGCGAGCTTAAGGACTGAATGTCGTCTTCCGCAGAGCTGCCTGGAGAATCACAACTCCAGCAGTTCGGCAAGCATTGGCTCGATGAAGACTACGTCGAGCTGCTCGTTTGAGATGTCCGAGTCGTCGTTCCTTTGCGGCGTGAGTACCAGCGGAGTTTCAGGTTTTGATGCTGGCTCTGGTGAAATAATCGGGGCTGGCCGAGGTGCCGGGCAATGCCGCTCAGGAAACGGGAATGTTGCGTGCTAACATTAGTCTAGCCAA
>CALDJX010000092.1 GCA_937899075.1 uncultured Planctomyces sp. | reverse complement strand
CATCAGAAAGAGGAGTCATGCCGCATCTTGTCGCTCAGGGACCTGAGCCGGCACAGCTTCTGCAAAGTCCAATCCCCGAAACCGGACTTCTGCATATCGGTCGAGGGTCGGATAACGACTGCGCGGTCAAATGGGACCTTAAAGTTTCGCGTCGTCACGCCTGTCTGGAGTGGGACGGCAACGAAGCGGCGATCCGCTGCCTGGACGGCGCGCTCAATCCGATCCTGCTTCGGGGGACGTCCTGCCAACAGGCAAAAATTCAAGTCGGAGAAGAGTTTCGGATCGGCAGCACGATGTTCCACATCGTGAGCGACAGCCCCGAATCGCAGATCAGACGGTTGCTCGAAGCCGACGATCCGCAAGGGTCAAATCATACGCAGGTCGCACTCCGCCAGCCCGACCATCGAGTCGCGATGGTTTCGCAGTTCTCGCACAATCTGTGGCTTTCGACGAGCGATCGCGAACTGAGCATCGCCCTGATTGATATCCTGTCCGAGGTGATCCCCCACGCAACGGCCATTACGGTACTCGACTGCCCCGATCCGGAGTTAATTCGCACAGCCAAGCCCAAAGTTCTTCACTGGAACGGCGGCGAAGATACTGATCGACTGAAAATCAGCCGAACGATGGTGGCCGCAGCGGTCAAGCAGAAACAGAGCATCGTCCGCGTGCGACGTGAATCCGACGTGGCTGAATCCAGTCCGTTTTCCGCTGACCGCGGACGTTGGGGCTTCTGCGTTCCAATTGTTGCCGGTTCGGCCAACGCATGGTGCATGTACGTGTCGGGCCGTTTCGGAGAGGCGGATTCGCTTCCGCCCGGCCTCACCCCGGACGATCTCGCAGGCGACGTGCAGATTGCCGAACTGATCTCACAACTCGTTGGAGCGATCCGACAGGTTCGGTGCCTCGAAGATCAATTCTCTGGAATGAGGCAATTCTTCTCGCCGTCGGTTGTCGAAGCGGTTTCGAAAGCGAACGACGGACGAACGCTCAAACCAACAGAGAATGACACCGCCGTTCTGTTCTGTGACCTTCGCGGCTACTCACGGATCGCCGAAAAGTCGAAACACAATCTGCAGAAACTGCTCGACCGAGTCAGCGAAGCGCTGGAGGTCATGACGACCAATATCGTCAACCATGACGGTGCAATTGCCGACTTCCAGGGCGACTCCGCTCTGGGCTTCTGGGGATGGCCGTTGCCGTTAACAGAAGGGCCGCTTCCGGCCTGTCGAGCCGCCATAGCCATGCTTAACACGTTCGACCTTGCGAACGCGGAGACTCGGAATTCCGACCTGAAAGGCTTTCGGATCGGGGTCGGGATCGCTTGCGGAAAAGCGATTGCGGGCCGCATCGGGACCAGACAACACGCAAAAGTCGGAGTGTTTGGTCCCGTCGTTAATCTGGGTGCTCGCCTGGAAAGCATGACCAAACAGATCGGCTGCCCGATCCTCGTTGACGGTCCGACGGCAGCTGTCGTGCGTGCGTCATTGTCTCCCGCAGAAGGCCGCTGCCGGAGAATCGGCTTGATTAAACCTGTCGGCGTGAACGCTCCCATCGACGTCAACCAGTTGCTGCCACCTGAAAAACGCAGCGAACTCACCAATCAGAACATCGTCGATTTCGAAGCGGCAGTGGCCGCCTTCATCGCTGGCGACTGGGACGAAGCCCGAGAACTGCTTGGCCAGATGCCCGTCAAAGACAGAGCTAAGGATTTCCTGCTTCTCCAGATTGCATCGCACAACTACGAGCCACCTGGAGATTGGACCGGAATCATCAATCTGACGGCGAAATAGCTCCCGCCGAGCACTCTGATGATTGAAAGACTGCTCAAAAGTCAGGAAAGTCATTGAGCATCGAAACAGGAATCCGTACAGACCTCTCCAGTCCTTGACAGTCCGCTGAGCCCACTTCAGAATCGATTTACTAATCACATCTTCTTTAGCTTAGCTAGTTTGCTGCATGGTGGTCTTCACACTTCGGCCACTATTCAGAGCTGCCTCACTTCAATTCGCAAGGCAGCTTCACCGGTGCCGCGTTCACTTTGAAAATGGTCTGGCAACGATCAGTCAATCGTGGCGTGACGCTATCTGAATCTCCGACGTTACCTCGCTTCCAAGCTCAAATTGCGTAAAATGGGAGACGCCCGTGTCGAACGATATCTGTCAGCAACTGGTCGACCGCGGATTGATCAGCCAGGACCAGCTCGCCGAAGCTGAAGGCATGGCATCCAGTCTTGGGATTCGCACCGAAGACGCTTTGGTCAAGCTGGAATACGTGGACGCTTCCGAGATCAGCAGTGCGCAGGCGGCCAAGTTCGGGTACGAAGCAATTGACCTGACCGTCATTGAAGTGCCGCAGTCTGTCATCGGTCTCGTGCCGGAATCGGTCGCTCGTGAAAACGCCGTTCTGCCATTGAGAATCGATGGCGATTCAATCGTGGTCGCTATCAATGACCCGATGAAGTTTGAAGTGATCGACAAACTCCGATTCATTCTGAATCGTGAAATCAAATGCGAAGTCGCCCCGAACGACGCCATCCTGACCGCCATCAACCGTCACTACGGCCAAAGCGAGACAGAGTCTGTCGACTCGATGCTGCAGGAATTTACGGAAACGGCGATCGACTTCACCCAAACCGAGATCTCAGCGGCCGAAGCTGCCGGAGACGGAATCGACGACGATTCGGGATCTCCGATCATCAAGCTGGTCAATCTGATCGTCAGCGAAGCCCTCAACATGCGGGCCAGCGACATCCACATCGAGCCATTCGAAGACCGAATCCGAATCCGGTACCGGATCGATGGAAAGCTGATCGAACGAGACAGCCCGCCAAAACGACTTCTGGGCGCAATCGTCTCGCGTATCAAGATTATGGGCAGTATTGACATCGCCGAAAAGAGACGGCCGCAGGACGGACGAATTAAGACACGTGTGGGTCCCAAAGAGATTGACCTTCGAGTCAGCATCATGCCCACAAACCACGGCCAGGGCGTCGTCATGCGAATTCTTGACCGCGACAGTATCAAGATTGGGATTCGCAACCTTGGCTTCTCGGAAGAAAACTACCGAACCTTCCAGAACATTATCCGCCGACCAAACGGCATCTTCCTCGTGACCGGACCAACTGGGAGCGGAAAAACAACGACGCTTTACAGTGCCCTCGGCGAACTCAACCGTCCGGACCGCAAGATTATCACGGCTGAGGACCCGGTTGAGTACATCCTCGCGGGCATCAATCAGACGGAAGTTCGGGCCAGTATCGGTGTCACATTTCAGAAGATCATTAAGGCCATGCTTCGCCAGGCTCCGAATGTCATTCTGGTCGGCGAAATCCGCGATCTCGAGACCGCGGAGATGGCAATTCAAGCCTCACTGACAGGACACTTGGTATTCAGTACGCTCCATACGAACGATGCGCCGGGTTCAATTACGCGCCTTATTGATATGCATGTTCAGCCATTTCTCGTTGCGTCGAGCGTTATGGCGGTCCTCGGCCAGCGGCTTGCCAGGCGAAACTGCAGCAAGTGTGTCGAGCCTTTCACTCCGTCCCAAAGCGAAATCGAACACTTCGACATCACACCAGACATGTTGGCGAACGCGACGTTCATGCGGGGAAAGGGCTGCAACCATTGCCACCACACGGGCTTTCGAGGTCGAGTCGCTGTGCATGAACTGATGACTATGAATGCTGGTATTCGCGAGATGACATTCAACCGCGAGCCAACCCAGAATATCCGTCGACAAGCTCGCCTGTTCGGAATGAAAACGTTGGACGAAGACTGTTTGGACAAAGCACTTAAGGGCCAAACGCACCTCAGCGAAGTCTACCGACTCCAGAAGGGTGGCCACTAAAGAAGCCACGTCAAAGCAGGTCGCGTCTGCGAAGTACCTTAAACATCTTCACGGTACATCCCGTGGAATACTCACCCGGCAGCCAGGCGACAAATTCCAGAGCACAATGGCGAGGTCAGCGGTCAGGTTGTCATCATCAAGGTGACGCAAAAAGCAACACATTTTCAGCTCATCGCATCGATCGTTGGCACGAGGCAAATCAGGCAAATCTCATCTTTTAGCTCGAATCGAACGCTTTTTCTCTGACGCAGAGCAACTCAAGCAGCCAGCACCTAATACCCGGCAAACGTGGACGGCAACGACACTCCTGGAAATAATCAGGCGACGCAGAAAAATCTGCGTTGCGGTTTCTTATTTCGAAACTGTGGTCTTTCACTGTTCATTGCCTTCCTTACCTTTCAAGACAAGTCTGCAGGCGACACTCGCTAAACCAGACTGGACCTGTTGAAAAAACAAAAAGGGCAGCGAATGGCAACCGTCCAGATTGACAAACTCCTTGAGACCGTCGTCAAAGAAAAGGTGAGCGACCTGCACATCGTGGTCGGTCAACCCCCGGTCGTTCGTGTTGGCGGACACATGGTCCGACTCGACACAAAGGACCTGGAAGGTGACGACACTGTTTCGTTGATGAAAAGTATTACTCCGGAACGAAACCAGCAGGAGCTTCAGGAAACTGGCTCGACTGACTTTGGTTTCGCTTTCGGCGACAAAGCTCGGTTTCGCGTTTCCGCATTCAAGCAGAAGGGAAAGATCTCAATCGTCTGTCGGCGAATCCCCAACGAGTTTCTCGAACCAGAGGTGATCGGCATTCCCCCGGTCTGTCTCGAACTGATCCAGAGACCTCGCGGCCTGTTCCTCGTTACAGGGCCAACCGGTAGTGGTAAAACGACCAGTCTCGCCAGCATGATCAACTGGATGAACCATCGGATGGATCATCACATCATCACGCTGGAAGACCCGATCGAGTACTACCACAACCACATCAAGTGCACGATCAATCAACGCGAAATCGGCACAGACTGCCCATCGTTTGCTGAGGCGTTGCGACGAGCTTTGCGTCAGGATCCTGACGTGATTCTCGTCGGCGAAATGCGAGACCTTGAAACAATCGAGTCGGCGATTACTGCCGCTGAAACTGGCCATATCGTTTTCGGGACGCTGCACACGACCGGTGCCCAGGGAACCGTCGACCGAATCATCGACGTCTTCCCGACTCACCAGCAGGCACAAATTCGAACCCAGCTTTCCGTGGGTATTCTGGGCACACTCAGTCAGGCGCTTATTCCCAAAAAACCAAAGGGCATCGTCGCTGCCTACGAGTTACTGGTCGTGACTCCGGCCATCGCGAACCTGATTCGTGAAGGGAAAACATTCCGTATCAACTCAGCCATCCAGACCGGAAAACGGTTCGGCATGCAACTTCTGGACGACGCCCTGTTCGGTCTCTGGGAAAACGGCACCTGCGACGAAAAAGACGTGATTCAGAAGTCGAACGCGCCCGGAGAACTTCGGGCCAAGATAGAGGGCGCCAAGAAAGGCATCCTCGATGATGACGACGACGACGATGATGACGATGACGAATACGAATATGAGTAGGGCACGGAAAGGGAATTGCCTTTCCAGCAGACTGCTTCTTATTGAATTTGCCTTCCCTTTGTCGTTTCCATCTGTGCTGACATAATTTTGAGACTCAGAACTGAAACGGCTTAACGACTCAAACTAACTCATCAGGTTACAGGCTATGGCCGCACGTAAACTTGGACAGATTCTGGTTGACCTCGGTTACCTCACCGAAGACCAACTCTGGGATGTTCTGGAAAACCAGAAGCAAAGCCCTGGAGAAGTCATTGGGCAGGTAGCGGTGCGTATGGAGCTTGTTACTCCCGCGCAGGTCACGGAGGCTCTGGCCGAGCAGTGGGGCATGCCGGTCATTAACCTGGCCGAAACAAACGTTCCGTCAAAGGTGCTGGAACTTGTTCCGCAGACGATGGCAGAACTCTACAAGATCATGCCGATCTCGTTGAAGAACGATGTTTTGACAGTGGCAATGGCGGACCCGCAGAATGTCGCCGCACTCGATGATCTTCGAAACTTCCTCGGCTATGACGTGCGAGGGGCAGTCTCCAGTCTGGATGAAGTCGAGCAGGCAATTCAACGGTACTACGCTGATGCTGAAGAGAGTATCGAAGACGTCATCAACGAGATGGAAGACCTCGGCGAAGGGAAAAGCGGTCGGGCAGATGCGCACGACATCGGTTCGGAAGACGAACTCGTCAACGCGACGCCGATTCGAAAACTGCTGAATATGGTCCTGCTGCTGGCGATCAAGGATAAAGCCAGCGACATCCACTTTGAGCCGTTCGAAGATGAGTTCAAAATCCGAGTCAAAGCAGACGGGATTCTCTATGAGATGGTGCCGCCGCCTCGCCATCTTGCTAACGCGATAACAACTCGTATCAAGGTTATGGCCAATCTTGATATCGCTGAGCGCCGCCTTCCTCAGGACGGTCGAATTGAACTCAACGTTGGCGGTAATCCGGTCGACCTTCGCGTCAGCGTGCTGCCAACAATGTTTGGCGAGTCGGTCGTCATGCGAGTTCTTGACCGAACCGTCGTTCAGCTGGACCTTAATAAGATTGGCATCGACGCCAACAACCTGTCGCGTTTCCGCGAGGCCATGAACAACCCGAATGGTATCGTTCTGGTGACTGGCCCGACGGGGAGCGGCAAAACGACGACGCTTTACTCGGCTCTCAACGAGCTGAACGACATCGAAACAAAGATCATCACGACTGAAGACCCGATCGAGTATGACATCGAAGGTCTCATTCAGGTGCCGGTTAACCCGGACATCGACGTCACCTTCGCAACAGTTCTGCGAGCGATTCTTCGTCACGATCCGGACAAGATTCTTGTAGGTGAAATTCGAGACTTCGAGACTGCTGAAGTTGCCATTCAGAGTGCTCTGACAGGCCATCTGGTGTTCAGCACGCTTCACACCAACGATTCGCCATCGACTATTGCTCGACTTCGCGACATGGGCGTGCCGCCTTTCATGATTACGGCGACCGTGGAAGCCATTCTCGCTCAACGACTGGTCCGTCGAATCTGCACCGACTGCCGGACCGAATTCGAACCGAGTGATGAGTTGCTGATGGAACTGCAACTCCCTGTTGAGCAAGCTCGTAAGTATAAATTTTACTACGGCAAAGGTTGCCCACAGTGCAATAACGGCGGCTATAAAGGCCGCGTCGGCCTCTACGAGTTGCTGACAGTCACCGACGACATTCGTGACCTTATCTCAGTCAATGCTTCAACAGACGAAATTCGAGCACTCGCTCGCAGTCAGGGCATGACAACGCTGCGTGAGTCTGGACTGAAGTTGATTTTTGACGGCATTACCACCATTGACGAAGTCGTTCGAGAAACCGTCGTCGAAGACGCCGGCTAACCATACAAGCCAGTTCTCTGGCGACCACAACGATTGAAACATCCAACGGCCTGAATATTTACGGAAACGGAGAGGTCCCATATGCCAACGTATCAATATGAGGCAATGGACAACACGGGTACGGAGATCAAAGAAACGATCGACGCCGAGTCCGAAGCGGAAGCTCAACAATTGATTCGTGACAAAGGTTTCTTTGTTACGAATATCACCGAACAGCAGAAGAAGAAAAAGAAAAAGGCCGCTGAGAAGAAGCAGGGCGGGCCGAAAAAGAAGAAGACGCTCTCTCTGGGAAAGGTGAAGCCTAAACAGCTTTGCACTTTTACCCGCCAACTCTCGACGCTTCAGGACGCCGGGCTGCCGGTTCTAAGAAGCCTGAAGATTCTCGAAGGGCAGTGTAAACCCGGTCCGCTGAAGAACGCATTGGACGGAGTCGTTGAGGACATCGAATCAGGAAACACGCTTTCCGAATCGATGGCCAAGCAGCCAAAAGCGTTCGACGAGCTGTACGTCAATATGGTGCGTGCCGGCGAGGCCAGCGGTGCTCTTGAAATCATTCTTCAGAGGCTTGCCGACTTCAAGGAACGCTCCCAGACGCTGAAGAAAAAAGTACAGGGAGCCATGATTTACCCCGTCGCCGTTGTGTGCGTCGCGGGTGGTATTGTCGGTTTCATTATGTATTACATCGTTCCGAAGTTTCGCGTGATTTTTGAAGGATTTGGAACCGACCTTCCCAAAATTACCGAGCTGTTGATTGCTTGTAGTAATACCGTCGTTAACTACTTTTACCTGTTTCCGGCCGTTCCGATTGGGTTCTGGCTGTTCATCAAGGTGGTTAAGAAGAACAAGACGGGAGAGTATATCGTCGATTTCTTATCGCTGAAGATACCCGTACTTGGGAAGATTCTGCAGAAGTCGACGACAGCAAGAATCATGCGTACGTTAGGTACGCTGATATCTTCGGGGGTGCCGATTCTCGAAGCCTTAACCATCGCGAGAGACACCGCTGGAAACGCAGTCTTCAAAAGGGCCTTTGACAATATCTACGCGGCCATTCGCGAAGGGGAAACCATCGCCAAGCCACTTGGTGAGGCGAAGATTGCCGACGACCTTGTTGTCAATATGGTCGACGTCGGTGAAGAAACCGGTGCGCTGGACGTGATGATGTACAAGGTCGCTGACATGTACGACGAAGACGTCAACACTCTCGTTGATGGTATGGTGAAACTGATCGAACCGATGCTGGTTGTTGTGCTCGGTCTCGTGGTCGGTTTTATCGTCATCGCCCTGTTCATGCCGCTGATTAAACTTCTCAACGACCTGTCCTGACGCA
>CALDJX010000091.1 GCA_937899075.1 uncultured Planctomyces sp. | reverse complement strand
ACCGGAAGAAGTTAACCAGGCATCCTAACAACTCTTTGAGTGGCTCGCTGAGTCGCAATCGACCGTCGCCTTCACCGGAGCTGGCATCAGCACGGAAAGTGGCATTCCGGACTTTCGTTCGCCGGGCGGAGTCTGGGCGAAGAATGATCCCGTCTACTTCGACGATTTCATGGCGAGTGCTGATTCACGTTACGAATACTGGCGTCAGAAATCCGAAGCCCATCGAGACTTCGCAGACGCAACGCCAAACATCACACACAACACGCTGGCCAACTGGGAACGTAATGGCCGGCTGCGTGGAATCATCACTCAGAACATCGACGGCCTGCATCAGGATGCCGGCAGTCAGGACGTACTCGAGCTTCACGGAACTGCTCGCGAAATCGCCTGCATGGATTGCGACTGGCGCGAGCCCGCTGACAGTTGGGTCGCGAAGTTTGTAGCCGACGACCGCGTCCCCGACTGTCCGAAGTGCAACGGCCGCCTGAAGCATGCGACGGTTTCATTTGGTCAGACACTCCCGACGGAAGTTCTCAGAACAGCGTTCAAATGGGCGACCGAATCCGACCTGTTCCTCACGCTGGGTTCATCACTCGTCGTGCATCCGACGGCCAGCCTGCCTCAAATCGCTCGCGAACGAGGAGCGAAACTCGTCATCGTCAACCGGGATCCGACACCGCTCGATTCGATTGCCAATCTCATCGTGAACGCACCGCTTGGTGAGTTGTTCGCGGCGATGAATACAGTGTCTAATGATCCACGCGAACAATCTTGAAACTGACGACGCCGATTGCGACGGATTTTGAATCCGACACCAAACAACCGCTGCTTATACCGCGCGCCGGCAAAGTTGAGACATTGGCGACCCAGAAACTCTCTCAAGGCGAGCGGTAGCCGTCAGGCTGCCGGCTATCCGACGATTCAACGTTTTTGCCGATTTTTCTGGCCAGCGGACTCACGTCCGCCGCTCGCCAGCACTTCAGGGATCCGCCGGAAAGATCGCATGTACGGCCGCTTGAGGAAGAACAAGCGTCTCATTGACGAGCTCCTTCGCCCCCTGCCCAGCATTTCGGGAGTCGCCTTACGGTCGCGCGGACAATTGCGATGATCGACTTTCGTTCGTCGCTGCCAAGAGGTTCGAAACCATCATCTTCCGATTCCGTCGTAAGCCCCGCCCACAGTTTTTCCAACAGCCGACTGCGACACTCAAGCGGCAATTCGTCGAAGAGTCGCGAGTAAATCAGGTAGCTGAGGCGATGCTTGAAGACTTGCCCGACGAGACTGAATTCCCGCAACGAATTCCCCTTCGCGTCGCGCGGCCCACGATTGACGAACGAAGTCGCAAACTTCGAATTCGCTAAGACGGCGTCCGCAGCCGACTGCGACAGTTTTAACGGCGGCTCATCCGCAAACACAAAGTAGCGCACCAGGTCGTTTTCGACATCGGATCGGCGATTCAGGCGAGCTTCCAGCCCAGCTCGAATCAGAAGATTCGTTCCGTGGACCTGATGCGCCAGGACCAGGTGCGCGACGAGATCGCTTCCGGAGTTCGGGTAGCCGGCCACATCAAACTTCTGACTCAACTCATCAAGTGACGAAGCGAATCCCGGCTCCTTCTTATGGTGAGAATTATCGACCTCGCTCAGCAAGTTGCCACGATGAATGATGCCTGCCGGAGTCCCCGTCACGTACCAGCCTCCCCATCGCTTTTCGTAACGCATGTCGTGAGTGACTCGCGAAAACCCAACGATCGGCTTACCGGCCTGGTCAGTCTGAAACGCTCGAAGCAGCAATCCGGGAACTTCAAGCGTCGACCTCCCCGCATGACAGGCAAGGCACCGATCGCGTCGGAGAAAGCTCGGCGATGCGGCATTCTCTCCCGCATTCACAACGCGTTTTCCGGCTTTGTAATCAACAGGCAATGCGGCGAGCGGTTGCGACAGCGTATAAAAGTTGACACCTTTGACCGGGTCAACAGCCGTGATTTCAAGCTCGCGAGATTCCGGAATCCACGCGACCGAAACTTCGTCGTTGAAGAAAATCGCTCGCGGCGTCTGCGGACTGACCAGGTCGGGTGCGCGGGCGGTCTTTGAGTAAACCAGAAGCTGCGACTCCAGCGGAACATCCAGCAACTCAAGCACCGAAAGCAGATACCCGAAGCGGTCATCCGGACTCAGTCGCAATTTTCCCGCGGCGAGCTGCCTCTGAAGTTGCGACACGGCGTCGCTGGATGTTGTCCCGAAATAGTCGACAGGCTCCCGACCGTACGGCACTCGATCGGTAAGTCTGATCGTGGCAACCTGGTCGGCGGCAACGACGCGGCTCAGCTCATGCGTCACATCGGCGATCAGAACAGACATCACCACCACCGAAGCGACAGCGTGTCGAATCAAAATGGAAGGTGGAGTGACCATCGACGCTGCTCGTTCATAGGAATAGTCCCGAGACAACTTTCCGACTCCTATTTTCGAAACAGGGTGCCACTGCTGGCTCGCCCAGCAGTGTTTCATCGCCGTTTTTCGCACTGCTGGGCAAGCCAGCAGTGGCACCCATAATCCGAAATTTGTTTCAGGACAAATCCATAGTGGCCACCTGACGAAACCTGGAACGTGGGATCGTAGTCTGCCCGATCGCGTTCTGTCATACTCGGCTCCTCGCTGCAATTGTCCGGACAAAAGTCCGCGACAGGCCGACGCGACGATCCCGCCATAAATCATGACACTCCAGGAACGAACTCATGTCTTTCGCTCGACCGCTGATCCTGACGGCTCTTCTCTGCATCTGCTCAATCGGCAACGCGAATGACTGGCCCCAGTTTCGCGGACCGTCTGGAAACGCGACGGCCCCGAACTCGAACCCGCCAACGACATGGAGCGACACCGAAAACATCGTGTGGAAGTCGGAACTGCCCGGCCGCGGCGCGTCGAGCCCCATCGTGTTCGGCAACCGGATCTTCCTGACAGCGTACACGGGTTTCGGCGTCGATTCCGAGCAGCCTGGCGACAAAGCCGATCTGAAACTGCATGTTCTGTGTTTTGAACGGGACAGCGGCAAACTGCTCTGGGACAAGTCGATCAAGGCCAGCCCAGCGACGCAGAGCTTCGGTCAGCGAGTCGCTGATCACGGTTACGCCACCGCCACGCCAGCGACCGATGGCGAAGCGGTTTACGCCAGTTTCGGAGTCTCAGGCGTCATCGCGTACGACATGGACGGCAACCTGATGTGGCAGGCCGCGATCGGCGACGGAACAGCAGGCTTCGGCTCGGCCGCCTCGCCAGTCGTTTACAGCGAGATGATTTACGTCAACGCCAGCATCGAAAGCGACACTCTCTTTGCCTTCGACAAACAAACTGGCAAAGAAGTCTGGAAGGCCGAATCGATCATGAAGTCTTGGACGACTCCCTGCATCGCAGAAGTTCCAGATGGCTCACCCGAGCTGATTCTGAATCAGAAGAACGAAATCTTCGGGTTCGACCCGATCACCGGCGAAAAACTATGGTGGTGCGCCGGAGTTGAGGATTACATCGTGCCCGTACCGGTCTTCCACAACGGAATTGCTTACTGCCTGGGCGGTCGAACCAACCGGGCCATCGCCGTCAAACTTGGAGGCCGGGGCGACGTCACGAAGACTCACAAACTCTGGCAATCAAACATTGGAGCCAATGTCACATCTCCGGTTTATCACGACGGACACCTCTATTGGGCCAGCGACAAAGCCATCGAAAACTGCCTGCGAGCTTCCGACGGAAAAGAAGTCTATCAGGAACGACTGCCAACCCGCGCGCGGATTTACTCATCCATCGTCCGCGCGGGAAACAAGCTTTACGTCACGACCCGCGATCAGGGCATCGTCGTCCTCGCCGCAAATCCCGAGTACGAAGAACTCGCCGTGAACGTGATTAAGTCCGACGAAACGCTCGTGAACGCCAGCCCGGCCGTCAGCGGAAATCAACTGTTGCTTCGGACCGACCGATTCCTGTACTGCATCGGCGAATAATTTTTCGAGACAACGGCGGGCACGGATGGAGCGAACTGCGAGAATGAAAAGTCGGCCCGCCATCGCTGCACGATTCAAAGTGGCACGGGCAACGAATTAAAGCTTGCGTCCGGCTTTCAAAACAACCATGCGCCAGCGGCCTTGTAGACAGGTCGAATGGGTAGACGCTGCGAGTCTTCCCACCCCCGATCTGCTTGCCGCACCGAGTGCGAAGTCTGTTGCAAACAAGGGTCCGGGTCACGCATCGGAATCTCGTACGACGTCGGTGTTACTTCGCAGTCAAACTCGCCCATCGGAAATACTTGAAAGGTATCAGGCGTCGTGCCAGAGACGTCTCGCGGCACTTCGCTTGTGCCGACGTTATGCAGAACGGACGCTGGCGCCGCAGTGCGAAAGTCATCCGTTCGCATCTGGTCGACAAACGCTGCTGGTGTGCCCAGGGAATTGACATCCGCCCAACCTCGAACCAGTCCGCGATCGCTCGTCAACTGGCAACCGGTTCCCGAGATCAAGGTCCCGAGCAGAATTCCGAGGATCACAAGCCGGATCGACTTTGTGACGGACGGCCTGCATTTCGGATTCGAAATTCGATTCTGCATAACCTGAACCATGAACGCGAGCTTCCGACGAGTTATCGAGTGACGCTACGTTCTGCCTAATCGGCGTAATCAGAACCGATAGGCCAGTCGCAGTCACATTTAAGGCATTCACCTTGCCGCCGCAGGCCAACGCCTCGCTTCACCACGAAAGTGGGAAGAACATCACGAGATCGATCAAAGCGATGATCGGCATGGAATTCCGGAGTGAAGTATCAACTCGTTGCCGAGTGACGGGCACGGCGTCAGACTTCGTGTGCCGAGTCGGCAGCGGCTAACAGCCCGTTGAAAAACGAAACATATCTTGATTCGCCGTGTGCCACTGGCTCTGCCAGTGCGGAATTGCCAGCATTCGCCGATTTCAAACGGCACTGGCAAAGCCAGTGGCACACTTTTTCAACGGGCGGCGAACCAGCAGTCACAACACAGCGACTCACGACCCAGACGAGAATTCCAGAAGGACACACGATGGCTGAGATTCCGAAAACGCAAAGCTGGATTGGCGAGTTGCCGGGGACGCTGCGGATGATTGATCAGACTCGGCTGCCGGGGGATTTTGTCGAGATCGATTGCGAAACGGTGCAGCAGGTTTGGGATGCGATCAAGCGGCTGAGTGTTCGAGGAGCGCCGGCGATTGGCGTTTCCGCAGCCTACGGAACGGTGATCGGTCTGCAGAACGAAACAAGCCTCAGTCGAGCGGACTTTGACCTCAAGCTGAACGAGGTCACGGACCATCTGGCGGACAGTCGGCCGACGGCGGTCAACCTGTTCTGGGCTTTGGACCGGATGAAGAATGTCGCCGGCGGAATGACCGATGCAACTCCAGCAGAAGTCGTCGAACGGTTGCTGGTCGAGGCTCGCGCCATCGAGAACGAAGATCGCGAGATGTGTGCGGCCATCGGTCGATTCGGCGCAGAGCTGATGCCGGACAAAGGCGGAGTGCTCACGCACTGTAATGCCGGCGGGCTGGCAACTGCCGGAGACGGCACGGCTCTTTCCGTCCTGTTTGCAGCGGTGGCTGCGGGGAAGAAGATTCATGTCTTTGCCGACGAAACTCGGCCGTTGCTTCAAGGCGCCCGTTTGACTTCCTGGGAATGTCAGCAGAGAGATGTTCCCGTGACGGTGATCTGCGACTCGATGGCCGCGCTGGTGATGCGTGAAAAGAAGGTTCAAGCCGTCGTCACCGGTGCTGACCGGATTGCAGCCAACGGCGATGCCGCGAACAAAGTCGGCACTTACTCAGTGGCCGTTCTGGCGAAGGCTCACGGCATCCCGTTTTACGTCGCGGCTCCGTCGAGCACGTTTGACATGAGCCTCGCGTCTGGGGATTTGATTCCCATTGAAGAACGGGCTCGCGACGAAATCAGTCATGGCTTCGGCAAGCAAACTGTTCCCGACGGAGTCGATGTCTGGAACCCGGCGTTCGATGTCACTCCTGCAGAATTGATCGCCGGAATCATTACCGAACGAGGCGTCATTACTCCGGTCAACGCAAAGTCAGTTGCGGCCATGATTGAGCCGACATCCGGAACATAATCCGGACACCCTGCCCGAGCGTTAAACCGAACCAAAACTGCCCGGCTTCGCACCGCCGCGCCGTCACCGAAATCGGTAAAACTGGCAGGATCGTCACTTCAGGAACTTCAGGCAGGACACGGGAAACTGACTAAGCCCGAAGCCTCCATCCAGCCGATTTCCTGATGATAGCCGGCATGGCTGCTGCACTCGTTGCATCAATCATGTGCTGACCCATCCTCGTGCCAGTGCTCGTTGATACGTTCTGGGTTTCTCCGGCAATCACTGCCCGTCGATGTTCCCTTCCGAACCGAATCGGTGACGAGTCATGATTAGACCCAGGCTTCGCCTTTATGTTTGTGCATCCGCCGTTGCGGTCTCGCTGGGTGGCGCCGTGCTCACACAGGCCGCCGGCCCCGGCGAATTCATTTCCAGACTGTGGAATCGCGAACCCGCGCCGAAGAA
>CALDJX010000090.1 GCA_937899075.1 uncultured Planctomyces sp. | reverse complement strand
TTAGACAGGACCGTCCGTGATGCGAGTTTCAGTCAGTTTCGTTGCGACGATGTTTGTGGTGACCAGCCTGTTCGGGTGCAGCGGAGGAGCCGATCCAGAACCAGCGGGTTCCAGTGAAAGTGGCCAGACTCCTTCCGCAGCAGAGTCTGCCGGGGAAGTTGTCGAAACGGACGACGCTCAATCTACCACCGCCGCGTACCGGCCGATTCAGCTCGGCGGAACGTCGGGCGCGTCGACGGCCGATCCGGATTCGTCTGGTGGGACGACGGCAGTATCGACCGAACCTCCAAAGTTCGAAGAAGTTGTCGCCGCTTTGAAGCCCATTCAGGTTGTGCTGGGGAAATGGCAGGGGCTCATCAAGAATGCCGCCAAGAGCGAAGTTCACGACTGGGTCTGGGATTTGAAGACTGATCCTGTGTTTCCCTCGCTGGTGCTCAGCATTCCC
Organism: uncultured Planctomyces sp.; assembly: GCA_937899075.1. Classification (GTDB taxonomy): domain Bacteria; phylum Planctomycetota; class Planctomycetia; order Planctomycetales; family Planctomycetaceae; genus JABMPE01. The sequence continues at coordinate 6,112 of CALDJX010000090.1, read as the reverse complement.
GAAGGCGAGTACTTCACGAATGCTCGACTGACCTACGATCCGCGAATCGAAAAGTTCCTCATGACAACGGTCGATGTAGAAGACGTGACGCGGTCATTCACCGGCGAATTCAAAGCCGCACCAAAAGACGTGCCGAGCGAAGACGGCAAGGGCGTCGAGCGAACTTTTCAACTTGAATTGACCGAGAACGAAGATTCGGGTCGCGGAACCCGCTTTCAGTACGTCTTCAAGCAGCAGCACAACAATCGCTACCTGGTTGACGTCAATCGTGCTCGCGGCAGAGCGAAGTTTCAGCAACTCGACGTGATCGGTTCACAGCGCGAGGGCGTGTCCTTTGCGAAAGCTGATGACGACTACGGCGACAAGACCTGCGTCATTTCCGGCGGGCTGGGAACCTCAACCGTTTCGTACAAAGGCAAGACATACTATGTCTGCTGCTCGGGCTGCAAAGCCGCGTTCGAGGACGAGCCGGAACGCTGGATCGCTCGTCTGGAGGCGCAGAAGGCAGAAAAGATGAAAGCTAATAATTAGATCACGATCCTGGAGATGACACCTGACGGGATCGCTGTTCGTCGTGACCGATTCAAATTCTCAGTTCGATGTGACAAGGTCTGTCTGAGCCGCTGGCGGAAGATTTCTGTCGTCACTCGAAAACCTCTTGTTCCTGCGGCACCCAGACAATCTAAAAGAGAATGCCTGGGCTACCCTGCTGCCGTGTTAACTCGCGGGGCCACCCTGAGTTTGTGGCACGACTTTCGTCTGGTCGGTTGGGAACCTGATTGTCTGCTGGTGAATGGTGCTCAGGCGGTTTGGGACTCGAGCGATTCCCAGCGTTCGAACTTTTTCAGCAGCTCTTCTTCGAGTTGCTCGAGTTCCTCGGTGGCCGCGGAGGCTTCTTCGCGAGGCTTCTGGTAGAACGATGGGTCGGCCATTAGAGCGTGCAGTTCTTTCTGGCGGATTTCGATTTCTTCGATCCGCTTCGGGAGTATTTCGAGTTCTCGCTGCTCTTTGAAGCTGAGCTTTCGTGCCTTGGCGGTCGACCTGACAGCTGAAGGAGACGAACTGTCGGTGTCCGAAGATGTCACGCTGCCGGATGCCTGATACTTCTGTTCCGCTTTGGCCTGGGCAGCGGCCTGTTCGTTGTCGTCGGATTTCTGTCGGAGCCAGTCGTCGTAGCCGCCGTCGAATTCTCGAATGACGCCGTCGCCTTCGAAGACGAACGTGCTGGTCGCGACGTTGTTGAGAAACGCCCGGTCATGGCTGACGATCAGGAGAGTGCCGGAAAACTGGGAGAGTAACTCTTCCAGAAGTTCCAGAGTTTCTGCGTCGAGGTCGTTCGTCGGTTCGTCGAGAACGAGCACGTTGGCGGGTTTGGTGAACAGACGCGCGAGCAGAAGTCGGTTGCGTTCTCCGCCAGACAGAAAACTGACGCGGGTTTGAACTCGGTCGGGCGAGAACAGAAAGTCCTGCAGATAGCCGACGACGTGTTTTCGCACACCGTTGATCACGACGAAATCGGAACCGTCTCCGATGTTTTCGCGGACGGACTTGTCTTCCTCGAGTTGTGCTCTCAACTGATCGAAGTAGGCGACGGAGGTGTTCGTGCCGACTCGGATCGTTCCGCTGGTTGGTTCTAATTCGTTGAGCAGGACTTTCAGCAGCGTCGTCTTGCCGACTCCGTTGGGACCGATCAGGCCGATGCGGTCTCCTCGAAAAACGGTCGTCGACAGGTTGCGAATGATTGGCTGGTCGTCGTACGCGAAGGAAACTTTGTCGGCCTTGCTGACCAGCATCCCGGACCGTTCAGCTTCCTGAAGCTGCATCTTCGCTTTGCCGACTTTGTCGCGTCTTTGCTTGCGGACGTCGCGGAGTTCTTTCAGAGCTCGCACTCGGCCTTCGTTGCGGGTTCGCCGAGCTTTGATTCCCTGCCGAATCCACTTCTCTTCCTCAGCGAGCTTCTTGTCGAAGAGTGCGTGTTGCTGCTCCTCGGCTTCCAGCATTGCGTCGCGGCGAGTGAGAAACGTTGCGTAATCGCAGGTCCAGTCGAACAGTCGGCCGCGGTCGACTTCGATGATTCGATTGGCCAGAGCCTGCAGAAATGCCCGGTCGTGAGTCACGAAAATCAACGTACCGGAGTATCTCGAGAGGAAATCCTGCAGCCACAGGATGGAGTCGATGTCCAGGTGGTTTGTCGGTTCGTCGAGCAGCAGAACGTCGGGCTCGGTGACGAGAGCTCGCGCGAGCAGTACTCGACGTTTCTTACCGGCCGACAGCGAGTCGAACGTTTGATCCGGATCGAGCAACATTTCCCGCAACGTGCGTTCAACGCTGTGGAGAGCGTCCCAACCGCGTTCTTCGGCTCCGATTCGCTCGATGGCCAGGTCCATCCGGGACTGCTCGTCAGGCGAAAGAGTTTCGGAATGTGACTTCAGGTCGAGCGTTCGAAACTCGGTGATGTCTCCACCGATGTTTGGAATTCCGTCAGCGACCTGCGCAAAGATTGATCCGCCTTTGGCGTCGGGGACGTGCTGCGTCAGTGATGCCAGGCGTGCGCCGGCTTCGAGCGTGACGCACCCGTCGTCGGGTTTCAGTTCGCCGCCGATCAGTTTGAGAAGCGTCGACTTGCCTGCGCCGTTTCGGCCGACAAGCCCGACGCGTTCGCCACGTTCGATGTTGACCGTTACGCCGTCCAGCAGGACCGGATGCGAGAACGTAAAGCGGACGTCTTTGATGCTGAGGAGTGCCATGCGCGGGAGTGTAGCGGCTCTGATTAGGATCAGAAGCCGGCGGACTCCTCATCGTTGCCTGCGAACTTCAGGCGATCTTTATAGAACTTCTTGAGACGCTCGACCGAGTACATGCGGACGACCTTGCCTTTGTAGGTCAGTCGTCCGTTTTCGTCGGTGTCCAGATTGACGGACACCTCGTCCGATGCCATGTCTGCGTAGAGGGCTCCGAAAGTTTCCGGATCGACTCCCTTGCCAGATTCGAGGTCGGAGATCGCATCAATGCCGCCGGCCATCACGCCGGTGACGTTCAGCATCTTCGCAGCCGGAGTGTACCGGCCTTCCTGGTTCAGGTTGCTGCGGACCGTCTGCAAAGCGGAATAGGCGGCCGTGATCGACTTGGTGACCTCTTCGCTGGCTCCTTTTTCATCAAGCTGAGCGACTGCTGACGAGTGAGCCGACCATTGCAGCGTGCCAGCAAGGAAGCCGAGCCCGAAGATGCTCAGAACGGAAACTGTTTTCCAGATAGCTCGCATAGGATTCTTCCTGCGGATTGATAGACGACTCAGTACGAAGAGTACTTCGGCAAGCTGGTTATCGTCTCTACGAGGCCGGCCACTTTCAAGAACCAAAGGGTGTCCCGCCGTCAACGCGTCGTTGCCTGGCTCAGGCGTGTCACTTCGCAGCGTCTGTGCCGGTTTGGATTTATCGGTCGATTTCTGACGATTGGTCCGTCTGGGAATTCTGACAGACGGACAGCTGGGAGTTCGACGTTTGTGAGCCAGTAGCTGCTTCTTACGAGAGGGTGATCTTGCGACCGCGTAACTTCGAAAAAAGTAACTTCGACAGACGCCAAACCAAAAGCGCAAGACAGAGTCCACTCGCCCCAATTGGCCGAGTGGACTCTGCGGTCTTACCGTTCCTGACGAATCAGGCAGCTTTCCGTTCAGACGAATCGGAATCCGTCTTCTGGACCGGTGCCATCGGAATGGAACGGCTTGTTGTTTCTTCATTCTGCCCGTGCCGACCGACAAAAAAGCTGATGTACATCAGCCCGCCCGAAACGAACAGTGCCGCGGCACAGCCCATGAGAGCGATCTGGTCGTCGGACGCGTTGTTGAACAATTCCATGTTGAGACTCGCTGAGAAGTATCGAGTGGTTTGTTGAGCCGGCCTCTGGTCGAGTGTCGCACTTCTGGTCGAACAGTGTCGGCTCGTTCAGAAGGAGCGGGGAGCGACTCTAACGGAAGTGATTTCGGACAGATCACCAGCGCCGCTCCAGTGAAGCCGGGCGGATCAGCAATCCGAGACGACTCTGCCCCGGTCTGGTCTTTTGGTGCCGGTCCCGACGTCTCTGGCTGACTTTTCCGGCAATGCCGGTCCCATCCAGCGTCGGCGTGGCTGTGTGAGGATGTGGCTTCGCTGTATCTGACACTGGTTAAACAGCTTACGAGTCGCAGTGAGTCGACCTGGTCGTCGCCCGGAGCAGCATCTCGTCTTGACCCTGAGGCGGCGTTTTCCGTAATTAGCGTCCGGGTCTGACGACCAGAGTTGTAGGGTTCGTCCTGACGCACCGCTGAGCGACGCGGCTCGTTGGCGTGTCGTGACCCGCTCAACTTGTTATGTGATTTCGCAAATTCGGCGTGACCGCCGATGGATTTATGCCGGCATGAGAATTCTGCAGCGATACATCCTGATCGACCTGATCAAGGTGCTGCTGCTCGTGATCACGATCATGACCGTGCTGCTGGTGTTCGTCGGCGTTTTCCGTGAAGTCACCGAACGTGGTCTCGGCCCGCTGCAGGTCCTGCAGATCCTGCCGTACGTCGTCCCGAGCCTGCTGCCGTTCACGATTCCGGCCACTCTGTTGCTTTCGGTGTGCGTCGTTTATGGGCGACTGGCTGCGGACTACGAAATTACGGCAGCCAAAGCGGCGGGCATCAACGTGCTGTCGCTGCTGGCTCCGGCGTTTTTCCTTGGTGGAACGCTGACGGTGTGTTCGCTGCTGCTGAACGACCAGGTGATTCCCTGGTCGATGGCAAACATTCAACGCGTCGTCACGCTGGCGATGGAAGACATTTTCTTCGACGTACTGTCGGCTCAGCACATGGTCGAGTACCCGGACAAAGGCTGGGCGATCACCGTTTCAGGCGTCGACAAAGAAGAACGGCGGCTTTACCGGCCAAATCTGCGATACACGGTCGGCGGCGAACAATACGTTGCACAGGTTCGTGAAGCTGTCCTGCGAATCGATCTTGAGAAAGAGCGAGTCATTCTGCAGCCGATCGACGCTCGTTTTGCCGGGCCTGGTCGGATTTCGGTGCGTCTGAAAGAGGGTGATATCGAACTGCCGCTGCCAATGAGTGGTCAGAAAATAAAGCCGCGTCACCTGAGTATTTCGGCAATTCGCGAAAAACTCGACGACTTCAATGACGACTGTCAGGAAGCTGAGGACGCACGTGCAATCAGGACAGCGTTCGCTCTGGCAATGGGCGAGTTCGACGCACTCGCTGAAACCCCGATGGCCGAGCAATCGAATAAAATCATCGCGAGCACCAGCCAGTCCAGAAAACACAACACCGAACTCCACAACCGATTCGCACTCAGTTGTAGTTGCTTCTTCTTCGCGCTGGTGGGCGGTCCGTTTTCGATCCTGCAGGCGCGTCGTCAATTCCTGACGACCTTCTTTCTCTGCTTCCTGCCGATCCTGCTGGTCTACTACCCGGTCGTTCTGCTGATGATGAGCCTCGCCAAATCGGGCTCCGTCAACCCTGCCTGGGGCATGTGGACCGGCAATGCCATCCTGCTCGTCGGAGCGATCTTCGTCCTCCGCCTGACTGTCCGCAGGTGACGACAAGGCTCGGCTCACCGTCGTGAGTCGTCGCGTTTTCCTGCTTGGATCCGTTGAGAAACAAAAAATGCCCGCTTCGCATTGCGAGCGGGCATCCTTTTGACATGTTTGTTTGCTGCGAGCCAGCAATCGGCTGTCGATTCGCCAGTGGTGAACGGCGCGGGCCCGGAAGCCCTTTCGTCTCGAGGGCGACGTTTACTCGTCGGATGCGCCCATCAATTTGACGGCTTGCGTGATTCCTGATTCATTACTGTTCAAAATTGCCAAGGCCGGCAAGCTTTCCAGCGTCTTCACGGATTCGTCAGTAACACCGGTCTTTTCAATGCTGAGGGTTTTCAGCTTCGTGCATGCGGCCAGGTGTTTGATGCCTTCGTCACCGATTTCAGTGTCGTTCAGGCGGAGTTCTTCGAGATCAGTCAATTTGCCGATCGATTCCAGGGCGGCATCAGTGATGGATGTTCCACTGAGTGCCAGGTATCGAAGCTTTGGAAACTGAGAGATAACAGACATGCCCTTATCGCCGATTTGAGTGTAA
>CALDJX010000089.1 GCA_937899075.1 uncultured Planctomyces sp. | reverse complement strand
AGCCGCCTTTGAGCCGATCGCTGGAAGCATCTTCAATATCGACGCCGCCGCAATACACACTCACGACTTCAGCAAACTGCCATCCAGCCGCCGAACTCGCGACATCTTTCCCGTTGAAATTAGACCGTCCACCGCGACAAGTTGAAGGGCGCGATCATGGATGAGCGACTCGTGACGATTCTTCATGAGTCAGCTATGATCGCGCCCGCCGGTCGCTTTCGTACAGCGAGGTCGTTGGTTGGTTAAGCGATCCTATGGCTGGTTTTCCGCTTGAGTTGAATTCGAAATCATGATTGAAAGTGTAGAAATGCCGCGAGTTCTTGTGACGCCAGTCGTCTTTAAAGATGGCACTGGTCCCTGGCGGGAAGTTCTGGAAGCTGCCGGATTTGAAATCGTCATTCCACCGGTTAACTGCATGCAGATCACGTCGGAAGAGTTTCTCACGCACCTCGACGGGATCGACGGAACGATCGCCGGGATCGAGCAATACAATCCTCAGATCTTTGCTGGATCGAATTTGAAAGTCGTGGCACGGATCGGTGTCGGGTTTGACCAGGTGGATCTGCAAGCGGCTACCGAACACGGCGTCGCTGTGACAATCACACCGGGCACGAACGAGCACTCTGTCGCCGAGCAGGCCATTGCCTTAATCACGGCCGTCTTTCGAGACACGGCTCGGCGGGATCGAGAAATCCGCGATGGCCAATGGCAACGCAACAGCCCTCGACGCCTGGCGGGAAACACAATCGGTCTGCTCGGTCTGGGACGAATCGGACGAGCGATGATTCCTCGCTGCCAGGGGCTCGGACTGGACGTCATCGGCTACGACCCGTTTGCCAAGCCCGAAATGGCCGACGAGTTGGGCATTAAACTGGGCACGTTCGACGAGGTGATCTCACAGTCAGACATCATCAGCCTGCACATGCCCTGCACGGCGGAGACGACTGACCTGATGAACGCTGAGACCTTTGCAAAGATGAAACAGGATTCGGTGCTGATCAACACTGCTCGTGGCGGACTGGTTGACGAGAACGCACTGGTTGCGGCTTTGACCGACGGTCCATTGTTCGGCGCCGGCCTGGATGTCTGCAAGCAGGAACCGTTACCCGCCGACAGCCCGCTGCGCGATCACGGCAACATCGTCTTCTCACCACACCTCGGCGGCATCGACCAGACCGCTCTGGACGCGATGGGCAAAATGGCCGCCGAGTGCGTCGTCGAAGTCCTGAGCGGCCGCTGGCCGATAGAGTGCGTCGTGAACCCTGATGTCAAATCCGCCGACTGATAGCCAGTTGAGCAGCAAGGGTAGGGCCGGTTCCCACCGGCCGTCACATGCTGGCAACACCCCGGCCGGTAGGAACCGGCCCTACGGACTGGGATCCCGCCTGCGCGGGAATGACGAACAGCGATCCTGGTCGGGTGGCACAGCCAGAATGGCTGTGTCGCGCAGCGACAGGATGATTCACCATGTGGGTTCTGTAGAAGGGTCGACGTGACCAGGCTGTTTTGACAGAATCTGGTTTCTCGGCGATTCAAGAAACAATGAACCACAGGAGAAGCACCAGATGGCGCGACTGGAAGCTCCGTGTCCCTCGTGCGCTGCTCCTGTTGAGTTCAAGTCGCGGACCTCGCTGGTCACGATCTGCCCATTCTGCCAGAGCGTTGTCGCCCGGGGTGACAAGAAGCTCGAAGATCACGGGCGGGTTGCCGATCTTGTCGAAACTCAGTCGCCGTTGAGTCTGGGCGTCAAAGGCAAGTTTCGCGGCAAGCCGTTTCGAATCGTCGGCCGCATGCAGTATCAGCATTCGGCGGGCGGCGTCTGGGACGAATGGTACGCTCAGTTTCCCAACGGCAAGTGGGGCTGGCTGGCCGAGGCTCAAGGCAACTTCTACATGACCTTCCAGAAGAAGGTAAAGGACGAAAGCGGGCTGCCGAGTCTGGAATCACTGAATGCTGGCGCGAAGATTCAGCTTGGCGAGAACGAGTTCACCGTTGCGGAAGTCGGGGAAGGAACAGCGGCCGGTGCCGAAGGCGAAATCCCTTTCGACTTTAAGCCTGGTGAGACGCACCCTTTTGCCGATCTGTACGGGCCGGAAGGGCAATACGCCACGCTGGATTATGGAAGTCAGCCGGCCGGCTACATCGGGTGGCAGGTTTCGCTCGACGAGATCGGGATGGCTGATCTGCGAGCGGCTGAGAAAGAAGCGAAGCGGATCGAGGCGAAGGATGTCAGTTGTCCTCAGTGTGCCGGCTCGCTGAAGCTCCAGGCTCCCGACGAGACAAAGCGTGTCGGCTGTCCGTACTGTGGCGCGGTGCTCGATTGTGACCGAGGCAATCTTAAATATCTGGAAACGCTGTCGACGAAGGTCGACCCGCTGATCGAGATCGGTGCAGAGGGAACACTGTTCGATGTGAAGTACGTCGTCATTGGTTTCATGCAGCGGTCGGTGACGTTCGATCGGAAATACTTCTGGACGGAATACCTGCTCTATAACCCGTCGGTCGGCTTTCGCTGGCTGGTTCACAGCGATGAGCACTGGAGTTTTTCCGAGCCGCTCTCGCCCGCCGACCTGCATGATTACAAAACGTCCGCCGTCTGGGATGGCAAGACCTTCAAGCTGTTTCAACGCGCGATCGCTCGCGTTGAGTATGTGCTCGGCGAGTTCTACTGGAAGGTCGCGGTCGGCGAGGAAGTCACGTCGCGAGACTTGATCTGCCCACCGTACGCGATGTCGGTTGAACGCTCGATGACGCAGGCTCCCCCTGCCGAGGAGATTTCCGGCAAACGCGCGAGGATGAATCTGGGCGAGGTCAACGTTTCGCTGGGCAGGTACATTAAGCACGAAGTCATTGAAGAGGCCTTCAAGCTTGAGCATCAGTTGCCGCGAGGTTGGAAAGTCGCTCCGAACCAGCCGTTCCCGTGTGATCGCGGAATTTATTTGCAGTGGCTGATGTTTGGGTTGGCGATGGGTGTGATTTATCTTGGCGCCGCGGCGATGAGCGACTCGGCTGATCCGTGGGTTCTGGCATGGGGGCTGTTTCTTGTGTCGGTTATTCCGATCGGCGCCGGAGTTGTGAATCACTTTTTCGATGTGAAACGCTGGTCCGAAAGCGACTACTCCCCGTACGCGTCAGACGACTAACGAATGCAGAGCGAGCGGTTGAAGTCGAAACGAAACGACGAGCGACGGACAGAAAACGATCGGTAGCGAATAGCCGGAAGGTGTGACGATGCTTACGAAAATTTATCAGGTTGTGGGTCTGACGCTTTGCATTGGCCTCGGTACCGCCTTCGCCCTTGGCTGGAAAGTTCCGGATCTCGGGATGTTTGACGGGACTGCGAGTGGCAGCGGAACGGGACGTAGTGGCTTCTTCTTTTCAGGCGGCGGTGGCGGCTTTCATTTCGGCAAGTAGCACGTCGCGTTCGAACGGCGTCGTGATTGACAGCTCATCATTAAGACAAATTCAGGAGTGTGAACAATGTCGAGTTTCATGGGCCAGGCTCTGGTCGGGATGAACAATTTCGGGATGGCGATCCTCGCGGCCGAGGGTGACGCTGCGGCGGACGGGTTTTCGCTGGTCGCTCAAAACGCCATTGCGGCGATCATCTTCGCCGTTATTGGCCTGGTGGTTCTTGCGGTTTCCATCGTTCTGATGAGCAAGCTGATGCCGCTTCCGTTCTGGAAAGAAATCGAAGAAGACCAGAACACGGCGTTGGGAGTCATGGTCGGTTCGATCGTGATTGGGATTTCAATCATCATCGCCGCAGCGATTCACGGGTAATGTCCGTTTTCGAAATGACTTCCTGATTTCGATGCGAGCGGCGATTCGCGTTCACAACTGACGCTGTCACGCTTTCGCGTTGAGGACTCCACGCGGCCATCCTGTACACCGGCGCTTTGAGCCCAGAAGAACCTGGCCGCCCTGACGCCCTGAATTTTCCCCGAAATCATATTGGGCTTCAACTTACTCGATGGGCAGACGTGCCACTTCTCCACGCAGCCGGAGTTTGCCACTAACAGGCTCGCCGGCGCGGACATCTTCCTCGGTAAAAGTTGCCATCAACACTTCGCCGAGGGGAGTGCGCTGGTGATCGTAGATGATGTGAATCCTGCCATCGTCAGCCTGCACACCGTCGGGGTAGGTGACGTCCTCACGTTCGTCGATCAATAAGCCACCACTCCAGGTCTTGCCGTCGTCATCCGACACGTAAGCGGTGAGTTGCTGGCGTCCGACGCGCTTGTCGAGCGGGCCATGCTTTACCAGTAGCAGACTGCCTGACTTCAGACGACGAACGAAAAAGCGTGCAGTGCAGTGCTTGATTGGGCTGCGTTGCACGGGGGCCCATGTCTTGCCCCGGTCGGTGGAAATGGTTTCGGCCAGACCCTGCATCCGTACCAGCATCCACAGCGATCCGTCTTTACGCTCGACGATCATCGGCTCGTCCGGGCCGCGTTTTTTGGGATCAGCGATGTTGGCGGTGCCACGAAGCGTAAAGCTTTCACCCTGATCGTTCGACGCGTAGACCTTGATGCTGTTATCCGTTTTCCATACTGACGAGGTCAGCAGCCAGTCGCCATCGGAGAGGACCGTCGGCTTGTTGAGCATGATACCGTCACCCAACCGACGCGGAGCGGACCACTGAGGTTCATCCGCATCAGGATCAGCGCTGACAATGGCAAAGATGCCATAACGCCCGTCCTGAGCCCCGAAGGCTTGCCCCCAGAAAACCCACAGTCGCCCCTGTGGATCGATCCAGATCGACGCCGACATCGCGCGCACGCCCCGGCGGGGTAGAATCATGAGCTGCGCGTCCGACCATGACTTGCCATCATCGTCGCTGCGGGTCAGCACCTGATAGTTTCGGGTGCTCTCGACGTCCCGACCATAAACTGCCCACAGTCGGCCCTTCGCGGTGCGCTCGATTCCGGAGACGCCCTGACGTTTCGTCGGCGGGATGTGAAAGCGCCACGGGTTGACGAAGATGTGCGCGGGTTTGAGAGCAATGTCAGGGTCGGCCGGTTCTTCGGCCCACGCGACGTGGCAACTCCACAGTGCGGCAACCGCGGTTATCAGTTGGATCTTCATTTTCCTGGTACTCCCGACGTATCGTCCGTGCCCTGAAGTTGTGTGACGACCTGGTGAAGGCGCACCTCGTTCGTGACTGGCTTGCCGGCGCGGTTGAGCGTGTAACGCTGGTGGCCGTAGATGATGAACAGCGTGCCGTCTTCCGCCTCGGCCTTGATTGGAAGCCGCCCGCCGGAGATCTTCGCCACGTAGGTTTGCAGCTCAGCCGCCGCCAACCGCGTCGAACGCGCCGGAGATTCGCTGATGATAATTTCAGCGTAAGCCTTTCCTTCATCAACGAGAAACTGGTCCTCGGCGTTCACCTGCGCGATGGAAAGACTGAATGCGCAGACGACGGTAACAATTCGGAGTTGTTTCATGGTGATGTCTCGGGGCATCGGTTTACCGTTCCTTCCCCTTATTTCGCCAGCAAATCAGGGGAGAACGTAAAAGAGACCTGACCCGCGTCAGGCCTCTTTGTTTTGCTTTGGCGTGTTGGGTCTGACGCGCGGCCGCCCTCTTGGTCGCATGGTGGATTTCAAATTCAGTCGACGCGCGGTGGATTCGACCCATCCTTCGTCACCAAGCGGACGACCGCGGTTGGCGGACAGGCGGACCGCCTTGAGTTCATTCTCTGTCAGTGGCTCGTTGACTCGGGTAACCCACTTGGGAAGACGCGGCAGTGGCCAGGGTGAGAGTAGTTTCGGTTCCGGTTCAGGTTTCTGCATCCATCGCCACAGTGAGCTCCATTGCCACTGCTCGGCGCGCTTGACCAGGTTTGCACGCAGCGCGTTACGTTCGACATAGCGGCAGACAACAAAGAAGTGACCGTCATCTTGAATAGGAAAGCTCTTGTAGCGCTGCTGATAGACGTGCCTCATGCCACTGGTGTGGTAGTGAGCGTGATATCGCATCGTGTGCGTGCCGCTAACCCAGCCCATGAAGCGGCTCATTTCACCATCGATCAAGGGGCGTAAAACGAGGTGGTAGTGATTGGGCATCAGCAGATAGCCAAACAGTTGCACCTGATGGATCGCGAGCGCTTCCGCGAGAATCTTCTCGAAGGCGACATAGTCCTCCTGTTTCTTGAAGATTTCAGCTCGGAGGTTTCCGCGATTGAGGGCGTGATAAAGCCCGCCCGCTTCGTCAGCTCTGGGAGATCTTGGCATGCCAGGAGTCTATCCAACCTCGATCATCGGATCAAAGAGGCCTGACCCCTTTGATTTGTTCGACACATCTACTGTGCAAACTGCACCCACTGGTCGGTCGACTATGCGGAAGACTATTTATATAATCCTTGGGTAAGACCCTAAATCCCGTTGGGGGGGGGTGTATCGATCGAACCAAATAGTCGAGTTTAGAGCATGCCTGTCGCAACCGAGACATTCGCTGAACAGCAAGCAATCGCCGCGGAGGATCTACCTGCATTCAGTTCCCAACGGGTGCGATCAGACCAGTGCTTGGATTTCCGGGGTGTTTCGTTGATCGGGGAGTC
>CALDJX010000088.1 GCA_937899075.1 uncultured Planctomyces sp. | reverse complement strand
GCCGTGCGTATGGACGAAAATCAGAAACGCGAAGAATTCACCCATTACTGGCTGCAGGCCGAGCCTTCGGTTTCAGCGTACGTATTCGCGTCAATCTCCGGATTTCACGATGCCGAAGACGTCGTCCAGCGGATCGCTCAAGAGCTGGCTCGTCGGTTCGACGAATATGACTCGCGTCGACCGTTCGTGGCGTGGTCGCTTTGGATTGCCAAATCGCGGGTGATTGATTTCTACCGGACGCAGGATCGCGCTCGGATCATCTTTTCGGATGAACTGCTCAGCCAACTTGCTGACACCATCGCACGGCAGGCTGACGGTCGGAGTCACAGGCGTGAGGCTTTGGATGCGTGTTTGGATGAACTTCCTGCGAAGTCGCGGCAGCTGCTCGATTTGCGTTACGTCGACGAGCTTTCTGCCGAAGAGACGGCACGAGCGGTCGGTTCGACCAGCGGTTCAGTGCGAGTCTTGTTATCTCGTGTTCGAACGGTGCTCGCCAGTTGCATTGAACGTCGGCTTGCAATGGAGAATTCGTGATGGACATCAACGATGATTTGATCGATCGCGTTCTTCAGGGACAGGCGACCGCCGTTGAGGCTGCTGAATTTCAGAAGTGGCTCAATGTTCCCGCCAACCTGGAACGCTTTGCGCTTCGAGCCGAGTTGCATGCGGATTTACGGCGTTCGTTGCGCCGCAGGGATATTCAGAACAGTGCATTGGAGGCGAGGCGTGATCCCGAAACCAGCACGACGACTTTACCATCCAGTTTCCACTCGCGACAAGCCTTGATGCTGACCGGCGTCGCGATAGCCGCTTGCCTGATCGTCGCATTCATGTGGCCTGCAGCAGAAGACGCGACAGACACCGCTGGCACTCCTGTGGCGAAGGTCCTCAGCAATGTAAACGGATTGCTAACGAAGAGCGACGAGCGTTGGGATGACACGAACCTACCGACGGGCGAGTACGAATTGCAAAAGGGCTTGTTTCATTTGCAGTTCGGCGGGGGAGTCATGGTGTACCTCGAAGCTCCAGCTCGATTCGACGTTGTCAGCAATTCACGTGTGGTGCTGCACAGCGGACGACTATCGGCCACAGTCCCACCCGAAGGAATCGGATTTACGGTGGAAACTCCGGAAGCGGAAGTTGTTGACTTTGGCACCGAGTTCTCCGTCGATGTTGAAGGCGGAACGAGCGAAGTTCATGTGTTTGACGGGCTTGTGCGAGTTCATCCGGGCAAAAAGAATCAAGTTGGTTCCGCAAGGTCCGTTGATCTTCAGGCGTCGCAGGCTGTTCGGATTACCGACGGAATGGCTAAGCCCGTGGACATCTCCATCGCGACCAACAGATTCATTCGCAACTTTGATGAACCAAGGCTGAACTACGCTCGCGCGGTCAAGCGGTTATCGCCTTTGGCTTACTATCGAATGCCGATTCGCGACCGCGGCCTGGTTGCTCAGCCACCTGAACATTCCGGCGTCGTGCTGACCGGAGAAGGAAAACGTCCTCCACATGCCTGCGGTGTGTTCGTCGGCGGTTCGTTACGTGTCGGAGCCGATTCCACCGGCCGTGGAGGACGCGTCGATTCGCCGCCGAAATTGAGTACTGGGCAATTTTCGCTGACCGCGTTCGTGTATCTCGAAGCGCCCACACAAGACGCGATCATTGCGACGAATCTGGATGGCGAGCGTGGGAACTTTGGTTTGTTGCTTGATGAGGATGGAAGGCTGCAGGCCACAATCAAGAGTCAAAATGGCGATGCGTTCGTCGCAGGAGAATCGGCGTTGCCACTGAAGACCTGGCGACACCTCGTCGTGACCGCTGATGGCACGCAACTGCAGTTCTATCAAGATGGGAATCTTGTTGCGTCCGCACCTTGTGCAGCATTGCAGGCGAGTGACTCCGATACGGTCTGGTTCGGAACTGGCCCTCAATCAACTCAGCATTGGAACGGTCGGATCGACGAAGTGGCATTGTTCGACCGAGCACTTAATCAAGAAGAAATCGCGGCGCTTCACCGAACCGCTCAACAGGAAATTGCGAGAACAAAATGAACCAGACGCACTTCAACGCACGCGAAAAACGCAAAAACACTGAGAACCTTGATTTGGCAACACATCCGATCATCTCCTCGCTGCCAACGATGCGAGCGTGTGCCATCTGCCTGCTTATGCTCTCTGTCACATCTTCGAGTCCAGCCATTGCCGAGGAGTCGCCCCAGTCACCGAACGTGCTTTTTCTGGCGGTCGACGACATGAACGACTTTGTTGGATGTCTCGATTCACGCCCAAACGCGATCACACCCAACATCGATCGGCTGGCTGCTCGAGGCGTGTGCTTTACGAATGGGCACACCGCTGGAGTCTTCTGTGCGCCCAGTCGCGCGGCGATCTTCTCGGGCCAGTACGCTTCAACAACCGGATGCTACGAGACTCCGAATTACTTTGTGCATCATCCGGAGATTGAGTCGCTGCAAACGAGTTTCGCCAAAGCGGGTTATACCACGCTGGGCGCTGGCAAGTTGTTTCATCATCCAGCCGGAGCGATCGACCAGCGAGGTTGGACAGAGTTCTTCCTGCGAAATCAGTTTCAACGTGAAGGCGGTTGGGCGCTTGAATCGTGGAGCAGCGACACACCCGTGCCGCAGCCATTTCCGGCGAGCATCTACAACAAAGGCAAAGAGATTACCGGCGGACTGTTCCTGGAATGGGGAGCAGTTCCGAAAGAACGCGAAGAGGAAATGGCCGACACGATCCGAGCCATCTGGGCGGTCGAACAACTGGGGCGAAAACACGACAAGCCGTTCTTCCTCGCCTGTGGTTTCTACGCCCCACACTACCCCAACTACTGTCCTCAAAAACATTTTGATCTGTACGATCGAGACGCCATCGAGGCTCCGGCGTTCAAAGAAGATGACTTGGCAGATTTACCTGACAAGATTCGTAAGCAACGTCAGAATCGCAAGAAAGTGCACTACGACAAGCTCGTTGCGATGGGAGCTTGGAAGGATGCTCTGCACGGGTACCTTGCCTGCACCAGCTACGCCGACGCGATGGTCGGGCGGATTCTGGACGCGCTCGAATCAAGCCCCTATGCCGACAACACGATCGTCGTGCTGTGGAGCGATCACGGTTATCACCTGGGCGAAAAAGGCCAGTGGGGCAAACACACGTTGTGGGAACGAACATCCAATGTGCCGTTTGTGTGGGCCGGCCCAGGCGTGGCCAAAGGTGAACGCACCGACGTGACCGTCAGCCTGATCGACATCTACCCAACGCTGGTTGAACAATGCAACCTTCCTGCACCGCGCCAGAAACTCGAAGGCGTTTCGCTCGCATCGACGCTGAAGAATCCTGCCGAAGCAAGCGACCGAACCGTCTACCTTCCGTACATCAACCCGGGAGAGTACACGCTGATGAATCGGGAATGGCGTTTCATTCATTACGACGACAAGAACCAAGAGCTATACAACGTCAAAGAGGATCCGCACGAGTGGAACAATCTCGCTTCCGATCCGCAGTACGCAGGCGTCATCGAAAGGCTGCGGGATTCAGCACAAACCGAGTTCGCTGACCCGGAACCCAGGCTCAACTCGCGTCGTGATCTCGTCGTCGAAGGAGAAACGTTCCGCTGGGAGAAGGGTAAAGGCAACTATGTTCCGCATCCGAAGTATTTGCCGTACACCGATCCCGCACTGAAGCAAAAACAATCGAAGAAAGGACGCTAAAACGTGAACTCGAAACTAAGCCTTGGTTGCAGTCGAGTGGTCAGTTACTCAGCGACGCTCGATACAAGAATGGCCGCAGCCGATTGATTGGAATTCAAAGAGGTACAAAACGATGACAAAAACAGCCTTGATGTCGGTTTTGATCAGCCTGGCGATGACAATGTCCGCCTCGGCTGACGAGCGTCCAAATGTCTTGTTCTGTTTCTCTGATGACTGGGGACGCTACGCGAGCATCTATCGAGACCCAGCCAGGCCGGGACTGAATGACGTGATCAACACACCGGCTCTCGATGCGATTGGACGGAGCGGTGTTGTGTTCAACAACGCGTTTGTCAGCGCGCCGAGCTGTACACCTTGCCGAGCATCGGTCGTGACAGGAATGCCATTTTACCGCTGCGGCACCAATGCTTTTCTTCGTTGCCGCGAGTACGGGAAAGCACCTGATCCGTATAAGTCCCTTCCTGGATTTTCGGAGTTGCTGGTGAAGAACGGCTACCACGTCATGCACTGGGGAAAGACGACGAACAAGCACGCCGGCAGGCAAGATCTCACGCACAAAGATTCGATATGCAATTTTTCTCAGGCTGTTTCTGCGGCAGCAAACACGGAAGCTCGGAAGAAAGAGATCTTTTCATTCGTCCGATCCAACTTCATTCGATTCCTCGATAATAACGAAGAAGGAAAACCGTTCTGCTACTGGTTCGGTCCGCACAACTCGCACCGCCAATGGACCAGGGGATCGGGCAAGGCCATCTGGGGGCTGGACCCCGATTCGCTCAAAGGCAAAGTGCCCGCGTTTCTACCCGACGTACATGACGTGCGGGAAGATTTGGCCGACTACCTGGGCGAGGCTCTGGCGTGGGACGCCATGGTTGGCGAACTCATTGAGGAGTTGAAAGCGCGAGGGGAACTCGACAACACGCTGGTCATCGTCTCGGGAGACCACGGGATGCCCGGCATGCCGCGGGGCAAATGTAACCTGCACGATTTCGGATCCAGGGTATCGTTGCTGGTCAGTTGGCCTGCGCGTGTAAAACCCGGCAGACGCATCGACGATT
>CALDJX010000087.1 GCA_937899075.1 uncultured Planctomyces sp. | reverse complement strand
ACGGCTGTCGAATCCAGCTCACACTTCACGCTGCGCACAGAATAGACAGCTACGCAGCCCCATGGCCACCATCATCATCACAATGAGTTTTGCAGGAGTGAGATTCTTCACCGGTCTGCTCCTCTGAAAGACTCGCGTTCGCTTCTGGCGGCATCAATCGACCAGCCCACCCGGTCAACAGCACACCCACCAGACGCATAACTTCAAACTTGTGTCAGCAGAAACCCGGACCGCTCCGAGTCTCAACCCGCATGACGTTTTGGATATTCAGTGTTTCGATAACTGCCGAAAGCGAATCCGCTTTCGATAATCAACGACTGCAATATGGAGTGAGTATTCAAACTCGTCGCTCGAAAGACGACTTTTACTCCCTGATCATCTTTGTCACTTCGTAAAGCTTCCGATTCTTCAGGCTGTACCCGATTGGCCAGAGAAGATCCGGAGACGCACTATTCATGTCGCAGGCAATGGCCACGGTGACGACGTCGCCTGTTCGTTGCCCTTGATCGATCGAAACTTCCATCGTTTGCTGAAGCCGAGGCGAAAGAACCCGGCGGATTTCCTGCTCGACCGTGTCGTACGTCGCGCCCGGCATCGTCGCTTTGCGAGCCGCCACCCGAGACGCTTCAGACAGTTCTCCGCGAGCGGTGAACAGCAAAGCGAACTCGAACAGTCCGAACAGCACGATGGCCAGAATCGGCAACGTCATGATCAACTCAGCGCTGAGCAATCCGGAGCGTTTCTTAGTCCGCCCCCGTTCACACCCAATTTTCACTGAATCAACCCGTTTCATTGCTCAACCTGTCTCGAAATGAACTCTGATTGTCTGAAAGCGGCGTCACCTTACGCCTGTCTGGAAATTAGCCGCCCGCTTGGAACAGCCCTGCCAGAACCTGGCCACCGATCCACGGAAACTGCGGCAACTGCCAGGCAACGACCGCCCAGGTTGCCAGTGCAACCGGCACGGCATAACCCATCGGGCGACGATGCTGCTTCTGCTGGAGCGTTTCCTTCTTGGGCTTCTCGCCCTTCTTCAACTTACCCGTCGCCAGGAATTTGTCTTTGGTGTCATAGACGCCTCGTGAAAACATGCTGTAAACGATGACGCAGAACGTCCCGACAGCTGCAAACGCGACACTGGCAATAAGTACCATGATGGTCAGCTTCCAGCCGAGCCACATCGACAGGCCGCCCATCAGTTTCACGTCGCCGCCTCCGCCACTCCCGATCACCCAGAGCAGGAACAGAAGTCCGAACCCGGCCGCGAAACCGAGAAACCCTTCTCCCAGTCCCGCAAGACCGTGAAAGGCGAACTGGTAAACGATTCCGGCTCCGAAGAACGGAAGCGTCAGCTTGTTCGGAATCTTTTTGATACGAATGTCCGAGATCGCGGCGGTGACTGTGTAAGCACCAACGCCGATCAGGAAGACGACAAGGCCGAAAGTGAATTCTGGTAGCATACCTGGCTCGCTGCTCCGATAAGTTCCCGCGGAACGATGCCGCAAAACCGCCTCAATGCATAACTGGCCAGCTCCTCGTGAACTGGATTCAAAACCGGTGTTGCCCGGCGTGGAACTTCGACGGGTTGGTCGACAGAAAACTCCGACGGCAAACGAGAGCAGCCGGAAGTCTGTGACAAACCTATGTCACGATCCGATCGAAGGACCAATCAAACGCACAAACTGCGCAGATTTCCTATCCAAGTATCCCACGTAGCGGCGACGAGTCAGTGCCAGCATGGCAAAACCGTCAATTTACCGGGTCAGCCAAAAGCGACAGAGCGTCATAATCGTCACAACCGGCCCGATGAAGAGGCCAGATGGGCACGTCGCGCGGAATCTTCAGGCCTGACAGGCACGGGGCTCGTGCTGCCTTAACACTGGTAAGGGTGTCAGACGACAGACTCTGAATACCTAACCCTCATGGGCCTCAGGAACGAAGACGCGAATCAGGTCGCAGCCGTTTTGAGGCCAAACCAGACGCCCGCATTTCTCGCATTCATACATACGATGAGCCAGCTTCATGAAAGCGTCGACACTCGTGCGACCGCCGGCCTCGGAGCCAACTTCTGACGCGATCAGTTCTTCGTAGTCCTTATCGCGAACCACGACCCAACCGTCATCCGGAATCGGCGATAGGTCATGAATGTTTCCGCATGGACAATGGAGCTTGGGCATCGCTCACCAATCACTTCACTAAGGAATGCGTCCGAAATAACTTCCGTGAGGTAACCCGACGCGTCTTCAGTTTCCGTCCCTCGCTGACGCGTCGGGTTACCTGAGTTCGAGCAAATCGTGAAGTTGGGTTGAACACGTTCCTAAGCAGCTTTCGGCGACGCCTGCAAAGTTGACGAGGCTGTAGTTTTCGGCAGTTTCTCAAGGATGATGCCGGCGCATTTCTGGATCGCGCCTCCCTCGACGAAGCCTTCGCTGGCTTCGAGCAGGTCGTTGATGGCCAACTGCCGCTCTTCCGGTAGGCGGATCCAGCGGTCGAGGACGTCGGTGATTCCGGTGATGACTTTGCCTGGATCTCCGACCGACAGAAACTCCGGCATGACCTCTCGACCAGCGATCAGGTTGGGAAGACTGATAAACCGACACTTCAGAAAGAGATCGCCCAGGATCCCGGTCACACGGCTCACTCGGTAAAGGACGACGGCTGGCGTTTTGCGAGCCATCAACTCCAGGCTGACCGAACCGGACACCATCAATGCACAGTCGGAGGCTTCGATAATCTCCGGAGTCTTCCCGACGAAGAATTGGACGGGCAGCGTCGGAGCTTCGATCAGTAATTGCTGTAAGCATCGGCGGCGATGCGAATCTCGATAGCAGGCGACGAGAAAAGTCACATCCGGATGTCGAGCGTGCAGCTTCTTCAGAACCTGAACCATCACCGGCCAGCAGCGACCGACTTCCTGACTGCGAGACCCTGGCAAGACGGCAATCGTGTGCGAACGGCGATTCTTCCATAACGAAACGAAGCGGTCGTCCAGCACGTGATTGCCGACCTCGTCAAAGAAGGGATGCCCGACATAGTCAACTTTAATGCCGTGCTTCTCGTACCAGTCTCTTTCAAACGGCAGCGCGGTGATGACGTGGTCGACGAACTTTCGAACTCGCTCAACCCGATGCGGACCCCACGCCCACAACTGAGGCGGCAGGAAATAGAAGACGGGAATTCCACGAGCCTTCGCTTTGCGGGCGATCCACCAGTTGAAGCCCGGAAAATCAACAAGCACTACGGCGTCGGGTTTCTGTTTGTCGAAGTACCGTTCGGCCTGTTTTACGATCCGATAAAACTTAAACAGCAGCGGGATCACTTTGAAGAAGCCCATCACTGCCAGGTTTGTCAGTCGGAACAGCGAATCAAGTCCGGCCTGTTCCATCTGAGGCCCGCCGAAACCGCTGAATCGCAGATCAGACCGGCGAGCCTTGAGTTCCTGCATCAAATGTGCGGCATGCTGATCGCCGCTGGGCTCACCCACCGAGAAGAAGATATTCATCGCGATTCCATTCGCCGGTTACTGAAGCGGCCTCGTCCGACGCGGCATCATTCTCGCCAGCAGACGCAAGGCACTAAATCCACCGGAAGGTACGACTGGCAGTACAATTACGTCAACACGGATCGTCCAAACGTGGCCGATCTCATCGACCAATCTGCCACGTCATTTACTTCCTCAAGGCAGCCAGTCCAACAAACGACAACGGACAGAAACGGGGCCACGGATGGGCACAGATTCACACAGATGATCAGGATGCTTCGTGAATCCATCCGTGTCGATCTTTGAAAATCCGTGGCTCTTTTCTTTGCGATCCTTGGCGTCTTTGCAGCTTTGCGTCAGATTTCCAACTGTCGGCAACCCACAAACTCAGGAGCATCCTTAATGAAGATCGACCGAATCGAGCTGTTTCACGTCGCGATGCCTCTGATTTATCCGTGGCGGACTGCTTACGGCGAAGACGCGGCGATTCATTCCGTCCTCTGCCGCGTGACCAGCGGAAGTGTGGATGCCTGGGGGGAGAGTGCTCCGTTTGCCGCTCCGTGCTATAGCCCGGAATGTGCCGATGGAATTTTTGGCGTCAATCGAGACTGGCTGGCTCCAACGCTACTCGGCAAGGAAATCACCAGCGGACGACAACTTCAGTCCGAGCTTTCACTGTTCAAGGGGAACCCGTTCGCCAAAGCGGTGCTCGACACCGCATGGTGGAGCCTCGAAGCCCGACTTCAGAACAAGCCGCTGCACGAACTGCTCGGAGCAACCCGCAACGAAGTCGTCGTCGGAGCCGACTTCGGAGTGATGGACTCTGTAGACGACCTGTTGGCCGCCATCGGCCCGGCCGTCGACGCGAAGTTTCCTCGCATCAAGCTGAAGTTTCGTCCCGGCTGGGACATCCCGATGCTCGAAGCCGTGCGAAGTCAGCATCAGGACCACACGTTCCACATCGACTGCAACAGTGGCTACCGAATCGCCGACGCCGAGCTGTTTCGACAGATCGACAAGTTCAACCTCGCGATGATCGAGCAGCCGCTACAGCACGACGACCTGCTGGACCACGCCGAGCTTCAGCGTCAAATCGAAACTCCCATCTGCCTGGACGAGAGCATCGTCACCGCTCGGCAAACAGAGCAGGCGATCGCGCTGAAAAGTTGCCAGTACGTCAATGTAAAACCGGGACGCGTCGGCGGATTAACTGTCGCCAAGGCAATTCACGACGTCTGCCAGCAGGCCGGCATTCCCTGCTGGGTCGGCGGAATGCTGGAAAGCTCGACCGGAGCCGGCATCTGCACCGCCCTGGCGATGCTCGACAACTTCACCTACCCGGCCGACATCTTTCCAAGTTCGAGGTTCTACACCAAAGACCTGGCCGAGGAACCTCTGGAACTCGTCTCAAGCTCAGACGGAATACCATCGGTGCGAGCCTTCAACGAGATTCCCGATCCAAATCCAGAGCGGCTTCAACAGCTCACCATCCAGCACGAAGTCATCTGCTGACCCCATCACCCGAATTGAAAAAACCGCAGAGTGCGCTGAGGTCTCGCAGAGTTTAAGGAGAGCTCTCCTTTTCTCTGCGTCTTAATCCTCAGCGACCTCTGCGATTTAGAATTCGAACCGACTGCATCCTGTACCACTCAGGCAGCATCTTTCGGCGGTGCAGGAACGGCATCTGCTTTCGGTGCTGGTGGGGCTTCAGCCGGTGGAGCAGGCGCGGCGGCCGGCTTTCCACTTGGAACAGGCAGCACGTTGACCGCGTGAGGCGCCGCGCAAGTTGCCGGCCTTGGTGAGCAGCAGGTTACCTTCGGCTCGGGACAGGTTCGTTTGACAGTTCGGCAAGTCGTTGCCGGGCGACATCGCTGCGGACAGCAGGTCACGGAAACCTCGATCGGGCAAACCGGCTTGATAATCGGAGCACGCAGCGCGTTGCACGGAGCACGTCGGCAACAAATCGCCGGTCGAGCCGTCATTCTCGGCTGACACGTGTTGCACACCGGCGCCGGTGCCGCGCAATCTCCAGCCATCGCGTCCAGCGAACTCAAAGCCGCCATTGCAGCAGCCAGACTCAGTATCCCGCTCGTAAGTCGACGCATCTCAAGTCCTCTCAGTATTTCAGAATGTGAATGGTTTTTCGCAAACAGTGGCGCGAGTATGCGACCGCAACTTCACATTCTCAACAAGCATCCAGACAGTTTGAGCAGGATTCGTTCGGGACGAAGCTACGACCGGTTCAGCCCGCACACATTCAACACAGCCGCGAACCATGCACTCGCATCTTGCAGCGAGAAGCCACCGGTTCACCGTCGTCAGTTGTCCGGTTGAACTGAACGCTGCGAAGGTCAGAATCTCCCATCTCAACCTGACCCGTGAAGCCTATCAACGAATTGATGAACCGATGCAGCCTCGCCGACGCCTTGGAACAACCGACATCGAGATCACTCCCGTCGCGATGGGATGCTGGCCGGTGACTGGCATTACGAGTGTTGACGTCACTCGTGAACGCAGCGAGGCGACAATTCGAGCGGCGTTTGACGCGGGCATCAACTTTTTCGACACCGCCTACATGTACGGGTACGACGGCGAAAGCGAGCAGATGATCGGCGACGTGCTGGGAGATGTGCGCGACGAAATCGTTCTTGCCACCAAGTGCGGACTGCACTGGGAAAACAAGGTCAGCATCAGCGATGCCAGTCCGGAACGAATCATTGCGGAATGCACCGAGAGTTTGCGGCGGCTCGGGACTGACCGAATCGAACTTTACTATCTCCACGCTCCCGACCCGCAGGTTCCAGTCGCAGAATCGGCCGGAGCGATTCTGGAATTGATCAAAGCCGGAAAGGTACTTTCGGCCGGTCTTTCGAATGCTTCTGTCGCTGAACTCACAGAATTCAACGCTGTTTGCCCGCTCTCCGCCTACCAGCCTCACTACAACATGCTGCAACGGGAAATCGAAAACGAGCAGCTTCCGTGGTGCATTGAGAACTCCGTCTCGACAATGGTCTACTGGCCTTTGATGAAAGGTCTGCTGGCAGGAAAACTGCCTCGCGATCACAAGTTTGATCCTATAGACGGGCGGCAAAAGTATCCGATGTTTCAGGGTGAGGAGTGGAACAAGAACCACGACTTCATCGACCGGCTTCGTCAGATTGCTGACGGCATTGGACGCTCGATTCCGGAACTCGTCGTCAACTGGACCATCCAGCAACCCGGAATCACGGCCGCACTATGCGGAGCCAAACGCCCGGAACAGATCGCCGAAACAGCCAGCACGCTGACCTGGCAATTGTCGCCTGAAGCTATCAGTGCGATCGATCAGGCGATCGCCGACCGCGGCCCAACAGTGTCGCGTGGCGCGGTCTAGACCAAGCTGTTCACAGCCATTGCCGCGCCGCCAGCGGCCTTCGCCTCCGGACGTCTGATCGCCACTCGGAACGGTCCGGCTGAGTTTGACGTCTGTTACTCGATTGACGAGTTCGTCGAGATTGCTCATAGCGGCATCAGCCGTGTCCGATACGATTGACAGGCAATCCTGCGAATACATTGCTCACCGGGTGAAATAATCACCGTGTGAATGACGCACCGGACATGCCCAGCGGTCTCACGTTTCGGACACGAACCCGGCATCCCGGGAGGCACCTCATGCGAACATTCATCCTGCTTACATTTATCGCGATGATGACCGGCTGCCAGCACGCGCAGAAATGCACGCCAGCTTCCCGCTCAATGTCACCCTTCTCCTCGTGCAACGTTCGCGACACGGGAAGCTGCCGTGACCAGTCCGCAAGCCGGCCACGTTGTGACCTTTCAAATGCCTGCCGCAGCGTTCAGTCAAAGTGCCAGAAGGTTTGCCAGACTCCGCCAGCTCTCGGCTGCAAGACACCTTCCCTTGGTTGGAAGGAAGTGCGAGTTCCGGTCCTGAAACTTAAGGATCGCAGAACTTATTGCGAATCCGATCGGCAATGCGACCTCGCTCGTTCATGTTCATCTGGAACGACCTGCAGCCAGACATCTCCATGTGGACCGAACGCGTGCTGCAATACTGGAAGTGCTGGCTGCTGCCGCGAAACGGCAACTCCCGCCATGGAGCCAACGCCATTCCTGACACTTCCTACCGAAGCCGCCGTTCCTCAGCCGGGCGTGTGGCAATCACAGTCTCGTTTACCGCTGCCCCAGCCGCAGATTGTTCAACAGCCGATCGCCAGTTCTACAACGACGAATCTGGATCAGAGAACTCAGTCGTTGGAGAATCAGGTCAACCAGATTCACTCGATGCTCCAACAGCGTCATGCGTCAAACATCCCCGAGTCGGGTTACCTCCCCAACACAGGCTACACCGATCCTCGCGGCCAGCAGTTTCAGCCGAAAGAAGTGATCATCCTGCCGCCACCAACGTGGCGAACGATGGACGGAGTGCCGCCAATTCCGAACTCGCCGATCGAACGAACGAGCGGCTACCGGTCAAATTCCGGCACTTACCGCACGGCTGGCAATCCACCGATGTGGAATCACAGCCCGCAGAACATCAACCGCTCGATGCTGCGATAGACATCTTTGACGCCGTAAAAACTTCGCTTGATCACAACGGTTTGTCGAGACGCACCCTACGGTCGCCTCGACAAGACGCGGCACTCGAAGCATCAGCTTTGACTCAGTTTTGATGGTCGCCAGCCAGGCGGTTCCGCAGGAGCGCGGCGCGGGCTTTGTTGCGATCGGCCGAGTCCAGCTCAGCCTTCTTCAGCTTCTGAAGATGGGCGGGCTGAGTCATGATGAACAATTCATTGAGCGTCGAGATCTCGACGTCGTCGATCAGTCCAAGGTTAACTCCCAGACGAACACTCGACAGCAGGTGCATCGTCTCTTCAGAACTGATGGTCTGAGCGCTTCGCAGAATGCCCGACGCGCGGGCAATATGGTCGTGAAGCTGCTCTTTCTTTTCTTCGAGCATCGCTGTTCGAGCGCGACGTTCGTAGTCGAGCAATCGAGGAATCACACTGCGAACTTTGTCGATGACCTGAGTCTCGCTCAGGCCGAGCGTGTACTGATTTGAGATCTGGTAGAAGTCGCCCAAAGCCTGGCTGCCTTCACCGTACAAACCTCGCACGGCCAGATTGATTTTCTGCAGACTGTGGAACACTTTCTGAATCTCGCGAGTCTGCACCAGCGCCGGCAGATGCAGCATCACACTGACCCGGATTCCCGTCCCAACGTTGGTTGGGCACGCGGTGAGATACCCGTATCTTTCATGAAACGCGAATGTCAGTTTTTCTTCCAACGCGTCGTCCATGCGGTCGATTTCTTCCCAGCACTCGTCAAGTGCCAGCCCGCTTCGCAAGACCTGCAACCTCAAATGGTCCTCTTCATTGACCATGATGCTGACGTCTTCAGCTCGCGAGAAAGCGACACCACGCGGCCCGTCGGCCTCGGCGAGTTCCCGGCTGATTAACTGCCGTTCGACAAGGAACTGCTGCGAAATTTCGTCCAGCGATGGCACGTCGACAAAGTTGAGAATTTTAGGAACAGGAAGATCGTCCAGCGATTCTTTGACTTGCTCGACGATTTGTCCGCGAGCCGCATCGTCAGCCCGCGTGTTAAACGGAAACTGAGCCAGGTTGCGAGCCAGTCGAATTCTCGTCGACACAACAACGTCAGACTCCGGGCCCGTGCCACGCAACCATTCGCTATTACTTTGCGTGAGACTGTCCAGGTCCACCGTTTATCTCCTGTCGCGTTTCTGCTGGCTTAGACGATTTCGAAGTGAGTCCGACCGCTTCGCAGCCGCGATTAATTTGTTGCTTACTCTTCAGACGTGTCGTTGCCCTGAAGCTGGGATTCGACTTCTTGTATCTCGTCACGCAGCCTCGCCGCGGTTTCGTAGTCTTCGTCTTCGACCGCGAGTTTTAATTCGCTCCGCAGCCGGATCAGTTGATGCTGTTTCCGACTTGAATCCGGAGCGCGACGCGGCAACTTGCCGCAGTGTTGAGTCTCGCCGTGAATGTTCTCGATCAGCGGAATGAGGTCTGATTCGAAGACGACGTAATCATGAGGGCAACCAAGCCGCCCTTGCGTTCGGAACTCGCGGAACGTGATACCGCAGTTCGGGCAAACGCGATCGTCAATCCCTGAGATTTCCGGCTGGTCGTTCTCTTCAAGCTGGTCGAACTGAAGGTCACCGTCCGGTGTCGACGCTTCCTCAGCCTGACTGAGGTAATCCTTCGCGCAGGTTTCGCAGAGATGAATCTCTGTAGCTTCCCCCTGCCGAAGCTCCGTGATGTGGAGCGTGGCGGATTTCGAACACCGACGACATTTCTTCATGCGAAAGGTCTCACGCGTTTCAACCGCTGACGATTGACA
>CALDJX010000086.1 GCA_937899075.1 uncultured Planctomyces sp. | reverse complement strand
CTTTGATCAAACCTCTCCTCTCCGCGGTGCAGTCCCAGCAGTCCGCTTTTGCGCAGCGTCTGTGACTTCAGGCTCCAGATGACATCCGGTGCCACGCGACCACGCTGAACGAGTGACAGTGAGAACGCTCCCTCGGCTTCATACCGGGTCAATCCGGCAGCAGAATCGAGCACACGGTCAAGTTCGTTGCCATTCGGCAGTTCGTCTTCCTCAGTCGCGATGTCTCGGGCGATCTGTTCGAGCTGATTACGGTCGGGCAGGTCGTGTGTGAGGACCACAAACTGCTTCTCCAGCTCGATCGGAATCTGCACGACCGGTGCCAGGACAATGAGAAACGTACGGTTCTGCTTACCCAGACTGATTTGCCGGGCAACTGCCTGAATGATTTCCGGCGATCCCAGCAGTCGATGAAAGTTCTTCAGCACAAGCAATGCAGCCCCGTCATCAGAAGCGAGGCCGTTGATCGATCGCAGCGCAGCAATGGGATCGGTCGAACCTGATTCTTCCGGATTGGTTGAACCAGGAACGGTTAACCCGGAGTCGAGGTCCCACGTGGCCAGCGACCAGTTTTCGTGTTCACACATCTTCGCGATGTCGGCGATGGCATCATCGTGCTCGTGGCTCTCAATCCAGATGCCAGCAAAGCACGCGCGCACGTAGTTGGTGAGTGTTTCTGTGAGTTGCACTGTTTCTCCTGGGAAAGCGAAGCGAGTTGGGAAAACGTCAGTCGTTCGCAAGTCTGCTGATGGCCGCCAGCCTTGAGCGAATCGCGCCAGCAGAATCGGCGGCAGGGAGCGTGCGCGAGATGCGTCGGAGAAACTCGATATTGAACTGACCCTCGACGACGATCACGGGCCGATGTCGTGTCTCGGCGACCGAGACGTTCGATTCAATCATGTCCTCCGCAGTTCTGCCGATGCTGAGCGTGTTCTGTCTCCGTGGTGGCATGAAACTCGTGTGTCAGTTGTTCGTGGACTGAATTGCCCAGTGCCCGTTCAATCCATTGACTGGCTGCGCGGCATGTTGCTCCGGTGAATCCCTTCGTTTCGACAGTCGAGCTGCCGTCCGGGGCGATGGTGATTTCGATGCGTTTCATGAAGCTGCTCCTGCGCATACGGTGAGACGGATCGATCCATCGGCGAGCTCCTGTTCGGTGACCGTGTGCCCCGTCCGTCTCGCTTCAATGCGGGTTTTCGCAACGGCGTATGACTGCCGGAGCCGGTTCAAGTGATGGTTGTCACCCCAGCGACCTGCAAAGTTGTCATAGTCGATCTGGCCGGTGGCAAGATGGCACACGACCGGGTACCGCCACTCCGGAAGCCGGACTGTTGTGCCGGTGACTTCCCGGCTGAATAAACGCACGGTTTCGTGTCGAGGCTGTTCAATCTGAAGGCGGCGACACGCGGCGGAGAGTGCCGTGCCGTCTCGGATTTCGGTGGTGATGGTCACGATGTGGGACATTCAGGCTCCTCGTGTGGTGGATCGGATTCGGTGGTCTGTTGCTGATCGAGAGCACGTCGCGGATCGTCACCGATCCGTTCGGTGCCTTCTGCGGTTGAGTGCGTCAACAAGCCTGTGTGCGAACCACCTTCGTCGAGCAGCACCTGCCAGACGGCCTGATCATCAACGGGATTGTCAGGGCCGGAAAGCAGTTTGAGGCACACCAGAAGTGGCAGCAGGCAGGCCAGCAGCAGGCCGATGCTGGTAATTGCTGCAGAGATGACCGGAGTGCTGCGGCGTTCGGCGGCGATCTGTTTTCGCTCGGCTTCGAGCCTGTCGCGCTGATGATCGATTTCGGAACGCTCAGACTGGATGTCACGCTGCAGGCCGATGATTTCGCCCCTCGCGGCAGCATCGGCTTCGACAAGTGCGCGGGAACCTGTCGCGACGTGTTCCTGCAATTGAGCCATTCTCAGGGATTGTTCAGCCTGCAGTCGCGTATGTTCCTGTGACAGCGCCGCGATACGATCACTTTCAGACTGACAGCCCGTCTGAAGCGTGAGTGCCATCGCCAGCAGAATCGTCGTTAGTGCTCTTTGTGAATTCACTGGACCTCCGTCTGGAGAACAGACAGCGGATGAGTTTCTGCAGAGCCAGCCGCAGACGACGCTCCCTCAGGAACGCCGTGACGGCGAACAGCACTGCAACAGATAGAAAGCAGATCAGAGTCAGGTGCAAGCGTCCTCCTTTCAATGTTGGTTGGATTGGTTTTTGTTGTTGGATTGAGCGGGTGGGTGACGTCGCGACGGCCTTGTATCTTTGAGCCGCTCAACGTCGGAGCGTTGGTACAGCGTGAACCCGGCGCCGGGCGTGACGCGTGGTCCGTAGACGGGAGTGAGATGACCGGCGGTTTCCCAGGTCCCCAGCGTGCGGCGGTGGAGTCC
Organism: uncultured Planctomyces sp.; assembly: GCA_937899075.1. Lineage (GTDB taxonomy): Bacteria > Planctomycetota > Planctomycetia > Planctomycetales > Planctomycetaceae > JABMPE01. Next base: position 7,496 of record CALDJX010000086.1, on the reverse strand, counting down.
CAGAATCTGGCAGGCTTCGGCTGCCAGGCAATAGGTCGACCGAAAACGTTCCACCTCAGCGCGAATCACACTCCATTCCCGCCTGGAACGATCAGCGTTCAACAGTCCGGTCTTGATCCACTTCTTCAGGACACGTTCTTTAGTGGGCCGACCGGGAAGCAGCGTTTGGGCAAGACGGTTGAGTGGAATGCCTTTGCGGTCGTCCCGCATGCGTTGGATCTCAGCCCGGCACTGTTCGATGTTGTCTGCATTGACGATGACGGCGGCCAGTGCGTTGCCTTCGCCGCCTCGTTTCGCAGGCAGCAGACCGTCGCTGATCAACTTGATCGCCACTGCGAGTGTGAATCCTCGCTTGCCAAAGCGTCGAGTTGCCTCACGGAGTGACAGGTATGGCGGTCGAAGTCGCCGTATGGGTTGCAGGTCTGAGATCAGCCGCAGGACGTCATCGAGTGACTGTTTCGGGATATGCCAGCTTCCTTTAACACGCACGGCTCCTTTCAGAACATCATTACGAGTCAGTTCGGCCACTCGGTGCCGATGGATTCCCAGAAGTGTCGCCGCTTCCTTCGAGGTGATTGACGAATCGAGTTGTCGTTTCAGTCGATCCAGTGAAGCGCGAGCGACCACTCCGATTGACTTTCCGTTGACGCCGGCCCTGTGAATCTCACCGTTCAGAACACCATCAGTGACCAGTCGAGAAACAGCCGCGACACTGACCTGCAGTTCCGCTGCAGCCAGAGTCCTGGTCATCCAGTCCTGATCGGCCAACAACGGCGAACCGAGTCCGTGAAAGAGACAAACCTTTCCATTGATATGCCCGGCCGAGTATCGCTGTGACAGATACTCCCGCATCGCGTCAGCCGGCCCGCTGTGACCAAGTCCCTCAAGCTCACTGGCGTGGTGATGCAGCCGTCCGAGTCTTCTTCCAAGTCCGGTTGCCGAATGGCAGTATTTTGGTTCGTGAACGTAGGCATCCAGGAAATCGAACAGACCATCAGGCCAGCGTTCGACGATGCTCGCGGCAGCCAGCCAGGAAATCGTTTCATCCGTGTAAGCACTGCCGAGATTCCACGTGTTTCGCAGTTGTTGCTTCCAGGCAGCGCATTGGTCGACTGCCCGAGTCATCCGTTCGAGCCAGAAAAACGCCGCTGGCAACGACGCGTTGGGAATCATTCGCTGGCCGGTGTCCAAAGCAGCGAGGAACATTCGGATTGGCCTGACGAGCTCGTCGTCAGGTTGCTCAACGCAGAGTTGATCCAGACGGTGCCCACATCGGCATTCAGCATTGCGTGGCCGGGCGTTGGGAATCGGCTTACTGCAGGCTGAGCAACGGGACAGCAGCAGCGTTCCATGGTCGACGCATACTGTCGCCGGGCGGAATGACCAGATCAGCTTTTCGAACGGATTCGACGAATCACTCAGGCACTGTGGGCAGACGCGTGTCTGTGGGTCGAAGTAACGAAGCCTGGTTTTGTTGTCGCACGCCAGCGGAGCTGGACTTTCACCGTCAGCCAGGACCAGTGATTGCGAATAATGGTGAATTGTGTGCCGCATCACGTCACTGACGCTCATTCCCAGCAAATCCGCCAGTCGTTCGCTGACACTGCCTGCCTGGAGTTCATTCAGCCAGAACGGGACGGCACCCGCCTGACTGATTAGCTTGAAGATATGGCTTGTGCTTTCGTATCCCATCGCCTGCGTCGTGCGACGAATGACACTCAACAGTGATTCACCCTCGACAGGCGGTGTTCTTGCCGGAATAACAGACATGGTCATCTCCCGGGCTACTTTTGGGTTGGTTATCAGAGAACGTCAGCCGCCTGAAGCTCACGCTTCCGGCGATGCGCAGCGCGAGGCGTAAGTCCAGTGGTAGCGACGCGCACGCCATCGGCTGGCTGAACACGATCCAGTGCGGCCTGATCAAGACTGCCAATGAACGGGTTGTCCTGTTCTGAAAGAATGCGCTGGTGAGTCAGTCGAGACTCATAGACCCGTGCCAGGTCGGACATCTCGATCGCTTCAGCACCGCGTTCAATCGCTTCGCGAACCGCACCGCGAATCAGGGTCATGAGGTAGTCGGGAATCCCTCGGCAGGCCAAATAGATACGACTCGCCAGGTCCGGTACCGCCAGCCCGGATACCTTCGCCAGTGGAATGGTGTCGTCCAGTTTCTTGAGCATCCCGCAGAATTCACGCCGCCCCGGCTGAGTCCGCCAGTTGAAACAACGGAATGTCAGCCGATCCTTGAAGCGACGTTCTGTGTGTTCCGCATTGAGCACGTAGGTCGCTTCCGGCATACCCGACACCACTACCGGAATTCGCGTGTTGACGATCAGCACTTTCAGCCACTGAGCGGCCTGAGTCATCACGCGCGAACGTTCGGAATCGAACAGGTGGTGGAACTCATCGAGAATGATCAATTCAACGCCGCAGTGTTCAAGGAGGTGGACCGCGCGGTTGGTCAGCGTCTGGACCGTGCCGGAACTCCACGCCGGATCCCGCAACGCAAAAAGAATGTCGGCAGCAATGCCTTTCGGCTTCGCGTTGGGCTGGAGTGTGACTTTCAGTACGCGCTGACGCGTGGCGGTTTCGGTTTCTTCAACCGGGAACGACCGGCGGTAGTGGTCAATCACAGTTGTCTTTCCGACACCCGATGTGCCGAGCAATGCTCCACAAACTGGTTCTGCGGACCGGCGACTGTCTTCGTGACATCGTTTCAGCAGATTGACGGCATCGCGAAAGCGCGGATGCAGCACCAGCAGCGTATTGACGGCGGCGATCCGATCCTCAGCCGCCATCGTCTTCCATTTCTTTCGGTTAGGCGATGTGGCCATGGCAGTCTCCTTGTTGGGGCGAGGTGTCAGGTGCTGGTCGTATCAACCTCCCAGTCGTCGAGATCAAGGTCATCAAATTCGCAATCTGTGTCGGCGTCGGCGGGCTGTGTAGTCACAGCTTCCGGCTCGGTCAGGATTTCGCTGGCAGTGTCTGATGCTGCCGAAGCCTCGACGATCTCAGGGGTGGCAGTCGCATCATCCATGTTTGCCGAACGCGATTCGCCCAGAAAACGGGCGGCCTTCGTTCGCCTTCGTTTCGACGGTTTCTTCATCGTGCTATCGGCGATGTCACGAATAACGTTCCGGCCCTCGGCCAGTGACATCTGGTAATCCGGCGAATCGAATCGCTCACGGACTGCGCGTTTCAGAACTTTCCACTGGAACTCCGTCATTCCTTCGAGAGTCTGATCCACAGCGTTCGCGCGAAGGTACGCGCCGTTGATCGGATTCAGCACACGGATCGAGCCGAGGTTCCACGGGTTGTACCGCACTGTCATGCGGTCTGAACCGAGATTATTTGCAGCAAGATCGGCGCGCAGTGCCATCAGATCGTCGCTGATGTAGAACATGCCTCCGAGTTCAATGCCGCGCGTCGACAGTGTTCGTTCTGCCCGCTTCGAAAGCAGGACGATCAGGTCTTCGGGAGAACCTGGCAGGAACGGCGGATACTCGGCGGCGCTGTCCTGCCACACCTCGATACGTGTCTGCGGAATGGTCGGATGCTTCGACTGGGCATAGACATCGACGAGATAGACGTGAATGATTTCCAGGAGAGAGTCATACGGCAGCAACGGCCCGTCGTCAGCGTTGTAATCGGCGCGTTTCTCCCAGCTGCGAAATGTCCGCCCCGGCAGTGCCGAGATCAACTGGTCGTTCAGCCCTCCAAAGAATGATTCCACGCATCCCTTCATGTGCGGCGTGCGCGGTGGGTTGAAGTTGAGCACGACACCCAGTTGAAACGCGGCGTTCTCCAGATCGTTACTTGTGAAGTCTGCCCCGCGGTCGCAGACGATCATTTCCGGAATCCCGAAACACGGCCAACTGCCTTTTACTGACGGATAAGTCGAGGCAACCGTTGTCTTCGGGAGAATGGCGTGGCGTAGAGATTCCATCAGAACGGCGTATGACGGCGGATCGAAGCCGAGGCAGAAGCCGACAATCATCCGGCTGTAGTAGTCGATCAGTACCGTCAGCCACGGCTGCCCGATCGGACCAGCCTTCGTGCCAACGACTACCTTGAGCGGCGAATGATCGACTTCAACACGCTCCAGAATCCGGCGTGCCATGGACTGAGGAGTCCGCGGCGCGTGTCGTTGATCAGCAATCCGTTTCCCCCAACGCTGCCGGTCGACTTCCCACGGGTCCATCCTTTCGATCCTGCGAGCGATGGCCCGAGAGAGTGTCCGTTCACGCGGGACGGGAATCGCCTTGTCGGATGGTAGTCGTGAGTTGAGCCTTTGAATGTCATCCAGGACGCGTCGGGTGACTGCGGAGATTGGCCGCCGGGCCAGTGTGAAATACACATCACGAATCGCGTCATCCATCATTCGCACGATTTGCGAACGGTTCGATAGTAGTCCGTTGCGTCGTGATCGACCGCGACCTCCACAGTTCCGCGTCCGTGGAAGCAGCGCGACCGGGTTCCCCCCTGCCGCGTTCCATGCATTGTAGTATCGCCGCAGGGAACGGCTTGAAATGTTGATTCTTCCTGCGGCCAGATCAGCAGATCTTTGCTCAAAATCCGAGTGGGTTGGGTTCGAATTCTGGACAGTCAAAGGTTCAATCAGTTTCCATCGCTGATTCACCAGATCTCGGATGTCTGGCGTGACATCCCGCAGATCAGGCTGGCTGAACTCCTTCGAAGGAGTTTCTCCGTGCTCCGCGATGGCAAAACGCAGTCGGCCCTGCTCAAAGAGTTCAAGGACCTCGCGTGTTGATATTCCAGATTCGGTCTGAAATCGTAAGTCGATAGCGACTAACGATTCGGGGCTGGTCTGCCGGACGACTCGGTAGGCACGGCCGTCAACAAGCCATTCCGTGCCCACACCGATTCGAACGGATCCCATCGATATGTCTCCTGTGGAAAGAGGATACTGTTGTCAGTCAGCAACTTTGCACATGCGTCAAAATCCAACAAACCGTTTGAGAGCATGTGAATCACATGCGGCCAGATCACGCTCCGGGATTCTGACGCGACGTTGATGACTTCACCCATGGCAATGCCCTCACGAATCACGATGTTTTCGATGACGTCGACGATTCTTTCGCACGGTACGAATGAAGCGTAGCGGCGTAGCAGTCGTGTATTGGTCAGCAATGGTTCGCAAAGCAGATCCTGTTCCGTCAGTGTGAGAAACTGTATTCCCGCGACTTTCGCGTAGAGCTGTGCCGCTCGACGCTTGCGAGCGACATCGGGTCGACCGACTCGTGTGGATGGTTTGATCTCCACGAGCAATGAGTTCCCTTCAAATCGGTCGAGCAGGAAGTCAGGAGTGACCGTCGTTGACTTAAGGTCTGGCCGGATTCGAACTCTCTTAGTCGTCGCGCTGTCAACCAGAGTGATGTCTGCAGGGTTGTTCGGGTTCCATTGGTAGTGAATTTTAATCGGCTGTTCGGTGATGCTGCAGATGGAGGGACAAACTGAAAAGATCTGAGCAGCGAGTCCCTCAAGTTGTCCCTGACACCGGACTGAACGACCGTCACGAGACGACGGTACGAGCAGAAATGACCCTGGCGTGCGCCGCCGCATCCTGAAAGTCGTTTCATTCGACGATACTTCGGAACCTGTACCGGTCATGGTCGACGCTCCCGCACAGCCCTTTTAGTGCCGGCAGCTGCTTTGGTACGCGACGTCGGATTGGTACGCGATTGCCCTGACCGGTTTCGATTCGACGCCTTTCCCTTTTTCTGCGGTCGAAGCCGTTCGTCGAGGAGCTCCTGCATTCGCTGTGGAGTCGGGTCCCGGAAGACGGACCAGTCAACTGTTGAATTGCGACCGGAGATGAATTTCCCCAGCACATCAACTTCAACTTTCGGCGGCGACTTTGACGAGCAAGTCTGTCCAGACAATTGTCGAATCTGTGACCCACCATGCAGGAAGTGCATTGTCATCCGGCCTTCCCGCATCGCAACGACGACCGTGTCCTGTCGACCATTCATCGCCAGCTCACCAATGCCGACTTTGCCTGCCCTCGTGAGAGCCGCCCTGATCAACGAGAACGATGTGTCAGCTGGCGGACCATCCGGGAGGACGTAAAGGTGGCGACCCGAATAGCGAACCGGATCAATGTCGCACGGTGCGATGAACCGGACGAGCTCAAGTACCCTCCCCGTCGCTGGGCGAACTCGAACCAGATCGTCGTCGCTAAGAATCACTTGCCTTCCCGACGAGTCTTTGGCGGCCCGTGCGATTTCGCCGGCGCCAAGTTCTCCATGTTTCGGACACTTCCTCGGACTCTGAATTCGCATTCCGCATTTGCGATGCACGAGATGTAGTCCTGATCCCGGGTCTTCCTGGACTGCTCCATAGGTACGGACCGGTATGGAAACGATCCCCATTTTCAGAAAGCCCAGCCAGGTCGCTCGGCGACTTGCAGGTGCCGCTTCCTTTGCGGACGAAGCCAGGTTGGTTGTCGATCCACGCTGCTTAACAGTCATGAGGTTCTCCCGAAACATGAAACTTGGTCGAAGCGCAGGTCGCCAAACGGCAGACTTGCACCAGAAAACGAACCTCGGATGGTTAATCCCGGAGCCGTCACTTCATTATGCCCCGAAAATGGCGTTTATTTAGCTGTAACATGTTTTCAATTAATGAGTTAGGGAGTTTTCTTGCGCCGATTTCACAGCAGGATCGAAAGTGTGGTCCGCTTGCATCGCCTCAATTAGATTGCGTACTATCAAGCAACTAGGAGAGAACCACATGAGTGAGTCGTACACACTTTCGGCAATTGAATTGGCAACGGGCATCCCTTACGAAAAACTCCGATACGTCATTGACCAAAGACTGTTGCCCGGTGACCACCATGCGCGGCACGTGTTTGAAGCTGGCAGCCAGGGGAGGGGAACTCCCCGTGTTTACGGTGACCTGTCGGCGTTCGGAATCGCCTGCGCGGCACTGTTGCTTAGAGCTGGACTTCGCAAAGCAACCGTATTGAAAGTGATGGATCGCGTCTGCAAATACACCGGTGAAACACGAGAGATCTCATCGATTCCGATTGTTCAGGCCTTTGCCGAACGCGACACGGCCTTTCTGGAAGTGGGTGACGGCGTCAACGTGAGATTCCATGGCAGTGAGGACTACCTGAGGAAGAAACTCGATACCGGCTGGCAGCAAGTTGAAACGGGGGCCGTTCTGTCAGATTACGAACCAATGGTCGTTGTCAGTGTTAATGCGGCGAAGCTGAGGCGCTGTTTCAAAGATTAAGAGCGTAGGACTTGACAGTTGCGTAACTTTACGCAATTCTCTTCCCGTGGATTCAGGGAGGAGTTTCGCATGGATGATCGCCAGTCTGATGCAGTAGAAGAACAACTACGCGTCCCGGTAGTATTGACGCCGCAGTATGCCGCCTCGTTTCGCGACAAATTTCGCGAGCAATTCGAGCCGAACAGCCTCGCCGAGCACGTTGTCGTTGTTGGCTTCGCACAGGTCAAACTTGTCGGCGT
>CALDJX010000085.1 GCA_937899075.1 uncultured Planctomyces sp. | reverse complement strand
CGCGCGATCCGAGCTCGTCGTACAGTCGGAGCAAACGCGACAGCCCAGGATCACGCCCCGGAAAAGCGACTCCCGAATATTCGTCTCACCAAAATCGATGGCCGAGATTGGCTTGTTGGACCGGACGGCAAGCCCTTTTTTGCGCACGGCATCACTCACGTCAGCAACAACAGGGCGAAATTCGACTTTGCCAAAATGTCCGAAGCCTGCAGAAAGCTCGGATTCAATTCTTATGGGTATGGCTGCCCGGCCCAGCTCAAGCATGACATGCCTTACGTCGAAAGCTGGAACCACCTCGTTCCCATTTCGTATTACCGAGGCAAGAACGGCGTCAAGTTCGTCGACGTTTTTGATCCGAAGGAACAGGAACGGCTTGACGCCGGTGTCAAAGCCAACTGTTTTCGCAGTCTCAGCCACTCGCACAACGTTATCGGTTATTGCTGGACGGATCTTGGCTCGTGGCCGCTCGACAATCTCTCCGGCAGCAATTGGGTGGACTTCATCCGCGGACTGCCTGAAGAGGCTCCCGGTCAGAAGGCGTACCAGAAGTTCCTTAGCACCTGGAAAGGCGCCGATAACGGGGACGAAAAATCGCGGGACCAGGCTTTTCTTCGCTTGATTGCCCGCGAGTACTTTCGCGTGGTGGGAGGAGCCCAGCGAAAATACTCGCCAGACCACTTGATCTTTGGCGACCGGTTTGACTTCAACACGTTCGACTCCGATGTCGTGAAGGAGATGCTGCCTTACGTCGACGCCATCGCAATTCAGCCGCCGTTCCGGGCTCCATATCCGAAAGAGAGACTCGATGAGATCCATAAGTTCACGGGAAAGCCGATTCTCCTGTGCGACTTCGCCATCCGGTTCAAGGACGGCGACAAAGACATCCGTAGCCGGAAGGCGGAAAAGAATTCCGTCGCTGCAGGAAAGGCATATTCTGATTACGTGAAGGCAGCGATCAACGCGGACTATATCGTCGGCGTCTTCTGGTGCAATCCGGTCGATACTCCGAGAGGATTCGGCAAGTCTGGAGTCAAGCAAGGATTTTTTGGCGACGGGCTGATCGAGCGTCCCGGTTTACATCAGGCGGTGCGAGAGCTGAATGCCTATCGTGAAGAATTGACACTGGAGCTGCTTGACCAATGATGAATCGATCATTCAAACAGACCGTCCTCTGCATCTGTGCGTTGGTTTGTGTCGCAGGAGCTGTCGAGGCCTCCGACAAACCGAACATCGTTGTCTTTCTTACGGACGATCAGGGATACGGTGACCTCGGATGTTACGGCTCGGACTCGCTGGAAACTCCGAACATTGACCGGCTGTGTCAGCAGGGCATGAAGTTTACCGACTTCTACGTGCACCAGCGTTGCTCGCCAACGCGATTGGCACTGATGACCGGATCGTACGCGCACCGTGCGGGTAGCACCAAAGTCATTTACAACAAAGACCGCATAGGGATTCACGACGACGAAGTCACCACGCCGGAGCTTTTGAAAACAGCTGGCTACACAACGGGAATCGTAGGCAAGTGGCATCTGGGCGAATGGGACGCGTTTAATCCTGTTCGTCACGGCTTCGACTTCTTTTACGGTTTCTTGATCGATCTCGATCAGGGCGCGGGGATTTATCGTAACCTCGAACGTGTCGAATCGATCAAGCATAAGACAGACGGAAAACACTCACCAAAATTGCTCGACACCGCAGTTAGCTTCATCAAGAAAAATGAGGACAAACCGTTCTTTCTGTACTACGCATCTCCTTTGCCGCATACGCCCTGGATTCCCAATGAGCGTTTCGAGGGAAAATCGCGGCGAGGCACTTACGGTGACGTGATCCGCGAAATCGACTGGCAGGTCGGTGAACTCATGAATGTCCTCGACGAAGAGCGCATCGCAGAGAACACGCTGTTCATCTTCGCGTCCGACAATGGCCCGGTGCTCGGCATTAACGGCGGAGACGCCGGCCCGTTTCGCGACGGCAAATGGACCGACTTTGAGGGCGGCATTCGCCTGCCGTGCATCATGCGCTGGCCAGGCACCATCAAACCCGGTTCAACGAACAGTCAGATCACCGGAATCATCGACTTGCTGCCGACGTTCTGCGCGATTGCCGGAGTCGACCCGCCAAGCGATCGTGTCATCGACGGCCGAAACATTCTGCCTTACATGAAGGGCGAGAGGCCCGAGAAACCGATCCACGAATCGTTCATCGTGCCCGGCTCGGTGATTCGCCATGGGCAGTGGAAGCTGCTCGTTCGAGAATTAAGACCGGGCGGCAAGAGCGGCCGAGAAGGAAAGCGTCCATCCGCTCCAGCGGGTTCGCTCTTCAACCTCCAGGCAGACCCCGGTGAGACTCAAGACGTCTCACCCAATCATCCCGAAATCGTCGCGGACCTGCGACACAGAATGAACGAAGCGGTCAGGGAACTCGAAGCCAACAGTCGACCGATTGGCAGACTTCCTGGTGCGGACGATCCAACGACAAAGAAGAACAGAAAGAACAGGAGCAAACAATAGATGCGTTTCAGACTCATACAATTCATCTTCGCCGGCGCCATCATCGCGCTGTTCACACAGTCGGTCGGGGCAGCGACACCGACGGAAAGACCGATGAATGTGCTCTTCCTGGTTGCCGACG
>CALDJX010000084.1 GCA_937899075.1 uncultured Planctomyces sp. | reverse complement strand
CAACGACCAGAAACATCGGATAGACCGCTGCACCGACGACGCGGCCTTTCAGGTCTTCCTGATGCTCGGTGAAGTCGGCGATCCGTCGCAGCACGTCTTCCAGAAAGCTGCCTTCCTCTCCGGCTCGCACCATGCTGACGGCGAGTTCGGAAAATACGTTTGGATGTTGCCGTAAGGCTTCGGCCAGTCTCGTTCCTTCGGCAACGTCGTCACGCACTTCCTGCAGCACGACCTTCAGCACTTTGTTCCGAGACTGCCTCTGCAGAAGTTCCAGAGATCTCAGCAGTGGAACGCCCGAACGAAGCAGGTCGCTGAGTTGCGAAAAGAACGTGGCCAGATCGCGAGCTTTGACTCGGCGACCGCGCAGGCGATCATCGGCTCGCGCTGACTCAGCCAGTTCAATTTTAAGCGGAAACAGTTCGCGCGTAGAGAGTGTCGAGACAACTTCGGTCTCGGTTCCGGCTGTCAGAAGCCCTTTGACTTCCTGGCCGGACATCGCTCGCGCTGTGTATTGAAATTCTGGCATAAGAGGAAAAATTGAAGGATGAAATCAGAAGGCAGAAGGCAGAAATTCATTCAGCCTTTTGCCTTCATCCTTCTGCCTTCAAACAATGTCTCCTTTGGTGATTCGCAGGACGTCGTCGATACTTGTCGTACCGTTCATCGCGTGAAGCCATCCACACTGGCGAAGCGAGATCATTCCATGCTCAATCCCGTATTGGCGAATGCGTGTTGAGCTGACTTTCTCGCCACACATTTCGCGAATCGTGTCGTCGCTGATCAGCAATTCGTAAGCACCGATTCGACCGGCGTAGCCAGTGTCGCCGCATTCGCGACAACCGACCGCTCGGAAGAGTTCTTCGATATCGCGATTCGGAAAATCCTTCGGCAGTTCATCCGGATTCGGACGGTAGGATTCTCGACAGTGCGAACAAAGCCGTCGTACCAACCGCTGAGCCATTACGCCTTCGACGGTGCTGGCCACGAGGTACGGCTCGACGCCCATGTCGACCAGACGCGTGAACGAACTCGCCGCATCGTTTGTGTGCAGCGTGCTGAAGACAAGGTGACCAGTCAGCGACGCCTGAATGGCGGCTTCGGCCGTTTCGTAGTCTCGAATTTCGCCGATCAGGATGACGTCCGGGTCATGACGAAGGATGGATCGCAGACCGGCGGCGAACGTCAGTCCGATGCGGCTGTGAACCTGAATCTGGCTGATTCCGTCGAGCTGGTATTCGACCGGATCTTCAACGGTAATGATCTTGGTGTGAGCGCTGCGAATTTCGTTCAGGCCGCTGTAAAGCGTGGTCGACTTACCGCTACCCGTCGGGCCGGTGACCAGCACGATGCCATGCGGCAGAGTGATCAGCTTCTGGAAGGGTTTATAAATCGGGTCCGGCATCCCCATGCCGCTCAGGTTAAAGACCATCCGGCCTTTATCGAGAATACGAAGGACGATGCCTTCGCCGTGCAGCATCGGGATGATTGAAACTCGAACGTCGATGTCCCGGCCGGCGACTTTCAATTCGATTCGACCATCCTGAGGTAACCGCTTCTCGGCGATGTTCAGGCGGGACATGATCTTCAGACGCGTGACGATCGCGGCAAAGAACTGGTTGATCTCGGGCGGCACGGACTGAACCCGCAACATGCCGTCGACTCGGTACCGAACTTTCAAGCCGCGTTCGCCGGGTTCGATGTGAACGTCACTCGCCTGCTGCTGCAGCGCTTCGAGCAGCAACTCATTCACCAGCCGAATGACGGAAGCCTGCTGAGCCATCTCGGCCAGTTCGCCGTCAGCCCGTGACGCCTCGGCAAGATAGTCGTCGTCATCGTCCGTCTTCTGTTTGACGAGCTCGTTGATCGTGTCGCCGCCGACGCCGAGCTTGTTTTTGATGAACTGAACGACGTCTTCGTGTCGCGCGAGCACCGGTTCCAGCCGCAGGTTGCTCAGCGAGCTGAGTTCGTCCAGCGCTTCCAGATCGAACGGGTCACTCGTCGCGACTTCGATGCGACCGTTTTCTCGCCGCAGCGGCAGTAGTGAATGCCGGTAGATCGTCGATGTCGGAAAGAGATTCAGCAGCTCGGGGTCGATCTCGAAATCTTTGAGATCGACGTATTTCATCCCCAGCTCTTCCGCGAACGCCCTCAGAGTCTGCTCTTCGGTCAACAGACCCATCTCAATGACGGCCTTATCGAACCGATGGCCGTTCATCTGCCGCCGAACCTGATCTCCCTGATCAGTCGTCAAAAGGCCCTGCCGAATGAGTACTTCGCTGATTTCCATGAATCATCGCCCGCAGTTAGAAAATACTGGCCTGTCGTTATCACTGATCGATCACAAAACCGGACCACGGGGAACTTCCGAAATCCTCAATTCGCCGGTCCGTCGATCGCTCCTAACAGGGTAGTAGATCTCCAGGGTTACGCAATTTGTTTCAAAATATTGTCAAACTCGTCAGCCCATCGACTGATGACGCCACATTTTAGAAAGTCGTTCGAACTCGGCAATTCCCGCAAGTTGATCGTTGATCGATCGAGTGAATTTCAGACTTATCGTCGTCCACCACCGCCACTCGGACGACCGCCCCCGCCTCCGGGAAATCCGCCACCGCCACCTGGTCGTCCACCACTGGCACCGCCGCCTGGTCGACCGCTTCCTCCGCCGCCGCCGCTGGGCAATCCGCCCCCGCCGCCTTGCAGTGCACGTTGGATAAACTGCTGACGTAACTGCTCAGCAGCCTGTTGCTGAGAATCGTTGTTCGAATCAGAGCTGCCACCACCTGATGACGATGCTCGGCTGCTGGTCGAGCTTGAACTTACATTCACGCGTGGAAGAAGCGACCCGATGGTCTGTCGGATCATGGCTGAACTGGCATGCTGGAGCGGCACGACTCGGACTGCTCGGCGAGCTTCCATCGCCGCGGTGTCGATCTCTTCAACCATCGAGACAACCTGCTGATACATCGGCTCGTTCGACGACACATAAAGGCGGCTGTTCTGATAGTCGATGCCCAACGTCATCTGCACTTTCGGAGCCGACGCTGCACCGCCACCGCCGCCCATCAACGCCGCGAAGGGATTTGCACCGCCGCCGCCTCGTTGCTGCTGAGCCGCCTGCGGAGGCGTCAACTCTTCTTTAAAGACGTCGCGAAGAATCGCCGCCACTTCGTCGACTTGAGCATGCTTAACGGCGATATACCGCGGGGCTCGATCGCGAAGTTGCTCCGGCAATTCTGAAGCGTCGAGAATTCTGAGCACGTCTTCGACTTCATCAATCTGATGCGGAGGCCCGCTCACAAACAGCGAGTTCGATCGAACGTCCGGAATGATTCGTAAAGTCTGCGGCCCTGACAACACAGAGTCCAGGCCGCTCATGCCCATGATTCCTCGGCCCATCGATGACAGCCCGCCAGAGAGCTCGCTCATGAAACCACCGTCTGAGCTGGAGCCAACCGAAGAAACAGAACTGGTTGGAAAGAGTCTTTCAAGAATCGACGAGGTCTGCGTGGCATCGGCCGAGCGAAGATAAAATACGGTCCATTGCGTCTTCGGTGGCATGGCCGAAGCCAGCGACGCGATAACATCCTCAAGCCGATCCAAAGCCGCTTCGTCTTCAGAAACGATCAGCAGATTGCCGCCTTGAATGGTGATCGCAATCGGAGCGTTTGAATCGACCGACACCGCGTCTCGATCTGCTTCTGCCGCGCCCAGATCGAGAAACAACTGCTGAAGGTCTTCGTCGGTGGCGCCGGCGTCCGAGGCAGCATCTGCCGAGGCATCATCCTGAGCAGCCGCCGCGAACGAGACTTCCGTAAACGGATCATCGGCAAAAGCAAAAGCCAGGTCATCCGGGACAGATTTCAGGAATGCCGTCTTAAGACGTGCAGTGGCTGGAGTTTCGTAGGGCGCTCGGCCAGCTGATTTGTTCGGCTTGTCGGCTGCGTCCGCAGCTGGCGGTTTTGCCGGAGCCGGTTTCGCTGGCTGCGGTCGCGACGGTGCAGATTCGACCGGCTCTTCCGGCAGGAATGGAGAACTCGATGAGGGAACGCGGCGATCGCGGATTGCTCCGGTCGCTGACGGAATCACCGTACGAATCGGGTTGCGACCGCGAACGTTCCAGACTCCTTCCAACGCTTTCAGAAAGTCTTCCGGGTTACGACCACCCAGCGGGATCGTGCGGAGGTTTCCAGAACCGCCGTAACCGCCGCCTTCGCCCGGTTCCAACTGAGTGACCAGCAGTTTGATCTGAGTGACTTGTTCGTTTGTCCCGCGAACGATCAGTGCGTTGTCAGAAGGGTGAGGCTGCACGACCGGAGCACCTTCGCCATCAGCGTAGAACAACGACTGAATGGAAGTGGTCGCGGTGTAAGCGTCCATCCTGCCGAGCGGGATGACGGCCATCTGCGTGGCCCCTGCCCCTTGACCGTCGAGCTGTTTAATTGTCGCAGAAATCTCGCGGTGCATTTCCTGAGTGGCTTTAATGTGAATCCGTCGTGTTCGACCGTCTTCGTTCAGGATCGTTCCTGGGTAGAGCACATTCAGCGTCTTCGTAACTTCCATCGCGTCCGCTGTTTCGAGTTGGTAGACCTCGAGGTAAGGCTCTCGATTGGTCCGGCTGATCGCGCCTTCAAGTGGCGGAAGATCGACCGCTTCGATTGCTTCTTCGATGATTTTGATATTCGCCGGGCTGGCCGTAACGAGCAGCGAGTTCGTTCGCTCATCGACTGCCAGTGTGACTGTCGCATTCGGATCAGCCTGAGCCGTCGAGCCGTAACGAGGGTCACGCGAAGATGAACTGCTACTACTGCTGCTTCCGTAGCGTGAACGCGGGTCGTAGCTGCTTCTCGACGAACCGCTGACATTTTCAATGCCGCGCGCTCCGAGTCCAAACAGGTCACGCACGACCGAGTCCGCATCCAGAACGGAAATGTGCTCCAGTTCAAACCTGCGAAACACTTTGTCGCCGTCTTCCACTTCGAAGCCGGTGATCAGACCATGAATGCGCTGAAGATTGCTGCCGATATCGGTCACGACAATCTTGTTCGCTTTGTTAAGAGCGACGACCTTGCCCTGGGGACCCAGCAATTCTCGACTTTCAACCGCAGCTTCTTCGGCGGTCATCCCTTCGAGCGGAATCAGCACGGTCATCAACTCATTGCGACCGCGAGTCGGCAGCTCTTCCAGCGTGACCGTCGGGACAAGGTTCGGCGGAATTCCGTTGTCGATGTTGACCACGACGAGAAACTCATCCCGGCGAACAAGCACGAATCCCTTTTGCAGGAGGTAGCCGTTCAAAACGTCGAGAGCCTGCATCGGTGTG
>CALDJX010000083.1 GCA_937899075.1 uncultured Planctomyces sp. | reverse complement strand
GGCGAGGTTCTGCATCCGGAAAAGAAAGACGGCGAAACTCCCAGCCTGATCACGATGAAGGTCCGATTTACCGTCGACGCCGACGCCCTGCCCGGAGTCCGCGACGTGAAAATCGCAACGCCACAGGGAATCAGCACGGTCGGACAACTGGCCATCGTGCAGGATCCGGTCGTCTACGAAACCGCCAAAAACAACACTCGCGAAGAAGCCACCGAATTGCCAATTCCCGCCACAGCCTGCGGAGTCATCGAGGCCAACGAAGATGTCGACTATTTCAAATTCAGCGTCGAAGCCGGCACCGAGTTGAACTTCCACGTCCGCTGCGCGCGGCTGCAGGATCGGGTCCACGATATGCAGCGGCACGCCGACCCGATGATCACCCTCCGAAACGCGATGGGAGGCACCGTCGCCGCCAGCGACAACCACTTCTTCGGCGACCCGTTTCTCTCCGTGAAGTTTGACCGAGCGGGCGAATACTTCCTCGAAATTCGCGACGTTCGATATCACGGAAACAAGTACTGGGAATATTCCGTCGAAGTCACCAACCGAGCGTTCGTTTCAAACATCTACCCAATAGGCCTGCCAATCAATCAGAAAACGAAGGTCGAACTTGTCGGCACTTCACTGCCCGACGACAACCAGTACGAAATCACGCTGCCCGCGGACACCACCGCTGGACCGGTCTGGAAACAGCTTTCCCTTCAAGACGTCGCCACCAATTCGGTCGTCGCTTTCGCCACAACTCTGCCGGTTACTCTGGAATCAGACGCGGACAACACCACGCCAGAAGGATCGCAGCAGGTGACGTTTCCGGACGGAATCAACGGTCGCATCTCGGAAGACAGCGACGTCGACTGTTTTCGTTTCGAAGCGAAGAAAGGCGAGAAGTACACCTTCGAAGTCCGAGCCCGACGCTACCAGTCGTCGCTCGACCCTTACCTGCGGATCATCAATATCGACGGCAAACGGATTTCAGAAAACGACGACCTCAAAGACTTCAAACGCTCATTTGCCGATTCGCGCATCGAGAACTGGACAGTCCCCGCCGACGGTGAATACGCCATCGAAATCCGCGACATGCACCTCCGCGGCGGCGACAGCTACGTTTACTTCATCGAAGCGACCAAAGCCGAACCTCACTTCCGACTCTACGCCGACACCGACAAGACGCTGCTCGCTCCCGGTTCCAACGGCGTCGTCTACGTGCAGGTTGAACGCAAAAACGGATTCACCGGAGACGTGCAGCTTCACATCGAAGGACTGCCCGAAGGAGTCGAAGCCGTCTGTGGCAGAATCCTTCCCGACAAAGGACGGGACGGCTGCATCATCCTGCGAGCCGCCGCGGACGCAAAGCTGTCGGTCAGCAACGTTCGCATCTTCGGCACGTCATCGTGGAAACCGACCGACGATGCCGAGCCATTGGAACTGACCGCCGTCGCGGACGTCTACCAGGAAATGTACCAACCAGGCGGCGGACGAGGTCACTGGCCCGCCGGCACTCACACCGTTTCCATCGGCGGTCCGCAGGATGTCCGAACCGTCAAACTCAGCGACCACGACATCGTTCTGAAACCGGGTGAATCGAAAAAAATCGAAGTCACAATCGAACGCGCGGAAGGTTTCGACAAGAACGTCTCGCTCGACATGCGATTCTTTCACCTGTCGGAATTCTGCAACACATTTCCGCCGGGAGTGAAGTTTGACGAAAGCAAAAGTTCAAAGCTGATCACCGGCAAGAATTCAACCGGCCACGTCGTGATCACCGCCGCCGCCGACGCCGCTCCCGTCGACCGACAACTCATCCCCGTAACCGCCAACGTGTCACTGAACTTCGTGATGAAGACATCGTTCGCGGCGGACCCACTCTGGATCAGCGTTGCACCGGCAGCAGAGTGAACAGGTTAAAGATTTTCAACCACGAAAAAGACGAAATACACGAAACTCTTTCTGTCCTATCTTTTCGTGTATTTCGTCTTTTTCGTGGTTGAAAACTGTCGTATGTGACACTTAGAGCCAGGACACACTCGGCGTTTTGAAGGTATGCCGGCGATGCGCTTGTCACTACCCTACGCATGAGACCAGGCAGGCAACGGGGCCTCGAAAACAACAGGTTCTTTTGATTTCGGATGCACAAACTCGATTGAGCGCGAGTGCAGACAAAGAGGCGGCTCTCCCACCTCAGGCGTCTGACCGGTGCCCGTCTTGCCGTTGGGCAAGTAGATCGGATCGCCGCAGATCGGCAGGCCGAGATGCCAAAGGTGGGCACGAATCTGGTTAGTGCGACCGGTCACCGGTCGCGCCTCGACCAGTGACGTTCCGTCCACAAACCGTTCCAACGTTTTAAAGCGAGTTTCGGCGGACTGGCCGTCGTCGCAAATAACTCTGAGTCCTTTATCCCCCGGCTCCTCGCTAATTGGCGCCGAACAAGAAAACTCGTCGTCATCAGACTGACCAACCACTCGCGCAACATAGACTTTCTCGACTTGGCGATTCACAAATTGAGGCTGCATGAATCGGGCGACATCTCGAGTCTGGCAGAACACCGTCACACCAGACGTGCTTGCGTCCAGCCGGTGAGCCATTCGCAGATACATGTCCTTGTAAACTTCGTTGAGGATGTACTGCAGCGAATTCCGGTTAAACCTTCCGCACGGATGCATCGGCAACGGAGCCGGCTTGTTGACGATGACCAGCCAATCGTCTTCATACAGCACGTCGATATCCGCGTTGACCGGCGGCTCGATCGTGGCGGGAATGAGATGCTCGAAACGTTCGCCTTCGCGTACGATCGCGTCCGCAGAAACGCGTTCTTCAGACTTCTTTCTGACGCGAAGTAAATGCCCATCGACAATTTTCTGCTGCCAGATTTCGCGATCGATTTGCGGATGCCACTCCGACAGAAAATCGACCAGCGTCCGACCCGAAAATCTCTCCGGCACATTGACCGGTCGCCGATTGTCGTACGGCACGCTTCCCGGCAAAGGATTGGTCACGCGATGAATCGCGGCCCGACGATGCATCAGCAGTTCGCGCTGGTGTTCTTCCGGACTCTGGAAACAGTGCCGGCACGAGACGCCTGGTTCGTAAGACGGCAGTTCCTGATCTTTGACCGTCAGCGGCATCTGACAGGCAAAGCATTGCTCAACGGCCGTCTCTCGCAATTCAGAATCGACGGCTACGCGTTGGTCAAACACGAAGCAGTCGCCGTCGTAATGATCGCCTCCGCACTCTTCGAAGTATTTCAGAATGCCGCCGTCGAGCTGAAAGACATTCTTGAAACCGCGTTCCAGCATCAACGGACCGGCTTTCTCGCACCGAATGCCGCCCGTGCAGAACATGACAATCGGTTCTTCTTTCATCTGTTCGGGCAGAGCCTCGATCGCTTCCGGAAACTCACGAAAGTGATCGATGCCCAGCACGTGAGCGTTGCTGAACGTCCCGACTTCGACTTCGTAATCGTTTCGAGTATCCAGCAAATGAACCGGCCGGCCTTCGTCGAGCCACTGCTTCAACTGCTCAGGCAGCAGCTTGGGAGACGTCCGCTGTCGAGGATCAATGCCGTCGATGCCGAACGAAATGATCTCATTCTTTATTTTGACGAGCATTCGAGTGAATGGCTGACGCTCGCTGAGACTTTCCTTGACCGGCAGATCACTCAGTCGTGGGTCCGCGTATAGTTCGGAGAGAAACTGGTCAATCGCCGACCGGCTGCCAGCGATGAAAAGATTGATCCCCTCCTCGCTCAGCAAAACAGTGCCCTTGAGATCCAGCGTTCGTGCCAGTTCACGAACCTGCTCACGCCGCTCGGGCAATCGGTCGAGCTCAACGAACTTATAAGCAGCGATATTTACGATCGGCAATTCGGCAACACTCACTTATCCGCTCCGCAATCTTTCACTCGACAATGCTGGAACCGACGCTGGCAGCGTCGGCAACGTTGCGGATGCTGCCAGCATCCGTCAGTAAATCCTCAACTGCCGCACATTTGCAAACTGAGTCTCAGTGATTGAACAGAAACTCGCGAGTGCTCAACAGACTCCAGAAGATATCCTCGACAACGAGTCGTTTTTCATCTGCGTCTCCGTCTTCAACCTGTCCGAGCAGTTCGACAACTCGCGACTTCTCTTCGTCAGTCGGGAACCGTGACAGACACTGCAAAAACATTTCTGCCGTCAGCTCCGCATCCGCATGCCCAGCCACCAGCAGTTTGCTGATTCGGTTGTCCTTCGCTTTGAGCTTACCGTTGATCGTGTCGCCGTTGGCGACGTGCAGAACCTGAACCATGCTCGGCTCGTCCGAACGTTCGCACTCGCACGTGATCGCTCGCGAATTCCGACCGAATGTTTTCAGGAAGTACGACTCGACCGCAGAATCGTGAAGCTGAATTGCCCGAGTCCCCAACGGGTACTCTTTCGTTTCCTGCCGGTCACCACCGGGAAATCCGATATGCGTAAACGCCGTCGGCACTTCAGTCACCTGAGAAATCGCGTCCAGCAGCACTTCGGCCATCAGCCGCTGCGGGTAATAGCGAGAGTAGAACCGCTGCTCGTCGCGATTCCCGTCCAGCGGAACGCTGCTTCGCTGATAAGTGTGCGATTGCAGAATCGCCCGCATCAGTGATTTCAGGTCGAAGCCGTGCTCGATCAAATACTGCGATGCGGCCACCAGAAGTTGCTCATTACTTGCGGGATTCGACAATCGCAGATCGTCCACTTCTTCGACCAGTCCGGGTCCAAAGAAGCTCGCCCAGACTCGGTTGGTGATGGCCCTCGCAAAGTACGGATTCTCCGGCGAGACCAGCCAGTTCGCCATGTGAACGCGACGGTCCGCGGTCGCGTCAAACGCCAGCGGCTCTCCATCCAGAGGCGTCGGCGGTTGCGGCTTGCCAGTCAGTGGCTGAATCAGCTCGCCCGTCGGCACGACATACAGAGTTCGAACGCCGTCTCCGTTACGAAAATCGCCGCCCCAGCCTTTCGCTCGAACTCGCGAAAACAGATTCGCAAAGGCGTAGTATTGCGAGTTCGTCCACTTTTCGAGCGGATGGTTGTGACACTTGGCACAGGCAATGGACAAACCGAGAAACGCCTGGCTGACATTCTCGGCCATGTTCTCTGGATCCTGGTGCAGAGCAAAAAAGTTCGTCGCACCGTTCTCGATCGAGCCGCCCGTTGAAGTCACGATCTTCCGAGCGAACTCGTCCCAGGGAGTATTCTCAGCAATCTCATTCCGAATCCACTGGTAGTAAGCCTTAACGCCCAGCGGCCGCAGCTTGTTTCCGTTGACCAGCAGAACGTCGCTCCACTTGTAGGCCCAGTAGTCGACGAATTCCGGACGAGCCAGCAGCGACTCAATCAACCGATCGCGTTTGCCCTCGGTTTTGTCCGCAAGGAAGTCGCGAACCTCAGTCGGCGTCGGCAAAGTCCCGATGACATCGAGAAATGCTCGACGAACGAATTCAACATCCGAGCACTCCGGCGCCGGCTCAATCCGTAACTCACTCAGCTTGGCGACGACGTGCTCGTCGATAAAGTTGCGTCGTGGCTGACTCGCGTAAACGTCCACTGGAATGTCATTCGGAAACGCGCAGGTGATTCGTGAGATGACCGTCTGGCTTGCAAACCAGCCGGTGACCGCTCCGGCCCCCGGACCGACGACCGAAATTCGTCCGTTCTGGTCGACACTGGCCACCGACTCGTTCGACGAAGAGAACTTCACCCAGTGAGTCACATCCTCAACCCGCCCGTTTGAATAGTGAGCCCGGACGATGAAATCCTGTTTGTCGCCTACGGAAAGCTGGACGGCCTCGGGAAGAATCTCGACTCGCTCAACCGTCGGGTCGTCATCCGACGGAGGCTGTGCACCGCGAGCAATCCAGTCAGCGATCACTTTGTACTCGCGCGAGTCCGTTTCAAAACGCAGCCCGCCTTTATGAGGCAACGCTCCAGTCGGCTTGGCGAGAATGAGACTCCGCCCCGGATCAGCCAACTCGATCCGTCGCCCCCGAGCCTGCGTCACGATCGTTTGGTAATCCGTCGCCGGATCGTACCCTCGCAGCGAAAGTCGAAACCCGCCCTTCCCCGCCAGTGCACCGTGACACGCTCCCGAGTTACAACCTGCCTTCGCAAACACCGCGAGAACATGATTACGAAAGGTCGGCAGCAACCGAACGCTGCCTTCCCGAACGGAGACCTTCAAGCGAAGTGTCTGGCCGCCCACGATTGCACTGACAACTGTCGCCCCCCCCTTGCGAGCAGACAGCTCATTGTTCACGACCCGAACAATACTTGGATCTTCGACAATCCAGTCGATTGCTTCATCATACTGGCCAACCAGTCGACCAGCCCTGGCTGTTTCGACAAGAAATTTCTGTGTTGCCCCCAAGCCGGTCAGAACGGCACTGTCGGGCAACAGCACAAGCCTTGGTTCAGCAGCGCCGCCCGAATATGGCCAAGCAGCCAGCAGGACCACAATTGCCGCCGTCAGGCTTGACCTGAAATTCGAGACATTCATTCACACAACTCCCAGTTGAAACACGCGACGTGCTTGACAAGCGGAAGCGTAGCAATTCAAACGCGCAACATTCCACACAACCCAAAGTCACACCAGGCGAAACCCTTTGACAAGCGGGCACGGCTTCGGAATGTCTCCAAGTCTCACGGCAGCCGGCAAAATGAAACGGTCATCATTCTGAAGTCAATTTGAAATCGGCCTTGTTCGTTCCTGCTTTAACGTCAAATGTCAGCGCCGATGATTCTTCCTCACCAGCACCGTATCTTGCTGGCACTAACGGCAACGGAAGGTCGCCACTCGATTCTGATTCGCCGAGGTCGTCACCATACTCATCTGGAATCTCAGGCCCTTCGTCGACAACATCCTCGTCCTCGCCTTCACGGCCGATCACGAGCACATTGTGCTTCCCAAGCACCGCGCCAGCCGCTTCTGCACTGTAACGAAGGCTGTAATGCCCTGCTTTGTCAGTCGCAGCACTTGACGAGCGACCGCCATCATCGGGAACAAACTCAACGACCGCTCCTGCGAGCGGGCTGCCATCAAGTGTTATTGTTCCTTCGACTGTCCCTAACTCAGGAAGCTCTACGCCGCCACCACATCCCCACATTGTCGACAGAAGTAACACGCTCGAAGGTACAGTCAGAATACGACTCAGCATTAAAATCTACTCCACAGATCTACTTACGAAACAAGCTACGAAACACAGGATTTCGCAGGAATAACTACAACTGCTCAATCATTCGCCGTCACCAAACACAAAGGACACAGGATGACAGAGACATTTGTATGACAAAGCCATCTGTGCCCGTTTTGCGGCCAAACGCGATCTTTCACCGAAGTTATTCAAGCGTGAAGATCACTTCGTCGTCGATTCCGATCAACGCTTCAAACGTCGAATCGACTCCGCCACCAAGTTTGTGGTCGATGTTTTCACCGATGAACTTGACGGCTCCATCACACATCAACGCGTGAATTCCTCCGACATGTGCACTTGAGTACGTGCGACGCGTCCGAGAATCATTGATGCCCTCGTTAATGGCAAATTCCCCAGAAGCAAGTGCGTCGGCCATTCCATCGGGACTGTCTTCCTTGGTACCTCGCACCCAGAAGACCCCCGCTGCGCGAGCGTTTCTAACACCAGTTCCGTCACTTCTGG
>CALDJX010000082.1 GCA_937899075.1 uncultured Planctomyces sp. | reverse complement strand
GGAGGTGCAGGGATGAGTGATCAATCACGTGAGCCGCACGGCGCTCGTTTTGTAGGCCGGGCCGAGCAAACCACGCCAATGCCGGAGCGGCAACCGCCAGTCGAACACAAGTCACACAGAAACAGTACAACCCGCGAAGTCCGGGTTTGCGACGTTCCGGCACCCGCGGCGGTCTTGTTCCGGCCTACGTTGCTGATCATCACATTCCTCATCGCCACACACGTCACTGCTGCAGAACCGAAGGATCAAGGCCTTGATCCTTCGGTCGTGACATACTTCAAGCAATACTGCTACCGCTGCCACGGAGAAACCACGCAAAAAGGAGATCGTCGGCTGGATCAATTCCCAACGGACGTTGCTGCCGATGACGACGCGACCAATTTGTTGGAAGAAGCCCTCGACGCGATGAACCGAGGCGAAATGCCGCCGAAGAAAAAAGGAGTCGTCCAGCCACCAATCGAGCAAACGCGCCGAGTGATTGAACAGGTCACCGGTTTTCTGGACAAAGCATCACGAGCAAAAACGCCGACATCGACGGTGATGCGACGGCTGAATCGCTTTGAGTATGTCAATACGCTGCGAGATCTGTTGGGCATGCACACCGAGTTCCTCGATCCCACGGGCGACTTTCCTGCCGACGCCACCGAGCACGGATTCGACAACATCGGCGAAGCGCTGACACTTTCCGACTATCAACTTCAACGATATCTGGAAGTGGCTGAAACCGCTTTGGATGAAGCGATGTTCTTCGACACGCCACAGCCGAAGGTGCAAGCCTGGCACTACACCGGAAAGGACTTTAACGGCGTCGTTTCTTACGAACGCGCGCCTGTCACGTGGCGGCTGATGGTCAACGACGAGTACATGGAAATCGGACACGGCCAACCATCGGAACGTCATGCCAACTTTGTCCCGGCGTTTGTGAAACGCGATGGCGTGCCTGCCGACGGTTGGTACACGATTAAGGTCCGCGCTGCGGCGGCAAACCGACTTAACCATGGATATTCGCACAGTGAATTTGAGAAGTACCAGAAGTTCCCACTCAAGATGGCACTTTGGATTGCTCCTGAAGCCCGGCTTCTGGAAAAAAATGCTGCCGACCAGCGAAGGCTGCTGAAAGTTTGGGATCTGCCAGACGGACAGCCGGAGATCTTTACTCAGCGAGTGTGGCTTGGCAAAGGCGCGATCCCGTTTGTCAGCTGGACTAATGGAGTCAGCTCAAAAGGCAACATCCGGAAAGTCGCTGAGAAGTATCACCCTGAGGTGATACGCGCGACGAAGACGCAACTGGATTCGGCGAATCTTGGTAACGCCAAAGAAAAGGCTCGTGTCGCGAAATTGCTGAACAACAAGGACAATAAGCTACTGTCAGAAGTTTATCACGGGCCGCGAATTCGCGTGTGGGGCATGGACATCGAAGGGCCGACTTTTGATCATTGGCCGCCCGACAGCCATCGAATGCTGTTTGGTGATGAGATGGACGCCGCGAACGTTGATATCGAGCAGGTCGTTCAGCGATTTGCTTCCCGTGCCTTTCGGCACCCCGTTAAGCCCGACCAGGTCGCACACTATGTCGCGTTCATTCGCGAACGTATTCACAGCGGCGAGGCTCACGCGGCGGCGATCAAATTCGGATTGGCCGCGATCCTGACTTCGCCACGATTTCTGTACCTTGACGAAGGAAACGAAGAGGCCGATGCGACACTGTCGCAACACGAACTGGCTTCGCGTCTGTCGTACTTTCTATGGAGTACGATGCCCGATGCAAAACTGTTGTCCATGGCCTCATCCGGCGAACTCAACAGCCCATCCGTGCTCAGAATGGAAATCGATCGCATGATCCGCGACGACAAGGCCAGCGCGTTTGTCGAACACTTCACCGACAGCTGGCTGCGGATCAACACGCTGGGATCGATGCCGCCGGATTCGAAGGCCTTTGAATCGTACTACCGCGATCGCCTTCAGGACTTTTTCAAGAAGGAGACGCGTCTTTTCTTCGCGGACCTCATCGACAATAACGGCTCCATCCTGAACCTGTTAGATAGCGACTACACGTTCATTAACGATTCGCTCGCGACGCACTACGGCATCAAAGACGTCGACGGCGAGCATTTCCGCAAGGTCAGTCTGAAGCCGCAACACCACCGCGGCGGACTGCTCGGTCAGGGAAGCGTACTGACCGTGACAGCCAACGGCATTGAGACCTCTCCCGTGGTGCGCGGTGTGTGGGTGCTGGAGAACATCTTCGGTACGCCGCCTTCTCCACCACCTCCTGACGTTGAGCCGCTTGAACCCGACACGCGCGGAGCGACCACCATTCGCGAGCAACTTGCCAAACACCGTAACGTCGCCGCATGTGCTGATTGCCATGCGCAGATCGATCCCGCCGGATTTGCCCTCGAATTCTATGATCCGATTGGCGGATATCGAACTCACTACGTCGCAGGTCGCCGCAACGGACCGGCTGTTGACGGTTCCGGTCAGCTTGCCACAGGAGAAACTTTCCAGGACGAACGTGGGCTCAAGAAACTGTTGCTTGATCGCAAAGAACGTTTCGCGGAAGCTCTGACAGAAAAGCTGTTAACCTACGCGACCGGTCGATCAATGACTTTCCGAGATCAGCCCGACGTAAAACAGATCGCAGCCGAGTGCGCAAAAAGAGGATACGGGCTGCGAGACTTGATCTTCAGTGTCGTTACCAGCGAGACATTTCAAAAACGGTGATGCCACTATGAAGCCTCTAATCATTCTTAATTCTATTCTCGCTACCTTGCTGTCCGTTGGCAGCATGTCCGCCGATGACACTGCCGTCCTTTGGGAAAAACACATCATCCAGCCGCCAGCGAAGGGTATGATCAACGGTGCCACAGCCAATGATTTCGATGGCGACGGACACATGGATGTCATCACGTCATTCGATGGGAAGACGGTTCTGTTCCGCGGCCCCGCTTGGACTCCGTTTACGGTTCACACCTTCATGCCCGGCCTTTCACGCAACAAGCCACGCACCGCTTGCATTCACAGTTGTCTGATGGATGCAGACGGCGATGGCGATCTGGACTTCATCGGTTCAAACAACACAGTCTTTTGGCTCGAATGTCCGGCCGAACCGTACTCCGGCCAGCCATGGAATTATCGCACAGTCGATGACGAAATTAGCGGAACGCATTGCCTGATCACCGGTGACGTCAATCGCGATGGCAAACTCGACCTCATCGCCAACTCAGGCCGCGATCAGAAAGCGACGGAGTTCCCCAACTCGATCGCCTGGCTGGAAACGCCTGCTGATCCGCACTCAGCCGGGAACTGGGTGCGTCATGTGTTCGCCGACAAAGACGCTCCCGGCGGATCGCATTATATGGGTTTCGGCGACGCCAATGGTGATGGACGTCCTGATATTTCCTGCGCAGCGAAGGGTACGGACGGCTTCTCCAACGGACAGTGGTTTGCATGGTGGGAACAGCCCAGGGATCCGGCTGGCGTCTGGAAGAAGCATCTGCTCGCGAAGAATGAAGTAGGCGCCACAAACATCGTTCCCACTGACTTCGATGGTGACAGGCACACCGATTACTTCGCGACGCGTGGTCACGGCAAAGGCGTTCTTTGGTTTCGCGGCCCCGAATTCAAACAGATCGAGATCGATCCCGATATCGAGTTTCCTCATAGCCTCGCGGTGGCGGACATCAACGGCGACGGACATGCCGACGCCGTCACTTGTGGCAAGGAAGCCAACGGCGTGGCCGCGTGGTATGAGAATGATGGCAAGGGCGGATTCGCCAAACACATCATCCGTAACGACCAGGGCAGCTATGACCTGACGACCGTTGACATGGACGGCGATGGCGATCTGGACGTTCTCATCGCCGGTCATGCCAGCAGGAATCTTGTTTGGTTTCAGAATCCTTATTCAACAACTCGGCCATAGGCAAAGCCCATGACAAAGATAGCCCGGCGACACATTCTGCGAGGACTCGGCTCTCTCGCAACCGGAGCGTAACATCAAAGAACAGTTCGAGGCGACATTGGCGCGACTCGCCTAACCAGCGTCAGCAAAGAGGTGCGGGCCAAGGCGATGAAGACCGAGAAGAATGGCAAGAAGTAACGGACTCGAGCGCGGCCTGCCTGGCTACATCAGTTCCTTGTGACTCGACGCGTGGGCGAGGGACTGGAAGCCGAGCGTTTTCCTCGCCGGCGCCGCACCTCAAATGACTCTGGAAAACTCAGAAAATTCTGCGTTAAATTTCGTGGGGAGTGGAAGCGGACACGTGAGGAGCAACAATGGCAGGCATTTCCAATCAGGAAGACAACACACCTGACCCGCACGAAACTTTTCTGCGGCTGTGGACCCATCATGAGCCGGAGCTGCGCGCCTATGTCCGGTCCTGCTGCCCGAAAGCTCAGGAAGTGGACGACGTGATGCAGGAAGTCAGCGTCGCGGCTTTGCGGAAGTTTTCGACGCTTGATGACCATTCGGCGTTTGGGCCGTGGGCCTGTCTGATAGCCCGCTACGAATTGCTTTCGGCTCGTCGTCGGTATGCCCGGGATCGGCTGGTGCTGGCGGAGGATATCGTGGAATTACTGGCCGACGAGGGGGCTCAGGAGTTGCCGTTGCGTCACCAACAACTTCAGGCGCTGGATCACTGCATCGAAAAACTGCCGCGGGAGCGACGCGAACTGGCGGTGGCGGCTTATGCGCGGGACACAACGATCCGCAAGATGGCTGCACAGCTCAAACGCACGGAAGGCTCGCTGTATCAGCTCCTCGCGCGGACCCGGAAGGAGTTGCATCGCTGTATGGAACAGAAGCTCGCGGGAGCAGAATCATGAATGAAGACGAACTCAACCTGTTGCATCGATATCTGGACGGCGCGATCACTGCGGAGGAACTTGAATCGCTGGAGGAACTGTTGCGCGGCAATGCGGAGGCTCGGGCTGCGCTCCGGTCGCTCGCCACGATCGACGCGAAGTGGCAGGAGATCGCTGCCGACGAGGCGTTCGGTAAGGTCAGTGAGCCGACGGCGCTAGCCGCGGGTGAAAGCATGGTCGCCCCTGGCGTTGGTAGCTCGATTGGTGCCCGGCCACTCTGGCTGGCACTGACCGCAATCGCGACTGCGATGGTCGTTGGTGCATTCGGCTGGTTCCGAGTTCCGGAAGGCACGCCGACTGAAGCTGATCGCGGCATTGCCAGAGTGATTCGGATCGAGGGCGACGGCACGGCTGGCGAGGATCGAATTGTCGTCGACGGGGTCGAGTTGTTCGCCGACGAAGATCTGGTCATGCAACAAGGCCTGATCGAACTGGCGTTTCGCGAAACCGGCGTGCATGTCATTGCGACAGCTCCGCTCAAGCTGAAGCTCAACAGCAACCAGCGTGTGTTGCTGCATGAGGGGCAGGTCAAGCTGGTCGTCCCACCGCAGGGAGTGGGGTTCGTTGTGGATACTGCAGAGCGAAAGTTTGTCGACTTGGGAACAAGCTTTGTTGTCACGGCAAGCTCGGATGGTTCGGAAGTTCTTGTTCTTGACGGGCTGATCTCTGTCGACGATCACGAGGGCGCATCGGAAGGCCTGATGCACGAAGGGGAATTCGCCAAGTACGGTCGAAACGGAAAACTGAAGAAGCGTTCGCCTTCACGGCGTTCCCTGGCATTACCCGAGTTATCGCTTTCGGCAACGAATCCAGGTGGCGGTTCCTTCAGCGGAGTGGTTCTTGGTTACGGTACCTCAACCACGCTGGCTAAGGAAAGGCTGGATAAGGATGTGATCGGGCAG
Organism: uncultured Planctomyces sp.; assembly: GCA_937899075.1. Classification (GTDB taxonomy): domain Bacteria; phylum Planctomycetota; class Planctomycetia; order Planctomycetales; family Planctomycetaceae; genus JABMPE01. The sequence goes on along the minus strand of CALDJX010000082.1, from coordinate 1,903 downwards.
GGTCTATTGCCGCTGATCCAGTCTGATTTTCGGGATCGAACTTGCGTGGAAGCATTCCAGCAAGGTGAGCCGCTCAGTTTTTGTGGCATCGCAGGAGCCTTTCACGAATTCCCTGACCGCACGGGTCTGACACCTTACTCACGCGAAGGCGGCTGGATGGCGTGGTATCACGGTCAGGTTCTTCCGCCTCGGCCGGGACGCTATCGATTCTGGGGTTACGCCGACAATCATCTGCTGGTTGCTATTGATGGAAAGCCTGTCTTTGAAGGATCGCGGCGTGATTCTTCATTTAAGAAACTTGGCATCCCGCGAACTGACAATCCCGCTTTGCCGTGTTTGATTGCACCAGCCGGTTTCGCCTGCAGTGAGTGGATCGAACTTAGCGGCGGCTCGGTCGAGCTCGATCTCCTTTTCGGAGACGTCGGTGGCAATATCACATCGGGTCTGCTGCTCGTCGAGCGGGAAGGCGACACCTACGAAGAAACATTCTGGGGCCAGCCGAAGTGGCCACTCTTTCTGACCGAAGCTCCAGGATCAGGCGAGGTTGCCGAGTTCGAGCGACTGATCAGTCACTTGGAAGAAAAGACGATGGGGTCGTTTTCGGTGGCAGAAGACGCTGTGTGGAAAGTGGCAAAGTGATTCGTAGCGAAACGACAGAGGAAAACGCGCAGGGCTGGACGTGAGACGCTGCTGAGTTTGAATAGAAAATGATATGGCGAATAGACGAACAATCAGATCCGTGCCGGCAACGACGATTGCCTTAGTTTCGATTCTCCTCACCGGGGAATGCTATGCCGAGGCACCCAGTCCGAACATCGTGATGATCTGCATCGACGATCTCAATGACTGGGTTGGGTTTCTTGGAGGGCACCCTCAAGCGTTGACACCTCACATGGACGCGTTGGCAAAGCGGGGTCAAATTTTCACCAACGCCCATTGTGCCGTGCCAGTCTGTACTTGCTCACGTGTCAGCGTGATGTCCGGACTCGCGGCAACGACGCACGGCAGTTATGAAATCGGGCCGAAGTACGAGGAGCTGCCTGCTCTGACCGACGTTCCCACGATGCAGCGTTACTTCAAAGACAATGGTTATTACACGCTGTCCGGCGGAAAGGTGTTGCATCACGGTTTCGGTGGAAGGTTAGCCGGTGACGTCGACCAATCGCTTGGTCGCAGGAAAAGTCCCAGGCCTCGCAAACCGATGAGCCGCCCCACTTCGTGGAGTGGGGCGTGGGACTGGGGAGCGTATCCAGAGACCGACGCTGAGATGGCTGACTTTGAATTGGCGCAGAACGCGGCCAAAGCGCTGCGGCAGGATTCCGGCAAACCGTTCTTCATGACAGTTGGTTTCTTTCGACCACATGTTCCTCTGTTTGTGCCCCCGAAGTGGTTCAGTCTTTACGAAGCGAATTCGTTGATGCTGCCCCGGAACCCGAAGTCGGACCTCGATGATCTTCCGAAGAACTTTCTTAGCATCAACGACTATGCCGTTGCTCCGACTCATGCCGAGGTCATCAGAGACGGCAAACAGAGGAGCCTGACACATGCCTATCTGGCATCGATCAGCTTCGTCGACCATTGCGTGGGTATTGTTGTGGATGCTCTGAAGTCCAGCCCGCATGCCGACAACACGGTAATCGTTCTGTGGAGCGATCACGGATTCCATCTTGGTGAGAAACAGCACTGGGCCAAGCGCACGCTGTGGGAAGAGTCGACGCGAGTTCCGCTCCTTTTTGCCGGAGCCGGTATCAAGCCGGGCAAGACATGCGCCGAACCGGCCAGTCTGATCGACATCTACCCGACGCTGGTCGAACTGTGCGGCTTGCCTGCGAATCGGCACCTCGAAGGCGTTTCCCTGGTTGCTCAACTCAACGATCCCACAACACTCAGGGAACGCCCGGCG
>CALDJX010000081.1 GCA_937899075.1 uncultured Planctomyces sp. | reverse complement strand
ATCGCCGTAGTTCTGTCCTTTTTCAAGGTCAAATCGACCATCGGCTTGCAATAAAGCAACTTTGTAATGTGAGTCGTTTTGCGGCCAACCAAGCATCCCTGGATAGCCAGGTTCATTATTATCCGGCTTGTTTTCGTCAATATGCCAGATCGCCAGTCCTCCAACATTACCAGGGAGATACTTGTGAAATCGGACAGGCTGCCGATTTTCGATCAGAATGTATTCCCCGACTGGAAACCCGTCTTTAATTCGGAACACATCAGGGTGATCTTCAATATTTCGGATCCGATACACATCTGATCGCGTCAGATCGGTTGGCGTTACCCAACCCACCTTCATTTTTCCCCAAGGGTCGAGATGCGATGGTGCGTGTCCGTCAAGACGGAAGCCTTGATGTATGCCCATTAATCCCCATGCGCCGATTCCACTTCCCCCATTATCGCCACCATAGAGATCGGGCAATCGCGCCAGATGAGCGGTTTCATGAACGATAAGGCCGATGCCGGTTGGTGACGAACCACGATCACCTTTAAATGCGGTCGACATCGCATAATTTTCGACGCTGATATTTGATCGACTGGAAGTCCAATACGGGATATTGGATTGATGCGACCAGACGCGATTCAGATAGGACACTCCAAGAGCGTCCGACGTTTCGGTCTCGGCACCATATCCTGAGTGGATAACTGCGAAGACATCAACGTAACCGTCGTGATTCTGATCGAATTCTGCCAGGTCAATATCGCTATTCCGGTCAATGTAGTCCAGAGCGTAAGTGACTGCTTCAGCTATCCGGTTGCCTTTGCCGACGCCGCTAACTTCACCAGAGTAGTACTGTTCGGACTTCGGCAAATCGATCCAGTCGACAATGTGAGATGTAATCGTCATGTGCCCGTACGAAACTTCGCCACTGTAGTCGAAGGCGCTTCCTCTTTCTGCAAGAGTTGGATGTCCTCCCGGTTTGTTGAACATTGTCTCGAACACTTCGCGATGCGGAACATTACGATTTTGATGCCCTTTGAAACGCAGCAGCAAAACAAGCTTTCTGTAGTGGCCTCGAGGATGTAATGGGAGTTTTCCCGGAGCGGTGGATTCAGGAGGCAAGGCGACGGGCGGGCTGTAATTGTGCCCCGGCAGTATCCGGACATGGATTGGCGATTTGAGTTGGCTGTTCTCTTTGCCAGCTGCGCTTTCGCCAATTGATCTGTCGGATGTGGCTGCCGACTCCACAGTACGCCCTGACGCAACGGACTGCCTATCGGAACTGCTGTTTCCGTGCGAGGACTCAACGTCGTAGCGAAAAGTCATCTCTTCGCCCGGCTCTGAAATCTCACTGATTCGGTGCAGGACTCGTTCGACGTTCGGATCCGGACGATAAGGATGCAGGCCGTGCGGCTCATGTGCGCTGACACGATTGACTCCACCGGCACCGCCCCGGAATAAGTCGCCGCTGTCGCCGAGATTTCGTCCACGCTCAAGATCAAACCGACCGTCAGCCTGCAACAGCGCGACCATGTAGTGCGAATTGTTGTCTGGCCAACCCGGCATGTCAGGATAGCCTGGTTCGCGATTATGCCGCTTGTTTTCGTCGATGTGCCAGATAGCCAGCCCCCCGATACCGCCTGGCAGTTCACGATCGAAACCTGTCGGCTGACGATTCTCGATCAGCAGATACTCACCGTCCGGGAAGCCATCCCGAATGCGATAAACGTCGGGATAGTTCTCAATATTTTTGATCCGGTGGGTGCCCGACTCGGTCAAATCTTTGAGTTGCAACCACTTCAGCTTGAACTTCGCCCAAGGACTGAAGTGCGACGGTGTGTGGCCTGAATTCCCGAACCCTTCAGAATATCCAAGCAACCCCCAGGCACCGATGCCCTGCCCCTCATGGCCATCGTAGAGGTCTGGAAGACCGCCCAGGTGCGCCACTTCATGAGCCAGCAATCCGATGCGACATGGCATCGTGCCTTCAACGCCCCGGAGCCCCGTCGAACAGGAGTACTCGCTCACGCGCGTTCGCGAACTGGGAGACGTCCAGACCGGGATGCGCCATTGGTGAGACCAGATGCGATCTTTCGGAGGGGTGCCATCAATGTCCGCCCCGGGAAATTCAGCGCCGTAGCCAGAGTGGATGATGCTGAAGAGGTCGACATACCGATCGCCATTTCGATCGAAGTCGGAGAAGTCAACCAGTCTCCCCCGATCAGCATGCTCAAGCGCGAACTTGATCCCTTCTGCCAAACGCTCGGGGTCACCTTCCACGCCATTCGCGTAGTACTGCTCGGTTTCCGGGAGGTCAATCCAGCCGACAATCGTCGTTGTGATCTCCATTTTCCCGTATGAAACTTCCAGGCTGTATTCCCGGGCGCTACCACTGGTCGCAAATTCGGGATGCCCACCGACGCCGTTAAAGACGGCCTCGTAAGCGTCTTTATCAGGTAGGTTCCGGTCAGCGTGATCCTTGAACCGCAGCAAGAGCACGAGCTTCCGGATCTTCCCGAAGGGATCGACGATCCTGATGCCGGGAGCTGCAGGCAAATGAGGAGCTCGTTTCAGCGTCGGACGATGCAGCTTTCCGGGCAATGCCCGAAAATGAATCTGCGATCCGAATTCGAGCTGATCGTCGTAGCGGTCTGGTTCTGCAGGGGCATTCTGCCCGAGCAACGATTCCAGCAGCGAGCCGATCTCTTCGCCGCAGAACACCGCAGACGTCCCCGTGCCCCAGAAGCAGGCCACCAGGCATAACACCACCCAACGACGCAGCCATCCGTTTCTCATCGTAACGCTCCCTGACTCGCGCGATTCAGCCCGTGGATTTGTGTCGTCCTAAAGACACGATCACACCAATGCTCGGCTACTCGACGGACCCGCCCAGCAGTTCAGCAGTTCATCGATCGGATCGCCCGATGATTTCGGCTGGTCGTTTCCTGCCTTGCTGTCGTCGGGCAGCAGTTCTCCGATGTCGTCGTCCTGTTGATCGAGCGATTTTTCCAGTAACGAGAGCTTCCTATCCAGCGCTTCGATGCGGTTCGAGAAACTCGCCAGAGTTTCCGACGAGCAGCACGACGACGTTGCAGAACGCTTAACGCTGACTGTTGACGATCGGCAGCCGTCATTGGCGATCTGCGGCGCTAGAACGTTGACAGTGGCTGGCTGAACAATGCCAGGTTGCAAGTTGGCCGTCGCCAGAGGGGTGAATGTAAATGTTGACGGAGCTGCAAAGGTCGCTGGGAATCCAACGTTTGACTGCGATCCGAAATTTGTGAACGACTGAACGACTGGGGCGGAATTGCTCACGAACGAGGTCGTCAGAGGACCCGACGCCGATCCGAACGTCGACATAGAATTCAGCGAATTAAATTGCGTTGCCGGTGCAAAGCCAGTCGCCACGATTCGTGACGAAAGCAGCCGCGTCGTAACGGGGAAAGTCCGCGTGGATAGAACCCTCGATTGCCACATGTCCAAGCCCGAATTCACAGAAGAAGTTCCGACGGGACACACGCAGTTTCTCGGGGCATCGGGCGACTGAGCCATTGTCAAGTTGCAACTGGCAGTTACCACTACGGCTGCCAAAGTGATTCTTTGGACAGACATTCCTCAGCTCCTTCGTTGACAAATGAGCTCTGGTGTTGCGATTTCAGCGGCGTTAGCAAGCTGGCAGCACTTCCAGCAAGACTGGCAACCGGGCAATGCCGGCACATAAATCCAGTACTGAATCACAAGATAGTCAAGATGGGCAGGGTGTCAATTGTAGGGGTTATGAGAATTGGGGGATTTTGAATAAAAATGCAGGTTTGCTGAGGACGGGGTGTTCAGGTTTTTTTCAACGTGTACAAAACTCCGAACAGTACAGATGGCTCTGAGGACGGGCCAGTTGCCGGATCCCCGGCATTTTTATGACCAGTTGAAGCAGGAGTTGACAGTCATGAGCAGAAATTGGACGACGTATTGCGTGGTGGCGTTAGCAGTGTCAATGCTTTCAGGACAAAACTTATTTGCGGGAGGTCTGGACAAAGAGGAGCGAGAAGAAGTCTCAAAAATCGTCTCCTTGGAAATCCAGAAGGCTGCCCCGGGGATTGCACAACTCGTGATCGACGCAATGAAGAAGTCGAACCACAAGCTGCCTGCAAAAAAGCCGGCCCCGAAACCCGCCCAGAAACCAGGGCTGAACGACGCGCTTGCTGAGTTGCTGAAAGAACAGGAGCTCTGCGAAGACCGTGAAAAACTGGCGAAAGTGATTCGGCGGCTGGTCGGCACCGGCGACAGCTCAACAGACTGCAAGGCTGGTTGCTACGGGTATTCTCTGGATTGCGACTACAAGCGTGCAGACGGCTCGCTCGACTTCGGGAAGTTTATTGACTGCGAGATTCGGCAGCAGGAATTGATTGAGGAGCGGCAGAAACTGGGCAAGGCCTTGAAGCGGCTCATCTCTGACGACGAGTGCAAGACTGAAGGCAAGACGACAGGTGTCAGCTATTACTCACCGAACTATTGCCCACCAGGCTACGCTCCGGTTGTACTGGAATCGGCTACTCCAGCGTACTATCGCTATGTGAAATGCGACTGAGTTGCGAGATCACTTACCGAAACTGAAACTCGACTTCTCAATTAAACGGCTCGTCCTTTCACCAGGGCGAGCCGTTTTTCGTTCCGGTCGACGATTGGCGAACGCCAAATCCCGGATTGACGCAAATCGCAGACCTGGTGATGCTTCCGGTCTTCGCGTTGGACTGGAGGGTTCGGCGGAGAAGTTGAGGGACTGGTTCGCGGGTTGTGCAGAGAGTCTCTTTGCGCGAAGACCGACGCGGGCGATGACTGCCAAGGGAATGGCTCATGTACAGGCTGCTTTTGTGTACGCGGTATCTGCGGACGCGGTATATCGCTCTGGCCAGCATTATCAGCGTGATGCTCGGCGTGGCGACGATGATCGTCGTCAACAGCGTGATGTCGGGCTTCTCGTATGAAATGCGAACTCGGATCAACGGGATCCTCGCCGACGTCGACATCGAGACAAACAGCCTGAACGGCGAAGCCGACGCTCAGGAATTGATGGCCCGTGCTCGCGCGGTAACCGGCGACCGGATTGAAGCGATTTCCGCGACGGTCGAAGTTTTCGGACTGCTGCATTTTCGCCGCGGCGGACAGTGGATTCCTCGGCCGGTCACTCTGGTCGGGATCGATCCTGAAGCCGAGTCGAAAGTCAGCCCGTTGCAGGGACATCTCGACAGCTTCCGAGACATTGTCGAAGACGATGTCGTGACTCGCCGCCGCCTGCGGTCGGAAGGTGCGAGTCCAAACTGGGATTTGACAGACGAAGCTCTCGCTTATCGAACGGCTTGGAAAGAGCGGCAGCGTCTGTTCTTTCAACCGTCGGCAAACGATGTTGATCCATTCGACGAGGAACCGGTCGAACAGCTCATGCCGGACGAACCGGTGTTCGATTCCGGCGAGCCTCGTGGAACTCCGAAATTCGAAGAGACCAGCAGCGAGCCTCAGCAGTTGGGCACTCTGGCGACTGCGAATGCAGTTCCAGCCGCTCCACCGGGACCGGCTGTTGGACCGGTCAACCCAGCTCATCGCGACTTCGAATGGGTGGGGCAGGATCCGAATGCTCAAAAGGTCATCCAGACAGCCGCCACAGAAGACGCCGAACTGGAAGGCGCGGGACGCAGTTCTGACGACCCGTTCAAAAATCTGCTGGTTCCTGAGGAGCTGATCGAAGCCAACCTCGCAGGCAACGATGCGACAGCCGATGTCGACGCCCCGCTGCACGGTCGGATCTACATCGGCGCCGGGCTGATCGAAATTCTTCGTGAGGATCCTCGGACGGGCGGTGTGCAGCTTGAACGGATGGTTCACCCTGGCGACGACGTGAAAATCAGCACGGTCAGTGCCGGCAGCCCGCCGGAGCCTCGTCACTTCTTTGCGACGGTCGTCGACGTCTACAAAAGCGGGATGAGCGAGTACGACGCCAACCTCGTCTTCTGCAACCTGGAGTACCTTCAGGAAATGCGAGGGATGATTGACCCTCAGTCAGGCAAAGGTGCCGTCACAACGCTCAAGATTCGGCTGAAAGATTACGACAACGCTCCGGAAGTTGTTCGCAGTTTGCAGAACGCTTTTCCTCCGCACCTTTTCACGGTTCGAACGTGGGAACAGAAGCAGGGCCCGCTGCTGGCGGCAGTCGACATTGAAGCGGCGATCCTGAACGTTCTGCTGTTCCTGATTATCGCCGTCGCCGGTTTCGGAATCCTCGCGATCTTCTACATGATCGTCGTCGAGAAAACTCGGGACATCGGAATCCTGAAAGCGCTCGGAGCCAGTTCGCGCGGAGTGATGTCGATCTTCCTTTATTACGGACTGGCACTCGGCCTGGTGGGAAGCGGCGTCGGCGCGGTGCTGGGCTTGTTGTTTGTTCGGTACATCAACGAAATCGAGGGGATCCTTGCGATCATTATGGGGCGAAAGGTCTTCGACGAACGCATCTATTATTTCCCCAGCATCCCGACGCAGGTCAACGCCGTCATGGTGATCTCCGTAGCGTTCGGAGCGATCGTGATTGCCGTGCTGGCCAGCGTGTTGCCCGCTCGAAGAGCGTCGCGGCTGCACCCGGTTCAGGCTCTACGGTACGAGTGACGCCAGCGTTCCGCCTTGCCAGTCGTTCCGGCCAGTCAGTCCGGCCCGACGCTGGCTAGGCGACGGCTTCTCGCGTCACGGTTCAACTGCGAACAATCATTTATTACGAACGGAAATGAATCATGCCTGCCTTTCCACAACCCTCGAAAAACGACGCTTCCACTCGACATCTGTCAGCGGTCGCGATCGAGAAGGTTTACATGAAGGGGCAGCATCGGATCCCGGTCCTCCGCGGCGTCGAGATGCACGCTCATCGCGGCGAATTCCTCTCGATCGTCGGTCAGTCGGGAAGCGGCAAAAGCACGCTGCTCCATCTGATGGGGCTTCTTGACCAGCCAACGGTCGGAGAAGTCCGATTGCGATGCGAGGGTGCCGACGGGAAGCCAACGGAAACTCTTCGAGTCGATAATCTCCCTCCGGCGACCCGCGATGTGATCAGAAACCGAGTCTTCGGGTTCATCTTCCAGTTCTATCATCTGCTCCCCGAGCTGAACGTTCTGGAGAACGTACTGGCTCCACTGATGATTCGCGATTCGGCAATGCGATACTGGAAGCACCGTCGCGAATATCGTGACCAGGCCAACGCGATTATCGAACAGGTTGGGCTGTCGCACCGCCTGAAGCATCGCCCATCGGAACTGTCCGGCGGAGAAATGCAGCGAGCGGCCATCGCCCGCGCACTGGTCGCTCGACCGGAAGTCCTGCTGGCAGATGAGCCAACAGGAAACCTGGACGCTCAGACCGGCCAAGGCATCATGGACCTGCTGTGTTCGCTCAACGAAGATCACGGCCTGACGATCGTGATGGTCACCCACGACGACGCGATCGCGAAACAATCGCACCGGATCGTCAGACTCGCCAACGGCAACGTCGAGCGTCTGGATAAGGCGGCGTAGCGAGAACTCGTTCGCAGCCCCGCTTGTCGTACCCTCAGTAAACCGATGCGGTTTGAACACCGAGCCTTTTGTGACGATTCCGTGTCTGCTGCGGAAATCGTTGCCGCTGAGCGTTGGCGACGGTTGACCA
>CALDJX010000080.1 GCA_937899075.1 uncultured Planctomyces sp. | reverse complement strand
TGGGTGGCACGCTCTTGCGTGATTGGCTCCAAGCCAACGCCGCGGTTTTGTCCGACATTCATGTCACTGTTCAGACGCCAAATGAAATCCGAATCCGCCTAATAGAATAAGCATCGGTCGTCGGGTGGCACTGTAGTAGCGATCTGATGTGAACCTAACCTCGTGATGCTTCGAAGTCTTTCATGAAGTCGATCAGAGCGTCGACGCCTTCGGATGGGAAGGCGTTGTAGATGCTGGCTCGCATTCCGCCGACGCTGCGGTGGCCTTTCAGGCCGTCGAAGTTTGCAGCGGTGGCTTGTTTGATGAACTCGGCGTCGGTGTCTGCGTCGCCGGTTACGAAAGTCACGTTCATTTTTGAGCGGCTGTCGACATCGGCGGTCGCGCTGAACAGCGAGCTGGTTTCCAGGTAGTCGTACAGCTTCGCGGCTTTCGCTTCGTTGCGGGCCTGGATGGCGGTCAGGCCGCCGTTGTTAAGCAGCCACTGGCAGACTCGGCCAACGAGGTAGATGCCGAACGCTGGCGGCGTGTTGTACATCGAATCGTTTTCGGCGTACGTCCGGTATTGAAGCATCGCCGGGATGGAACTCTTGCCGGCTTCGACGAGGTCGTCCCGAATGATGACCAGCGTGACTCCGCTGGGGCCGAGATTCTTTTGAGCGCCCGCGTAAATCATGCCGTACTTCGAAATGTCGATCGGTCGAGAAAAAATGTCGCTGCTGGCATCGCAGATCAGCGTGCCGCCTTCCGGGATGTCAGGCTCTGACGCGAACTGAGTTCCGAAGATTGTGTTGTTCGACGTGAAGTGAACGTACCTGGCGTCGGCCGAGAAGTCGTATTTTTTCGGGATGTAACAGAAGTTTCGGTCTTCGCTGGAGGCTGCCTCGTGCGGGGTACCGAAATGTTTCGCCTCTTTGGTCGCCTTTTGAGCCCAGGCTCCGGTGACGATGTAATCTGCGGTTTGTCCTTCCGACAGAAAATTCATCGGCAGCATCGCGAACTGCAACGACGCTCCGCCCTGCAGGAACAGCACTTTGTAGTTGTCAGGAATCGAGCCGACTTTGCGGATCGCCGTTTCGGCTTCGTCCCGCACCGCCGTAAAGGCTTTGCCACGATGCGAATGCTCAAGGACGCCGATGCCGGTTCCACGAAGAGACACGAGGTCTTCACGGGCTTCTTCCAGAACTTCGACGGGCATCACGGCCGGGCCGGCCGAGAAGTTGAAAATTCGCTCAGTCATATCAATTCATCCTGATTAGTGGCCGCAGGAAGTAGGGTGATTGGCGCGGCTGAGTCTCTATAGTAGTCCAACGTTGGAGCGTCAACGACGGCCACATGGCCGCTTTGTTTCGAGGCGGCGAGGCCGCCTTGTTCGAGCTACCGCTCGTGAGTTGCGAATGATCGTCTTGTTTGAGCGTTCTTGCGAAGTTCGTCACGACCTCGCGGTCAGTTCCTGACACAACTTTTCTGGTTTTCAGCCACAGAGTTCACAGAGAACTCAGAGACAAGGATTCATCGTGAAACGTTCTCTGTGATCTCTGTGTCCTCTGTGGCTTAACTCGTCCGCCTGGTGATCTGACGGCTGGTTGAAATCAAGCGAGTCGACGTAAACACAAAGCGAAATTTCGGATTTGTCATGAAAGTACTGGTAACCGGCGGGGGAGGGTTTCTCGGGCTGTATATCGTTGAGCAGTTGCTTGACGACGGCGTCGATGTCCGCGTGATCTGCCGAAAACGCTACGAGCGGCTGGACCAGCTCGGCGTCGACTGGGTTCAGGGCGATATCCAGAACGCCGAGATTGTCGAATCAGCGTGTGACGGAGTGGACGCAGTGTTTCACGTCGCGGCTGTGCCCGGCATCTGGGGGCCGTGGAAAATGTTCCACGGGATCAACACAGTCGGCACGGAAAATATCATCGCCGGCTGCCGGAAGCACGGAGTGCGAAAGCTCGTCCATACCAGCTCGCCGAGCGTGATTTTCGACGGGCATGACCACATCGATGCGGACGAGTCTCTGCCGTACCCGACGAAATTTCTTTCGCACTACCCGCACAGTAAGGCTCTGGCCGAACAGGCCGTGATCGCGGCGAACGGTCCGGAACTCGCAACGTGCGCATTAAGGCCGCATTTGATCTGGGGGCCTCGCGACACGCAGCTTGTCCCGAGACTGATTCAGCGAGCACAAAGCGGACGGCTGCGACTTGTCGGCGACGGAACCAACGTCATCTCGATGGCCTATGTCGAAAACGTCGCCGCCGCGCATCTTCAAGCGGCAAACGCTTTGGAGCCAGGCTCGGCCGTCGCCGGACAGGTCTACTTTATTAACGAACCGCAGCCCGTGAACTGTTCCGAATGGATCAACACGCTGCTGGGCTGCGCGGGGCTGCCGCCAGTGGGTAAGCGGATTTCCGCGAAGGCTGCACATCGAGTCGGAGCAGTCTGTGAAGGCGTCTGGTCAATGCTGCGTTTAAGCGGCGAGCCGCCCATGACCCGGTTCCTTGCGGGACAACTCGCATCGTCTCACAGTTATTCGATCGACAAAGCAGTTCGAGATTTTGGATACACACCGCGAGTGTCGGTTGAAGAAGGCCTGCGCCGCATCGAACCTGAATTGAAACAGTTGAGCAACGCGTGATGGTATGCCGGCGCTTCGCTTGTCATACCCTACTGATCGGAAAGAAACTCCGGAAATCAAAGAGCCTTCCCAACACCTCAAGAAATTTTCAAGTTTTGAAAACCGTAGGACATTCATCATGCAAATCAAGCTTGCTCTGTTGGCCGTTCTGATCCTTGGCGTGATGACTCCAGCGACGGCTCTTGCAGCGGTCGAGGAAGTTCAGACCGACCTGCTCATCGTCGGCGGAACAGA
>CALDJX010000079.1 GCA_937899075.1 uncultured Planctomyces sp. | reverse complement strand
GGTCGGAAAAACCGCAGCCGAAGACCGCCCGGCAACCAGGTTCTCAATCACCTGCAGTTGCCCCGGTCGGAATTCGCCGAATCCGAATTGTTCGAGCAGCGTGCTCTGAATCTGATCACTCATGCTTTCTCCCCAAACTACCACGAGAAAACAGAAGTTTACGGTCACGACTTCCGCCTGTCACTCGACCACGATTTTCAGCGACGTCAACAGGCCTTTGAACGGCTTCGTCGGCGAATCGGGGTCAACCGGATTTCGGTCGTCATGGCCGATGCTGAGATCTTCCTGCGGGTGCGACTTCAACAGGCCCGGCGACTTTTCGAAAACCGCTTCAGCGTCGTTGACTTTCAGACTCAGAGTGCCGTCATTGGCCATTTCTGCGGCGATTTTCATGGTCTCACCGCGTGCGACCCGCATCTCCACTCGGCTGACGATGCCAGCATTCCGCGTCGCGAAGATGACTGAATCAGCCTTCAGATAAAGCACGTACCCGATGGCCGAGCCTCCGTGCGCGACGATGACGCCCTCACCAGTTTTTCCATCAGCGGGCACCACTGAGCATTGAATCGAAAACGGCTTGCGAGCGATGGCCGGCGCAGAACCGGACGAGTAAACATCGCCGAGTTTGACCTTACTCCAGTCGAGCGGTTTGTCTGTCGCTTTGCTGACCGGCGTCGTCGGGCGTCCTCTCGGCTTTCGTGGCTGAGTCGGGTAAAGCGTGACCCGGTTTTCGACTTCGCCAGCAGGTCGAACTCCGGGGCCTGGTTGTCCACTGCCAATATCAGCGACCATCCCGTCGATCAGTTTCTGCAGGCGGGCGACGACTTCCGGATGCTTGTCAGCCAGATTGGTGATCTCGCCGATTTCTTCATCGAGGTTATAGAGTCGAGGTTCTTTCGACGTCAGATCATCAGGCCGTTCCTTCATGCCCATCCCGATCGACTGCGGAGTGATCGCCAGCTTCCACGGCCCCGACCGAACAGCCTGCAGCGTCGTGCCCTGATAGTAGAACCACGCCTCGTGCGGCGATTCTTTTGTCTTGCCAAGCAGGATGGGCGAGATGTCTTTTCCGTCGATCGTCACCGACGGCACCGGCTTGCCAATGTCCGAGCCACCCAGCTTGACGAACGTCGGCAGGACGTCCGTCGTCCCGCAGACGGCATCGCAACTGCTGCCCGCAGCGACCGTGCCCGGCCACCAGGCGATCGTCGGCTCGCGAACGCCGCCTTCCAGCGTGCAACCTTTGCTGCCTCGCAGCGGCCCGGCCACTCCGCCAGCGGCCCCCTTCGATGCCCACGGCCCGTTATCACTCGTGAAAATCACCAGCGTGTTTTCACCGAGATCGTTTTCACGCAACGCGTTGAGAATCTGCCCGACGCTCCAGTCAACTTCCTCAACCCAGTCGCCGTACGTGCCGTTCTTCGACTTGCCAGCAAAGTCTTCGTGAGGAAACAACGGCACGTGCATCGCCGTGTGAGGCAGATAAAGAAAGAACGGTTTGTCGTCAGCCTCTTCGATGAATTTCACCGCTTCTTCGGTGTACTCACGAGTCACCCGCCGCTGCCCTTCGTCTTCGAGCAGCTCGGCCACTTTGTCATCACGCAGCAGCGGCGTGACTCGACGACCGTCTTCCAGCGAGTTGCGCTGCATGTCGTTCGAGTAGGGAATCCCGAAGTAATGATCGAACCCTTGATTCGTCGGCAGAAAATTCGGCTGGTCACCAAGGTGCCATTTGCCGATGCAGGTCGTCGCGTATCCGAATTCCTTGAGATACTCAGCGACCGTCCGCTCGGAAGGATTCAATCCTTTGGGGCCAGCGGGAAAGAAAACGCCCGGCACGCTGACTCGCGGTGCGTAACAACCAGTCAGCAACTGAGCCCTCGACGCCGAGCAAACCGGAGCGGCATAAAAGCTGGTCAGCTTCATCCCTTCGGCAGCCATGCGGTCGAGATGCGGAGTCCGATTCAGTTTCGAACCGTACGGCCCAATATCCCCGTACCCCATATCGTCAATATAGATCAGCACGAAGTTTGGTTTCTCCGCAGCCGCTTCCGCTTGCAGACAACTCGCGGCGACGAAAACAACGGCGATAATCGAGCAAATCAGGTATCTCATGGGTGTAATTTCTCTTTCGACGCTGGCCAATCAGTCCCCATTCTTTCGACAATCGCCGGCCGGGTCAAAGCACGCGAGAATCCTCACCGTGACGCCCTTGGTAATGTGTTCAAAGTGACTTCCCGACGTCCCGCCACGTCATTCCCGCGCAGGCGGGAAACCAGAATCGCGAAGAAACTGGGTTCCCGCCTGCGCGGGAATGACGAAATCACCGCGCGTATCCAAATCGGGAATCTACTTCGGACACGATCGATGGACGCCGCAACCTGGTTTGCTGGCACCTCCAGCTTCGATATCATGCCCGCGTCGTGTGACAGAATATCGTCGAGCGTTTTGAAACGGAGTTCCCCAGATGGATGCCAATCTGAACACGATCCAGCTGGGCGACTGCGTTCAGGCCATGAATGCACTTCCTGAGGGCTCCGTCGATCTGGCCTTCGCCGACCCGCCGTTCAACATCGGGTACGAGTACGACGTCTACGATGACAAGCTCGAAAAACAGCAGTACCTCGACTGGTCCGAGCAATGGATCACTGCCGTCTCGCGCGTCCTCAAGCCCGACGGAACTTTCTGGCTGGCGATTGGTGACGAATACGCCGCCGAGCTCAAAATCCTCAGCCAGGAAATCGGTTTTACTTGCCGAAGCTGGGTCATCTGGTACTACACATTCGGCGTCAACTGCTCACACAAATTCACCCGGTCGCACGCTCACCTCTTCCACTTCGTCAAAGATCCAGAGAACTTCACTTTCCGAGCTGACGACCTCGACAACCGAGTACCATCGGCCAGAGAACTCGTTTACAACGACAAGCGAGCAAACGCGAAAGGACGTCTACCCGACGACACATGGCTCATCCGCCCCGCAGATGCTATCGGCGAAATGACCACTGACGATGACATGGCGACAGCTTCGGACGACGATCGGACGTTCACGTTACGACCGCAAGATCTGCCAAACGCCTTCACATCAGAAGAAGACACGTGGTACTTCCCTCGCGTTGCCGGAACGTTCAAAGAGCGTGCCGGCTTCCACGGATGCCAGATGCCTGAACAGTTGCTTGGGAGAATTATTCGCACGTGTTCCGAGCCTGAGGATTTGGTCTTAGACCCATTCTCTGGCAGCGCAACCACATTGGCAGTCGCGAAGAAACTTAATCGCCGACATATTGGTATCGATCTGTCGTCAGACTATGTCGAGTACGGACGTAAGCGGCTCGCATCAGTTCGTGTCGGGGATCGTCTTGATGGCTCTCCAGAACCCACCAAGAGTGCCCCAAGAACAACTCCAAAGAGCAGCAAAAAGAAGCGAAGTTTCTCAATTGATAAAATCAAGCTTGACCGGCACCTCGTTAAACAACAATCGGAACTAACCAAGCTCGGCATAATTGAGGCATTTAAAAAGACGCATGATGGTTTTTCGGCTGACCGCGTTGTCGCAGATCCAGAGCTTAATCAAAACTTTCTCGGAATTTGTGAACGGTTGGGACTAGCAGGCGACCCGTACACTTGGAATCGATTGCTCTTCGCTCTCCGCAAACAAGGAAAATTGAAATCAATTCCCACGACTCGCCATACCAGTTTCACTTGGAATGAATTCGATCAATATATGTTCGCAAGTGAAATTGCTTGGCAACGATTAGTTGCTGCCAAGGATGCAAGCAGCCTAGACGACATCCTTTGCGACCCAGTTCTCGCTTCCAGGTTTGACGAATCTGCGTCGAGATTAGCTCCGGGGCACTCGCAACTAATGTACCGGTGGGCCGCGTTGAAATTGCGGAAAGAGGCAACGGACGCAAGAGGACGAGCGAGCTCGCTTTCTGCTCCGTCGCGGTTCAAGGCGATGGCCCCACTGGAAGCTCTTGATATCGGAGAACTTCCTGATGGTCCTGGTCTTTATCTTTTGAGTGAGAGTCCAACACGTAAATTGTACGCTGGCGAAACAAAGAATCTTCGGAACCAGCTAACACTCGATCAGCAACAGTGTAAAGAATGGCTAAATCTAAGTGAAAAAGTCTTCGTTCAGTACCTACCAATGGACCATACCGGCGCAGGAATGCTTGCGTGGCAATGTTGTCTTGTGAAAAAACACAAACCAAGACTCAACTACAGCAAACTGCGATCTGCGTAATGCCCGAACGCCTCAAAGATGCATTTGACGCGGCGGCAAACGGATTCTCGGCAGACAGAGTCGTAGCCGATCCACTGCTCAACGAACGGTTTGTCGCCGAGTGCCTCTCGAGAGACCTCAATGGTCCGGTAGCCGAGCTTAACCGGTCGCTCCTGAATCTCCGGAAAGCCGGTGGATTGGCAGGGCGTCCACGGTCGAAGCAGACTCACTTTAAGAATCAGGACGAATACCGTTTCGCCGCTGAAATGGCGATCCGCTTCCTCGAACGGCGCGATCAGCTTAGTTTGGATTCGATAATCTGCGATCCCGATCGAGCTTCAGAATTCGATAAAATCGCCGCGAGAATTGCACCGGGGCACACGCCCTTACAGTACCGCTGGGCAGCTTTCAGCATCCGAAAGACTGGAAATCTCGAACCAGAGGTTGCAGCTCGAATTCTGCCACCAACACAAGTCATCAATTTACAGGTTGATCAAATCAACGCCAACGAACTCTCGACCGAACAAGCGCTGTACCTTTTCTTCGACGCCAGCGAGTTGCTCTACGTGGGTGAAACCGAGAATCTGAAAAGTCGGATCAAGAAGCATCTCGACCATTCGGACAACAAAGGTCTGGCACGATGGATGTGGGAGTTCGGGACTAAGAGGGCATCTGGAAAGTTACGCGATGTGGGCGAGGAGAATTTCGTTTTGGT
>CALDJX010000078.1 GCA_937899075.1 uncultured Planctomyces sp. | reverse complement strand
CGCTGAACCATGCACAAAAAGATGATCGGGTTCTTTGATGACTCGCGGGAGATCGCCCAGAAACTCCCAGCGTTCCTCGCTGCCTTCGCCAGTTTCGAGGACAGATCGTGTCCAGAAAATGGCCCGTTCAGCTCCGGCGTTGAACCCTTCGGGATCGAACAACGCTCCCTGGTCATGGTTGCCGAGCAACGACGCCGCGCAATGTTCGCGGACCCGATCGATACACTCGCGAGGGTTCGGACCGTATCCGACGATGTCGCCGAGACAGTAGATCTCATCAACCCCCTGCTCCTTGATGTCGGCCAGTACGGCGTCAAGGGCATCGAGATTTCCATGAATGTCGCTAAAGATCGCTCTCAAGGGAGAACTCCGTACAAGCTGCGAAACCTGCGAGAATTGAGGCCCGCAGCCTGATTTAAAACAGCGGCCCGTTAGAAAACGACACGACCGAAGCCGCACATCCGAGATACCGCTCGATCGCCAACTGAGATGCGACAGAACACGGAATGCCAGAATTGGATAGAACGTATCCCCGACTATGTCGGCATTGTCTGAGCGGTCTCGATCAGATTTCGCCAATCATTCGCACAACTCGAAAAACCGGTGCACGAAGCGGGTTCGGAATCTTAGTTGAGCGGCGCAGAACCGGTCAAGCAGGCCACATCTCACTGTATCGATAACAATTCTGCCCATATTCGTCCTCAACTACTACCAGAAAATCGCGGCAGTGTGGCTGGCCCACTTTCCTCGCAGCCTGCCCACCGCGACTTCTCTCCGAGTTTGAAGCGAATTCCTGAAGCCATTCAGATCGGTTGCACCGGTTCTGCCGAATCCTCTGCCTGTGTCCCCCGACAGTTCTCGACAGGAAACGGGCACTCAACTCGCGGCAAGTCACTCGGTACTAAGGTGACTCGGGAGGAAAGAAATTGGCTGCCACTGTCCGGCTGACGCATTTCCGCCGCCATCACAACCTGACACTTCCGCGAAGTTGAACAACCTGACCGAGCATGATGCCAAAATTCGACAGGAGTTTGTTGACGGTCCGCCACTGTGGTCCAGGTTTCAACAGAGATGCATCCCTCCCGAGCGATGGACCTGCGTCACGACCGAACGGGCACCCGACTGGCACGATCGCGACGGAAGTGCGGCGCATCCTGTCAATCTGGTGGAAACATCCCGGCATCGTTCCGGCAACGGAACCTGAAACAAAGCAGCGAGCACCTCAGGAACTCCAGGATTCACTGAAGCACTCGCGGCAACGCTGAAAGAAAAAAGCCATGAAGAATAATCACGGTTCTCTGCTGGTGGTTGACGACGATCAACACATCCTCGAAGCAATGGCCGACTACCTGCGTGGTCTCGGCCACCGAACGGAAACAGCTTCTACCTGCCAGCAGGCAATCGAACGAATGGCGGAGTTTCCATTCGAAGTCGTCATCTGCGACGTCAACCTGCCGGACCAGGACGGGTTCCAGTTGCTCGAATGGGCCACTGATAACAGCCCGGAAAGCTCGGTCATCATGCTGACCGGCTATGGCACCATCGAAAGCGCCGTTGAGGCCATTCGAGTCGGAGCCTTCGACTACCTGACCAAGCCCGTCATCGACGACGAACTCAACCTCGCCATCCAGCGAGCACTCGGCCAGCGAGCGATCGTTGAAGAGAACAAGAGTCTTCGTAAACAACTCAACGAACGCTTCGGACTCTCAAACATCGTCGGTCGCGACTACAAAATGCAGAAGATGTTCGACCTGATCGAAAGCGTCGCCGACACGCGAGCAACAGTCATGGTCCTCGGCGAAAGCGGAACCGGTAAAACGATGACCGCGCGAGCCGTGCATCAACTTAGCACTCGCCGCGACCAGGCATTTGTCGAAGTCGCCTGTGGAGCCCTGCCCGATACATTGCTCGAAAGCGAACTCTTCGGACACGTTGCCGGAGCATTCACGGGAGCCAACCACGACAAGATGGGCAAATTCCTTCAGGCTGATGGCGGAACCATCTTTCTGGACGAAATCGCAACGGCGTCACCAAGCCTGCAGGTCAAACTGCTGCGAGTCCTGCAGGATCGAGAATTCGAACCAGTCGGCGGAACGACGACTCACAAAGTCGACGTTCGGCTGATTCTCGCCACGAATGAAGACCTCGAAGAACGCGTCCGACTCGGAACCTTCCGGCAGGACCTCTTCTACCGAATCAACGTGATCTCGATTACACAGCCGCCACTGCGAGAACGCATGGGCGAAATCCCGCTTCTGGTCGAGCATTACATCGGTGAAATGAACGAGCGGAACGGCAAGAACATCAAACGATTCGACGAGACAACTCTTCAGGTTATGCAGCGTTACAACTGGCCTGGCAACGTCCGCGAACTGGTCAACGTTGTCGAACGAGCGGTCGTGCTGTCGCGAGGTGAAACCGTCATGGTTGACGACCTGCCGGAAAACCTGCGACGCGAAGATCCAAATCGCAACACGCTGGAACTGCCAGGCACAGCCGGTTCGCTGCGATCAGCTCTCGTCGTACCAGAGCGTCAGATCATCCTGAACGCGTTGGAGCAACACGGCTGGAATCGTCAAAAGACGGCCGCCGCTCTGAGCATCAACCGAACGACGCTCTACAAGAAGATGAAGAAGTACGACATCAGCTTCGAAAAGCAGCTCATCGAGTGCTGATCAGCCAGCTTCTTCGATCACAGAAAACATTCAACTGCCGAGCCTGTTACCTGAACAGACTCGGCAGTTTTTCGTTGCGCCACGGGTCTGCTCCGGACGGGGAGTTACGGAGTTTTTCCGCAAAGTGCGTCTCTACGCACCACCCAACATACTGGTGCGTTAAGACGCCCCCTCCGCAAAGCATCCCGGATTCAGCTCAAGGCGTTCGCGTAAGCGATCAAAAGCCTCACCCGACGCTGCCGTGAGGATCATTACTTCACCCGACGCCGGATGAGCGATCCGCAGTTCGCTCGCCACGAGCATCAGCCGTCGGATTTCGAATTCCCGTTCGATGAGCTGATTGACGTGGTTGTCGCCGTGCTTGATGTCGCCAACGATCGGATGCGAAGTGTGCTTGAAGTGTCGCCTGATCTGGTGACGCCTTCCCGTCTGCGGCGTCACTCGCACGAACGAAAATCGGCTGGTCGGATACTTCCCCGCTGAGATCGGCAACTCCGATCGCGCCAGCGTCTCGTAATTCGTGATGGCTTCCTGCGCCGGCTTGTCGTCATCAGCTTCTGCCGGCGTCGCGATCCGGTCGTAAGGCTCCTTGAGAGGCATGTCGATCGTCCCGGAATCTTCGGTGTAGCCGCGAACGATCGCGTGGTAAGTCTTCTCGACTTCTCTCCGCTCAAACTGAGTCGTCAGTAACCTCGCCGCTTCGGAATTCAACCCGAAGATCAGAACTCCCGACGTCGCCCGGTCGAGTCGATGGACTGTGAAGACTCTTCGGCCAAGCTGGCGGCCCAACGTCCTGACCACGTTCTCACGCTCTGTCGTCGCGACGAAACTTCGATGCACCAGCAGATCCGGCGGCTTGTTCACAGCAACGCATTCGTCATCCAGATGCAGAATCTCAAGTTCATTCACCACGTTACGGACACTCTGTTTTACAGGTTCAAAAAGGGGATTGCCG
>CALDJX010000077.1 GCA_937899075.1 uncultured Planctomyces sp. | reverse complement strand
GATGATGAAGGTAGCCACCGTAGCCAGGCCGGATCGTGTTTGACTCCGTCCGACTCTGGGAATGCGAAAAATGAAAACGCTCATTGCGTTGTTGATTCAGAGCACACTTTCAAATCTAATAGCCAAAACAATCTCAACCTTGAACAAGCCAAATGACCCGATCTATGAAACTACTGACAACATTGCTACTGCTTTCTGCCGCCGGTACTGCCAATGCTCAGGAATTCGAATCCATCTTCAATGGTAAAGACCTCACCGGCTGGGCTGGGAAGACCGAATTCTGGTCTGTTAAAGACGGCGCGATCTTTGGTCAGACGACAAAGGACAAGCCAACCAAAGGCAATACGTTCCTTGTCTGGCAGGGCGGAGACGTTGGCGATTTCGTGTTTAAGGCGAAGGTCCGTTTTTCCGGAAACAACTCGGGCGTGCAGTACCGCAGCGAGTTGGTCGGCAAGCCAGAAGACTTTGTCTGCAAAGGCTATCAGGCGGATTTGCACCCGAAGCCTGAGTTCTTCGGAATGCTGTACGCAGAAAAGTGGCGAGGCATTGTGGCTAAACGTTTCCAGAAGGTTGTCGTTGGAGCAGACGGTAAGCCCAAAGTTGTCGGGGAAGTCGGCGACAAGAACCAGAAGCTCGTCGATACCGAATGGAACGAGCTGACAATCATTGCGGTCGGCAACCGACAGATTCACCAAGTCAATGGCGTGACGACGATGGACCTGACGGACGATCATCCGGAAGCGAAGCGAAAAGGGATTCTCGCACTTCAACTCCATGCCGGAGCACCGATGACGGTCGAGTTCAAAGACATTGGATTGCGACATCTGAAAGGCAAAGATGCTAAGGCTGCGATCAATGCGGTATCCTCGAATAGTGGGAACAAAGCGACTCCAATTGATCGCATCAAAGCCACTGAGGGATTCAAAGTCGAACTTCTCTATTCTGTGCCGGGCGATTCGCACGGTTCATGGGTCAATCTCTGTACGGATAATAAAGGCCGACTGCTCGTCAGCGATCAGTTTGGCGGGCTGTATCGAATCACACCGCCGCCAAGCGGAAAGACTTTGAGTAGCACTGATGTGCAACCTGTGCCAGCCGACATTCGAGCGGTCAATGGAATGGTTTGGGCATTTGATGCTTTGTATGTCGGCGTCAACGACTATGAGAAGAAGGTGCCATCGGGTCTGTACCGGGTTACCGACAGTGATGGAGACGATCAGCTAGACAAGGTTGAGATGTTGCGGGAAATGGAAGCGAAGGGAGATCACGGTGTTCATGCCGTGGTGCCGAGCCCTGATGGCGAGTCGCTGTTCCTGATCACCGGAAACAATACAACGCCAACGGACTTGGCGGAAACATCGCAGGTTCGACAGGTCTGGGGCGAAGATCATCTTCTTCCGAGCATGCCTGACGGACGAGGCCACAATCGCGGAAGACTTGCGCCGGGTGGAATCATTTACAAAGTCGATCCAGAAGGGAAAACGTTTGAAGCCTATGCATCAGGTTTTCGCAATATCTTCGATGCAGCATTCAATCACGATGGGGAACTCTTTACGTATGACGCCGATATGGAGTACGACTTCAACACACCGTGGTATCGTCCAACTCGAATTTGCCAGGTTGTTAGC
The DNA here is from genome assembly GCA_937899075.1 of uncultured Planctomyces sp. GTDB lineage: Bacteria > Planctomycetota > Planctomycetia > Planctomycetales > Planctomycetaceae > JABMPE01. Next base: position 9,210 of record CALDJX010000077.1, on the reverse strand, counting down.
GGAGCCGAATACGGATGGCGAAATGGAGCTGGCAAACGCCCGACATTTTATGCCGACAATCTTCCCCCAGTTCTCGACATCGGACCAGGCTCGCCGACAGGAATGACTTTCGGGTACGGTGCGAAGTTCCCAGCGAAGTATCAGAATGCGTTGTACGCTCTCGACTGGAGTTGGGGCAAACTGTACGCCGTTCATTTGAAGCCAGATGGTTCTACGTACACAGCCACCAAAGAAGAATTTGTCACAGGAGCTCCACTGCCGATCACCGACGCAATCATCCATCCGGGTGACGGCGCGATGTACTTCACAATCGGCGGACGAAAAGTACAGTCAGGACTCTATCGTGTCACGTATGTGGGCGACGAATCGACGGAGAAGGCTCCGGTCATCGTTCAGAAAAACGGAGCGAGCCAAATACGTCGTGAACTGGAAGAATTCCATGGTCAGCAGAATCCAGACGCCATTAAGGTTGCGTGGCCCCACCTGTCTAACGACGACCGCTTCATCCGTTTTGCAGCACGAACCGCTATCGAGCATCAACCCGTCGAGACTTGGTCTGAGAGAGCGTTGACAGAAACTGATTCAAAGAAACAAGTGGAAGCGTTGTTGGCACTTGCTCGTGTGAGCGGTGTCTGCCCACAACACCAAACAGATTCTACACCATCGATCGACACAGCGATGCGTGACAAACTGCTGACCGCTGTGCTTGCAATTGACTTGTCAACACTTGACGCGACCAGCCAACTCACACTGCAACGCACTTTGCAAATTATCCTCAGTCGATTCGAACGTCCTGATGAGGCAACCGTTCAAAAGCTGACCGCTGCCATCGATCCGTTGTTTCCTACTGAATCCTCTGATTTGAACTGGTTGCTGTGCGAGACGCTCGCGTGGCTGCAGTCACCAACGCTTGCTGCAAAGGCGATGGCCCTGATCAAATCTGCTCCGACTCAGGAAGAGCAGGTGCAGTATGCTCGCTCAATCCGCATGCTGAAATCTGGTTGGACCGACGAATTGCAAACGGCATACTTTGAGTGGTTCCTCAAAGCTGCAAATTATCGTGGCGGAGCCAGCTTCGAGAAGTTCATTCAGTTCATACGTGATGATGCGGTCGCATCACTGAGCGAATCCCAGAAAAAGTCGCTCAAAGAGGTTCTCGCCAAGAAGCCGGAGAAGAAGTCTGCACTTGAAACTCTCGGTGCCATCTTCAATGGACGATCAGACACAAAATGGACACTGGATGAACTCTCGCTGGCAGCTCAAACGAATCTGAACAACCGAAACTTCGCCAACGGTCGTAAGATGTTCGCGGCAGCTGGTTGTTACGCCTGTCATCGCTTTCAAAACCAAGGCGGCATGACAGGTCCAGATCTAACGACGGCCGGACGACGATACTCGGCTCATGATCTGCTCGATCAGGTGATCAACCCAAGCAAAGTCATCAACGATCAGTTTTCGGCAATCTCTGTCCTCACCGAAGAAGGCCTTGTTCACACGGGCGTCGTGGTCAACCTGAAAGGTGACCGTATCACGCTTAACACGGACCTCACAGATCCCAACAAGCGGGTTGACATCGACCGCAAGACGATTGAAGAACTGATCGTGTCGAAGACATCGCCGATGCCGGTTGGCCTGTTCAATCGAATGACGAAAGATGAAATCCTCGACCTGACCGCCTACCTGATCAGCGGCGGTGATTCCGCGCACGAATACTTTCAGAAATGATTTAGTGATCGCCGATGCGGCGCACTAACTACCAAACCAAAGAATCTCGCACAAAGGCACGAAGACACAAAGCGAATCATCGCCCATCTTCGTGCCTTAGTGACTTCGTGCGAGATACATAACGTAAACGCTGATGATGTCTGACGACAGGAGATTCAATACCTTGACGAAATCAATACTAACCTTGTTCAGCGCTCTGCTAATGGCCTGTTCATTCGCAAACGCCGCCGCACCTCAACCGCCCAACATTGTTCTGATCCTGTCCGATGACCAGGGCTACACCGACTATGGCTTCATGGGGCACGCGGAAATTGAAACACCTCATCTCGACAAGCTTGCAAAGGAAAGTGCGTTATTCCGGCGCGGATATGTTCCTACCGCGTTGTGCCGCCCATCGCTGATGACGTTGATCACGGGTCTCTATTCGCATCAGAACAAGACGACTGGAAACGACCCGGCGAACACGCCTGCCAACAGAGCCCACGTTGATCGGTCGGGCAAAGACGCCAGAGAACTTCTTATCTCCCACATCGACAAGACCGGTGCTCTGCCGCAGTGGCTGGCGAAGAAGGGCTACGTCAGCCATCAAAGCGGTAAGTGGTGGGAAGGTTCTTTTCAGCGTGGTGGATTCACCGAAGGGATGACTCAGGGCTTCCCAAAACCGCGAGGACGGCACGGCGATGCGGGACTCAAGATTGGACGCGAGGGACTCAAGCCGGTGACTGATTTCATCGACCAATCGGTGAAAGATAAAAAACCGTTCTTTGTCTGGTACGCACCATTCATGCCGCACACGCCACACACTCCTCCCGCACGGCTTCTCGAGAAGTACAAGGCGAAGGGCGTTCAGGAGCGAATCGCGAAATACTATGCGATGTGTGAATGGTTCGATGAAACCTGCGGCGCGTTGGTGAATCACATTGACGACTCAGGCATCAAAGAAAACACACTCGTGCTATACGTCTGCGACAACGGCTGGATTCAGACCGAAAAAGGCAGCTACGCACCTCGATCCAAACGCAGCCCCAACGAATTTGGAACTCGCACACCGATCATGTTCCGCTGGCCCGGAACCATTCCCGCAGCCGATCGGACTGAACTTTGTTCGTCAATTGATTTTGTCCCGACCGTTCTGGCAGCCACCGGAGCAACAGAACCGCACGACTTCCCCGGGCTCGATCTCCTGCCGCAGTTGAAGACCGGTCAGGCCATCGAGCGCGACACGTTGTTCGGCGAGTCGTTCGCTCACGACATCGCTGACATCGAGAACCCACAAGCGTCGCTGCTTTATCGTTGGGTAATCCGTGGTCACGACAAGCTGCTGCTGACCTACGACGGGGCCCCCGGAAAAATGAAGTACCCGCCCGAAGGTGCGGCTCCCCAGCTTTACGACCTGAAGATTGATCCTGGCGAGAAGGTTAACCTTGCGACAAAGAACCCCGATCTCGTGAAGGAACTCAGCTCACTGTTGGATGATTGGTATGTCCCGAGACAGCGTCAGGCTGGCAAGTTTGTGTCCACTGCTCCAAAACGCAGAGAGAAATGAAGCTCGCCATGACCAGACTCCTCTGCCTTATTTCCGTGCTTTCGTTGGTGTCCGAATGCACCGCGGCTGCTGACCGTGCAAACGTCCTGCTCATTGCTGTTGATGATCTCAACGATTGGGTCGGCTGTCTGGGCGGTCACTCGCAAACGCAGACACCGAACATCGACCGTCTTGCGGCGCGGGGAATGCTCTTCACGAACGCCCATTGCCAGGGGACGATGTGCAATCCCTCGCGGATCAGTTTGCTGTGGGGGCGGAGGCCTTCGTCGACGGGGTTTTACGACAATCACTATCACGTCTCGAAAGAGCCAGAGTTTCTGAAGTCGCATATCAGTCTGCCTGCGCACTTTGCAGCCAGTAGCTACAAGACGCTGACGGCGGGGAAAGTCTTTCATGGTGGCACGCCCAGGCAATCGCAGGTTGTGGGGCCGCGTCTCGGACAGTGGCTGAAAGGTCTCGACCAACCGGTCCATAAGAAGCCGAAGGGATGGCACAGAACCTGGGATTTTGGCCCACAGGACTATGACGAAGCGAAGTTCACTGACCACGTCACTGCCACCTGGGTCGCCGAACAGCTTGGCAACAAGCACGACAAGCCTTTTTTTCTCTCTGTCGGTTTTTATCGCCCTCACGTGCCATTTTTTCCTCCCCGTCGGATTTACGAGAGCATTGACAACATCCAGATCCCACAGATTGACGTCGATGACTGGAACGACATTCCCGATGTAGCGCGTAAGGTGACGCTGAGCAATCCGAAGATCCCGACACACGACTGGATGCGCGAGAACGGCCGCTGGCAACAGGCGGTACACGCTTACCTCGCCTGCGTTCGGTGGACTGACGATCAACTTGGTCGCGTTCTCGATGCGCTCGATAGCGGGCCTCATGCAAAGAACACCATTGTCGTCCTGTTCTCGGACCACGGTTACCATCTCGGCGAGAAACAGCGCTGGTCGAAGTTCTCACTCTGGGAACGCACGACGCATGTTCCGTTAATCATCAGCGTGCCGAAAGGAGTGCAAGGTAAATCTCACAAGCCGGTCGAGTTGTTGAGTCTCTATCCGACGCTGATTGATCTCTGCGGCCTGCCCGCGAATCCCAAACTCGAGGGTGTGAGTCTGCGGCCGTTACTCGATAACCCGAATGCGGATTGGGAGCATGTCGCCGTTTCAACTCTTGGACAGAACAACCACGCAGTACGTGACCAACGCTGGCGATACATCCGATACGTCGATGGAAGCGAAGAGCTCTATGATCACTGGGCTGACCCGAACGAATGGACTAATCTCGCGGTAGAGGAGCCAACTCCGTCTCACGCCGAGGTGATCATGCGACTGAAAAAACACCTTCCTAAAACAAACCTTCCTCAGCAGAAAGACAAGCCTAAATGACTACCTCAAACCATGACGATGATCGCCGTGATTTTCTAAAAAAGTCTGTCTTCGGCACGGCAGCGGCAGGTATGGTGATTGCTTCGACCTCACACGCGACTGCTCAGACGGTCGCGGACGCTGCTGAGCCTGAAGTGACCAACGATGTGGATGTTCTCGTGGTCGGTGGCGGAACAGCAGGTCATGTTGCGGCCATCCAAGCCGGTCGGGCTGGGGCGAAGACGCTGATCGTAGAACGAAACAGTCAACTCGGTGGCACGACGACAACCGGCGGGGTGGCTTTTCCTGGTCTGTTCGATGCGTGGGGTAAGCAGGTCATCGCCGGAATCGGCTGGGAACTGGTCAAGGAAAGCGTCGAACTGGACGGCGGACAGCTTCCGAACTTCGCCAGAGTGCCGCAGCGTCACTGGCAGAATCAGGTTTATACCAATCAGTTTCTCTACGCGATTCTCGCCGAAGAGAAGTGTGCTCAAGCTGGCGTGGATATCGCGTTTTACGAGTTTCCGCAGGCAGTCACGAAGACGGACAACGGCTGGCAGGTTGATTGTGTTGGATTTGGAACGAACAGGAGGGTACGGTGCAAGCAGATCATCGACTGCACCGGTGGTGCGGAAGTCGTAGGCATGCTGGGACTGCCGCGTTTAAAGGAGGAAGAACGACAGCCTGGTTCGTTTCTGTTCATGTTAGGCAAGGAACATCAACCGGGAAGGAATCAGATTCATCGACTTTACGTTCATGGTGCCGACTCGACGAATTCGAGGACGGCAACCGAGGCCAACCTGACTGGACGAAAATCAATCCTCGCCAAGGTTCGCAAAGAGAAGAAGCGATTGATGCACCTGCAACCGGAAACAGGTTTCCGCGAAAGCTACCGCATTGAAGGCGAAACGCTGATCACAGTGAACGACTACACCTCCGGTCGCATATTCGACGACGCAATCAGCTATGCGTTCTACCCTGTCGATCTTCACACAAAAACAGGTGTGAGACCGAAGCCGCTTAAGCCGGGCAAAGTCCCCACAATTCCGCTAAGAGCGCTAATTCCAAAAGCGAGCCGAAACATCATCGTCGCTGGTCGATGTGTCAGTAGTGATCGACTGGCGAACTCCGGTTTACGAGTACAGGCATCGTGTATGGGCATGGGCCAAGCTGCGGGTGTCGCGGCTGCGTTAGCTGCCAATGCTGGAACAACTCCTCTGGAAGTTCCAATTTCGGAAATCCACACGTTGCTCCGTGAACATGGGCAGATCGTTCCAGATAAGGCGTAGACCGACTTAAGGTAACCCGAAGCGTGAGCGAGGGATGACAGGCAGCAGATTCCTCAGCCCTAATACTTCTGACTGATGTACATATGAAAGAACGTAACCGCAGCTTTGTCTCACTTCTGACAGCTTTCAGTTTTGTCGTTTTGGTCCTGACGGGAATCCTGGCGTTCATTCGGCCGTTTTCGATCCAGATCGTCGGTCTACATGCGCTGATTGGATTCATCTTTGTTGGACTCATTGCGTTGCATGTAGCAAACAATTTCAACCATTTGTCGCGCTACATGCGGACTCGAATTCTGTGGTCAACACTGGCAATCACTGTGGGACTCACGGCTCTCTTCCTCTGGCAACCAGCGCCGATACGCAGCATCCTGTCTTTAAGTCAGAACTTGGGCCCTGCGCTCGACAGATTCGAGATGAAGGACAATGGCTTGGTTTACCATTACAGCCCTTCACCCAAGTACAAAATGGTCCTGACAATTCGAGCTGGAAAGGCCTTCGACGCCAAGACTCCACCGCATGTCGCAATCTGGCTGGAAAACGCATCGTTCTATCACATCAAGACGCTCCGTGAACCAGACGACCTGACGGTCGGTCGAGCTACTCTACATTATTGGGATTTCAAAGTCCGCGGCTGGGAACAAGCGAAACGAAAAGCGGCGAAGTCTGAGAAGGAGCTAAAAGAGCAGCTGGATGTCGATGGTGTCTCCGGCGCGACGCAGAACAGCTCATTCGATCCGGACGATTATGTTTTGCCAACTGACCAAGACATCCCCATGCCCTACCGTCTGCTCATCGAAATTGATCAGCCCAATGACGATCAACCCTCACTGGTGTACTCGGTTATAATCGATAACTCCGACCCTCGAGCATTTCAATTATTAGACTTAATGGGCTATCCAAAACGAGAAGATGATGAGAATAACGATAAAGAAATGTGGGCATTATACTTTGTAGACGAGCGATTTGATTCAGCTCTCGAACTCATCAATAGTGCGCTGCTAATGATCGATCGTAATTGATTAATGACTAGAGGGCGTTTCATAGCCGTGAAGACGCTTAATGCCGAACTCTTGCTACTCTGACCACAGGAAATAAAATGCTTCGGTTTGATCCACCGGAACCACTTTTCGACGCCTCGGGTGGATCGCCCGGCGAAGTTTACCAAGGATGATATAAATAGCTTTCCCCTCATAAAAGCTATCGTCAACTATTGATCAAATTCATTTACTGATCGAACTTTGCAGCTCATTCAACATTTCCAAGAGGTTCTCAGTTAGAATCACAGAGGCGTCTTTTTGAACTATGTTTGTGCCAAGCCAGGTTTCATATCCACCGAGGCGATGTTGTTCTGGAGGTGGCAAGTAGCCGTGCCGACCGTTGGCCAGTCCAATTACCATCGTCTTCGCAAAGGGGCTTCGATCTTTGATTTCCAGGCCGATCTCAACGAGTGTTTCAAAAGGGATGCCAACAATCGCAAACTCTCCTATTCGAATCGCCTGAATGGTGACAGTCAGGGAATTATCTTCACGCTCGTGCGCTTTCAATGTTTGCTTTGCATAGTTTTGTGCCTTCTTCGGCAGTCGAGCGATCTCGTCTTGGTCAGTAAATGAAAGCACTTTTCGGGCGGCAACCACGTCGTCTTCGCTTGGCCGCCGATACATGAGGTTGACCTCCCGTTTGACCATGTCCAGCGTCACCTTACTATCGTGCGAATCAATTTCCTTGTACGCGAAGTACGCAGCATCTGCGGCTTTTCTTGCAACAATTCCGATCTGCTCGAAGGGTTCGCGAGGAGGGCGATTCACGAGAAAGGGAATATTATTGATGTCTCCCGAAGCTCCATTCGACATGATGGCCACAAAGTCAGAACCAGTTCGCAAACGACTTGGCATCAAACGCGAAAATTCACCAAAGTAATCTGATGAAGCATGTTTTTCCTTAACACCTCCAACATAATGCAATGAGTAGTTCGCCAGCATTGCAAGCGGTTTTCGTCTTGTGTTTTGAAACGACAAAATCATCAACTCTGGATCGGTCGGACCAGCAGGTCGATCAAGGACTTCCGGACTCGTTCCAGGGTTCATTTTGACGATATCCATCTTTCCGAAGGGGTTTGCAGGCATTTTGCCTGGCTTCAAAAACCAGCGGCGATTGAACACCTCACCCGGAAGATCATGTGAGCCTACGCCAACAAATGCCGTGTCCAGATTTTCAAACGCTTGAATGATCGCTTGAGCGAGACCTCTAATTAGTAATGCACGATACGCCACATCACCCGGAGAACCCTCTGTGCGATTAGAAGGCGGCGTCGAATGGGAATGAGTTGATGAGATTAACATTCGCTCAATAGGTATTCCCGTCTTCCGTGCAGCAATTTGCTTTGCTTCGTTGAGCATTTCCGGAGGAGCCCCTAAAGCGTCGACAACGACAATTGCGAGCGTCGTTTTGCCATCGTTAAGTACGATCGCTCGGGCATGTAGCGGGTCATGAACTGCGCTTGCATTCATCGCTTTCCCGCTTCGTAAACTGACGGGAAACTGCCGTGGAGAAACATCCACTGCTGACGCTCCAGCCCGTAACTCTTTTACCTCTGCCTTAGATTTCTTAGACGGAATCGCGATCATCCAAAGCATCACGATCAGATAAAATGTCAAACGAATCATGAAAACGCCTTTGTGGAACCTGGATCCTTTTATGTCCTGTTCAGTCAGCGGATAAATCTCATTATGCAATTGTTTTCTAAACTTTCTGTGCACTCTCAAAGATAATCAGAACTTGAATCGCATCGAGATCTCACTCACCATTTACGATGCACTCATAGTATCGTTTGTGACAATCACTTCAAACGGTGCTTTGCGAATCGAGTCGATGGCGTAAAAATATGATTTTAACACCCTTCCATCAGATCCAGTTGAAGCTATTCAATACCACTGATCGATGCACCGGGTTGATCCACAGGATCAACTCTAATGTGTGCAGGGTGGATCGACCGACAGACCAGTTCTTCGATACGATCTGCATTCGCCCACATGAAACTTGCCTTGAAGAGGATTAAGTATGGGATCATGGGTCGCTCTCACTTCAACTGACCTACTTATTCGGTGTCTTGTGAGTCTTGAAATGTTGACCGACAGATATGGGAACTTTTCGACCTTTCTCACCTCCAGTCTTTGCGAGCTTTCCATTTACTGATATGCAGAATATATTCTGCATATCAGTAGTTCTGCTTCCAATTGAGATTCACGCACCATGAAACTGGACCTTTCAAAAGACAAAGAAA
>CALDJX010000076.1 GCA_937899075.1 uncultured Planctomyces sp. | reverse complement strand
CCAGCCTCCACCAACAGCCCGCCCCCAAACTCCTCGACGGGCCGTGAACGGTTACGGAGTATGTCGACGCTGTTGAAGGTGGCCTCAATGGAATCTACTACATGATTCGCTCAGGCGATCTGAATATGTACAACAACTAGAAATGACTCGATGCCTGTATTTGATGCGCTTCAAAGGCAATTCTTTAAGTTATCACCACTATTGTCTATCGATGATCTAGCAACGGTGACAGTGGGAAACCGGCGGCCTATCCCTGAAGAAGGTCCCATTGAAAACTGGGACCCACGGGAACTTGCCGTCTATCATCTCGACCCGACGAAACGTGATCTGCTGAGTGATATTTCGCAGCCCCGCTACTTGATTTCTTCAAAGTTTCGGGATGTAATTCAGCAGTTGGTTCCAAGCCAGGTACAGTTCTTACCGTTAAGATTGCAATCGCTCGACGGAGAACGTGAATACCAGGGCTTCTCGCTGCTTCGAGTACTGCCGTGGCTCAGCAAGAAAGAGCTGACTAGTGTTACTGAAGAGTTGCTCATTTTTCGTATGCCAAGCCCGGTCGGGGCCGTGTTTGTTTCCCAACCCCTCCGTGACTGTATCATCGACGCTCGACTTCAACAGATCACATTCTCCTGAAAAGAGCAGATACCTCGTGAGTTATGCTTATGAAAACTCGTTTTTTTCATCTTAATTATACATACAAGGCGAACGGCTCTGATCCGTGAGTCATCAGTTTTCCGTTCGCTGTGGATGAATATTACGACGTGAATTCCGAGGACTTCTGCACCTCGACTTGGAATTCAAACTTCTTCGCATTCGCATACAACTCCCCGAATACGCAGGACGTTGATAAGCTGGACTTCCCGGCAGTCGTCGGAGAGTGGCATGTCGCATCCGCCAGACTCGCAGCGGCTTTGAGCAACCAAGCGCGAGGCGGAATCGAGTTTTTACCATTCCGCACTCGAACGACAACAGGAGAAGACATTACGGACAACTATCGAGTCATACGCTACCTCAAGTGGGTAGATGCCGTAGATCGTAAGCATTCTAAGCTTTGCGCGGACGAAAAATCCTTCCGACGTCGGAAAGAATTCGGAGGCAACTATGATTTGGATAAAGTCGTCCTGGCTCGTCACAAGCTAGTAGACCCGGTCTGTCGGATCGTTGGCTGGTCACCGTATTACATCTTTCGTGAAGATGTCGTTGACTCTCTTCTCGTAGGTGGATTCACAGGTCTGGATTTCAAAGAAGTAGACGTGATATGAAAAGCAGGGTAGCGAAGCGACAATAAGCCTTGCCTCCGCGCTCGCAACAGAACCAACCTGGCAGAGGCTGTCCCGGCCAACCAGACTGCCACCCAAGACTGGATTCATTCACCGGGGCACGTCACCTGCTATGTTGACGACTTTGAATTTGAAATGGTGCACCGCTCCGACCGTTCCACGCTACTCCAAATGGAAGACTGTAAACTCAATCATGAAGCCTACGATAGAAACACTGAGTGCTTGCCTGATCTCAATCGCCCTGGCTGGCTGTGGTGACAGCGATAGCTCTCCCATCGATCCGCTTCCCGAGTCAGCAGGGGCCCCGCACGCAGCACCTGCAAACACTGGGCACACAGAAACGTCAGTAACTCCTGCCTCGAATCAGTCGCTGGTGCATTCGCAAGACAGGGTAACCTCATCACCGGTCGAAACTTCTGCAAGGCAACCTGACGCGGAGCCTGCATCTCCTCTGGCGGGTGCGATCAGGCCGGTGCTTGGATTTCCGGGGTGTTTCGTTGATCGGGGAGT
>CALDJX010000075.1 GCA_937899075.1 uncultured Planctomyces sp. | reverse complement strand
GGCCAACTCATCGGGCAACATCCATGACGACCTATTTCAAACTTCCGTGCCCGCACTGCACCAAGCCGCTGAAGGTCTCGCAGGATCTCGCCGGGCAGAGTCGAACCTGCCCTTATTGCAAGGGCTCCGTCAAAATCCCGGAACCGGCCGCGCCGGCTCCGGACACCGGATTTCCGAACATCGTCGTCAACGCAGGTGCCCCGGCAACTCCGGGCACCAAACCAGCAACCCCCAGCGTTGCCAATACCCCGCAGGTTGCAGCTTCTCAGTCAGCACCACCGGCCCCGCGGCCGCGAAAGAAAAGCTGGTTCAGCACCGGCGGCGGAGACTCGGTCAGCAGCGACGTCAGTCTGTTTGCGAGCGGAGTCGTCGGAGCTGTCGTGACCGTCGTCTGGCTGATCGCGATGATCCCTCTGAGAGACTACCAGCTCGGCCAGCTGTTTCTCGAACGAGGTTTCGTCCCGTTCGCGACAACGCTGCTGATGTTCTGGTCGTTTGCGATCATCATATTGAAATGGCTCGGCATGAAGCAGCAGAAAGAGGCCATGCTGCTCGACGTGCTGCCAACCGAGGTCGCTGAAGAAATCACCGTCGAATCGTTGAACAACTTTGTGAAGCATATTCGAAGCCTGCCGGTCAGCGGCTCCGAGAGCTTTCTGATCAATCGAGTCCTGCGAGGCATCGAGCACTTCCGCGTCCGAAAGAGCGCCGCCGAAACCGTGACGATGATGGAATCGCAGTCGGCCATCGACGCCAACAACATCGCAGGCAGTTATACGATCCTGAAAGTTTTCATCTGGGCGCTGCCGATTCTCGGATTCATTGGAACAGTTGTCGGAGTCAGCTCGGCCGTTGCCAGTCTTGCCAGCAGTCTTGACTCTGCCGCTGACATGACGGCGATGAAAGGTTCCTTGAACGCAGTGTTCTCCGGCTTGGGGACAGCGTTCGACACAACATTGCTCGCTCTGATCATGAGCATGATCGTCAAGATTCCGACGTCGGCCATGCAGAAAAGCGAAGAGGATCTGATCACCGCCGTCGACGAATACTGCAACGAAAACCTGCTGCGTCGACTCAACGATGGTCGCGAAGGTGGTGCCGAACGAGGCGCAGCTGGCGGAGCAAACGTTTCGATCTTCAGAGAAGCCGTTGAAGCCGCGATGGGCACGCACCATGCAGAACTCGAAAAGTGGCTGGAGAAGCTCGATTCAATCGGCGGTAAAATGACGACTCAGATCGCCGAAGGCTGGGACAAAACCAACGGTCGCATGCAGCAGCAACAACAGCAGCACGCGGCAACTTTGCAGAAACAGCAGGCCGAACAGCAGAAGCAACTCGCCGAACAGCTCACTCAGATGGCGACCGCGGCGGCGAAGATCGAAACGACGCTGTCAACCGTCGCCACCCAGGCGGCAACGATGCAGACTTCCGTCAACGGTTCGTTCTCTGCGGCGCAGGAAACTCTTCAGCAACGCTTCACTGGTCTGGAATCAGGCTTGAGCAGTCTCAACGGTGTCCTGACAAAACTCGGAGAGCAGAGCGTCGTCATCCAACAGGTCGCTCCAGCAAAACGCGGTTGGTTTGGCGGTTCCAAGAAGACCCGCTAAACACGTCCTGCGAAGAAGGGAGTTCGACTCATGGCCCGCCGACCGCGAGACAACGACGACGACATCTCACTGTTTCCGTTTCTGAGCATCATCGCCAGCGTCATTGGCGTGCTGACGATGATGATCGCGACGCTGGCGCTTGCGCAGATGGATACAAAAGACGTCGCGTTGATCGACGAGTACGAAAGTACGGAAAAAAAACTGACTGATGAAGAGGCCGCCGTCGCCGAACTTCAGAAAATCATCGACGACCGAATCGGACCCGACGCCGCGACGCTGCGAGATGACCTCATTAAGAACGAGAAAGAACTGACTCAGCTTCTGAAGGAACTCCAGGAAGTCCAGAAGCAGCTCAAGGAGCAAGACAAAGTCAAAGTTGTCATCCCGCAACTTGATCCTCCTCAACGAGAATCAGTCGCTTCGATGCAGGGAGAGCTGAAAGCTCTGGAAGAAGAACTCGCTCAACTGGAAAAAGAACTCTCCGAGCGTGAAGAAGCGTCGCAGACCAGAACGTCGATTCTGCCGAGCGGCAGCGGGGTCAACTTCACTCCGCACTTTGTCGAGTGCGCCGCCGGTTCCATCGTGATGCACACTCTCGCCCCACCCAAACTCATTCGCGCCGCAAACATGGTCAACGACAAAGACTTCATCGCGCTGCTCGAAACCGTCGCCAACGGAGTCAACGACTCGGTCGTCTTTCTTATCCGCAGCGACGGATTGGGCACTTACAACGCGGCTCGAAAACTCTGCACCGATCGCGAAATCCGAAACGGTAAACTGCCGGTCATCGGCGACGGCAGAATCGACCTGAGTCACTTCGCTAAGAAGAAATAACAGCCGCGTCGAACCACGAATAAACACAAATAGACACGAATTATTCAGCCACATCCGAAGATATTCGTGTTGATTCGTGTCCATTGGTGGTTCAATCAAAATCTGAATTCCGAATTACAAATCAGAAGCAGCGTTTACCATGAAACCTCGCAAAAAAGACGACGATGAAGACGGCGGCCTCGACTCGCTGCTGGACACGATGACCAACGTCGTCGGAATCCTGGTTCTCGTTCTGATCGTCACCCAACTGGGCGTCAGCGAAGCGATCACCGAAATCACCGCCAATTCGAACGTCACCCAGGAAGACCTCGACGCAGCCAAGCAGAAACTCGTTTCTCTCGCCGATGAGAAAACGAAGCTGAAGGAGCAAACGGTTTCGCTGGCGTCGATCGATGTCGACGCCGAACGGGAAAAACTCCGTCGCCTGAAAGAGCAACTTGAGACTCGCAAGAAATTGCTCGCCGATCAGTCGAGCCAGGCCAACGAGTTTTCGATGAAAATCGAATCTGACCGTGCGACTGCCGCCAAAAACAAAAAAGAGATTGAGGACACGAAGAAAAACCGCGAGACATTGCAGAGCAACCTGACCGCCTCGCTGGCGAAGCAGGCAGAACTGAAAGCAAAGCTCGACAAGACTCCGCGACGCGCTGCCGCAGCAGCCAAGACCGTCACCATCCCGAACCCCCGCCCTGCACCACCGGGAGCTCGCCAGGCAACTTTCGTCTGCGTCGACAATCGCGTCTACCCGATGAATGTTGACGGAATTCGCCAGGAAGCTGAGCTTCGCGCGAAAGACATCATCGTTCGGCGGAAACTCAATCTCGACCCCGCCAAGGGCATCGATCCGGAAGCGTTCGAGAAGCTGTACACCAAGCTCAACATCAACGACGACTTTTTCGACGTCGAGTGCTACGTCACCGACAGCCGTTGGCCGCGTCTGAAACTGACCCCGAAAGACAAGCGTGGGGCCGACGAAGAAGAAGTGAGCCGCCCCGGCTCGCGAATCCGCAAGATCATGGCGACGCTCGATCCGACGAAGTTTTTTGCACGGTTCTACGTGCTGCCCGATAGTTTCGACGTTTACGTCTCATCACGCCGAGCACTGACCGACGCCGGCGTTCTCGCAGGCTGGGATCCTCAAGGCGAGTCCTGGGTCTACACGACAAGTGTCCCCGGCGGGATTGAACTCGGTCCACCTCGGCCGAAACCGCCGGCACCGACAACGCCAGCTACACCCGCAAAACCGGCCAACGTCATCGATTGATCGCCACCGGTCCGCACTGCCTGTTGAAAAGTGTGCCACTGGCTCTGCCAGTGCCTGCTCCACTCGAATTTCTCGGGAACCAAAAATGCACTGGCAGAGCCAGTGGCACACTCACGTGGAAGCGGCGAGCCGATTTTCGACCGACTTAAACGTCCAGGTCGTCGACCATCGTCGACTCTTCCATGATGATGCGGTAACGCTCGCTGGCGTCTTTGCCCAGAAGTTGCGAGAACGTTTGATCCGCCTCGACCTGGCTTTCGATGTTTACCTGAAGCAGCGTTCGCGTCTTCGGATCCAGCGTTGTGTCACGCAACTGCTGTGGCGTCATTTCGCCCAGACCTTTGAAACGCGTGACCTCGTACTTTCGGTTGGCGGCCAGCCCGGAAAGGATCTCTTCTTTGGCGGCGTCGTCCTGAGCGTAGTGAACGTCCTTGCCAATCGAAATTCGATAGAGCGGCGGCTGAGCCAGATAGACTCTGCCCTGCCGGACCAGTTCCATCATGTGACGAAACAGGAACGTCAACAGCAACGTGCTGATGTGATAGCCGTCGCTGTCGGCGTCCATCAGCAGAATAACTCGCCCGTAGCGCAGCCGGCGGATGTCAAAGTTCGGGCCGATCCCCGTCCCCAAAGTTTCGACCAGATCGCTGATTTCCTGGTTCGCAACGACTCGCGAAACAGTCAGACATTCGGTGTTAAGCACTTTGCCTCGCAACGGCAGGATAGCCTGCCTGCGACTGTCGCGTCCCATCCCCGCTGAACCGCCGGCCGAATCACCTTCGACGATGAACAGCTCAGACTCTTCCGGTTTCGTCGAGCGGCAATCGAGCAGCTTTCCAGGCAGCGTGACTCGCTTGGAAGATGCGGATTTCCTTCTGACCTCTTTGATGGCTTCGCGACTCGCGGCGCGGGCCTTTGCTGACTGAATGATTCGGTAGATGATCGCGTCGGCAATCGTCGAGTTGTTATTCATCCAGGTTTCGACGCCGGCTCGAACCAGTCCTTCGACCTGAGCAGCAACCTCCGGGTTGTTGAGTTTCTCTTTCGTCTGCCCTTGAAACATCGGGTCCGAATGAAACACCGACAGAATCGCGCACGTTCCTTCGCGGATATCTTCCGGTCCGACCGCGATACCTTTGGGACGAATTTCATGGACTTCCATAAAATTCTTGACGGCCTTCGTGATCCCGGACTTGAAGCCCGATTCGTGAGTCCCCCCGGCATGTGTCCGAATGCCGTTCACGTAACTCCGTACCCACGTGTCTGATGACTCGGTCCAGCGCAGAGCGATTTCGTACCTCGTTCCGTCGGCAACGTCCTTCTCGGTTGTGAATTTCTCCTCGTGGACGGATTTGCGTTTTTCGTCGCTCAGGATTTTGTCGAGGTAGGCAGCGATCCCGTCCGGATTGGAATACTCGTGCGTCTCCTTCTTCACCTCGTCTACAAACGTAATTTTCAAGCCACCGTGGATAAACGAGATATCCTCCAGGTGCTGACGAATCACGTCGCTCTTGAAGTGGATCGTCCTGAAGATCTTCTCGTCAGGCCGAAAGAAGATTGTCGTGCCATGCCCGCGGAAAGGTTTCACCTTCTTAACAGGAGCCTTGGGCACTCCGCGGCAATACGCCTGGAAATATTCGTGCCCGTCACGATGGACTGTCGCGGTCATCTCGACCGAAAGCGCATTCACGACAGAAGAACCGACGCCGTGCAGACCTCCGCTGCGCGTGTAGCTCTTGTTCGAAAACTTTCCGCCAGCGTGCAGGACCGTCAGGATGACTTCGAGCGCCGACTTCTTGTACTTCTTGTGCTTGTCGACGGGGATGCCTCGGCCGTTATCGCTGACCGTGCTGGAGCAACCGTCTTTGTGAAGTGTTACCTTGATTTCGGAACAGTGGCCGGCGAGATATTCATCGACCGAGTTATCGACGACTTCCCACAGAAGATGGTGCAGCCCTTTGCTGTCGACACCGCCGATGTACATCGAGGGTCGCATTCGAACGGCTTCGAGTCCTTCCAGGACGTCGATGTCGTCTGCGCTGTAAGAGCCTTTAGATTTTTGTTCGATTACTGATGCCATGTCGCTCGATCAAGTCCTTATTCACAAGCTGAATTCACAAGCTGACTATCCGCAGAACACGTAGGTCGTTCTTAACGACTACTCCTCAAGAGCTGCCCAGTCGACCAGTTCGATCGGCTCGGGGGCGATTGCTGAGAACTCGTTGCGTTGACTGGTCTTCACGCCTTTGCCGCCGCGCGATGTCACGTTGTATTTCATCTGGCCGAAGCTGAGCGTTGTGCCGTTGCTATTGTCGACTCGAAGCGTGTCGCTCGGCCGGGTGAGC
Source organism: uncultured Planctomyces sp. (assembly GCA_937899075.1). GTDB lineage: Bacteria > Planctomycetota > Planctomycetia > Planctomycetales > Planctomycetaceae > JABMPE01. Next base: position 7,124 of record CALDJX010000075.1, on the reverse strand, counting down.
AGTTTTGCTCCGAGGACTTCGTCGCCGCTTTCCATCTTGATTCCCTTCACGCCGATGCCCGGGCCAGACAGAACCGGCACGTCGTCCAGCGAGAAGTGGATGATACGAGCCTTCTTCGTGGCCAGAAACATGGTCTGGTGTTCGGTGATCAGCTCAACATGCACCACAGAATCGCCTTTGCGAAGCCGGCAGTATTTGCGACCGACCTTCGTCGACGGCGGCCGGAAGGTGCTCAGTGAAACTCGCATGACCTGTCCGTGGGCCGTTGCCACGAGCAAATGCGGAGCCGTGCTGGCGTCATCTTCCAACTCGTCTTCCGGCGTGAATCTGGCGTCGGTTGAGATCGCCATGACGATCGAAACTCCGTCTCCCATCCGCACGTGTTTGGCGAGCGGTTCACCGTACCCCGACGACGGCGGCACCTGATCGATCGACAGTGTGTACGCGACTCCGTCGCTCGATAAAAAAATCGCGTTGTCGACTGTGCTGCCAGGCAAAACGTCCAGCACGCTGTCGCCTTCTCGTACTCGTGTGCTTTCGACCTTTGCCAGACGACCAACGCGTTTCAGCCAGCCTTCGCGCGTTACGACGACGTTTGTGTTCTCGCGAACGATGTAAGTTTCAGCAGCGAACTCGGTGATCTCTTCGGACGAGCCGACTCCGGTGCGGCGTCGATCGGCGTACGCGTCGGAGATTTCCTGGAGTTCGTTACGGACAACTTTCCACAACTTCGCTTCGGACTTCAGGATGTTGCGGATTCCGCGAGCCTGCTTTTCTTTATCGGCAAGCTCTTCGCGGATGTCGTCGATTTCCAGGCTCGAAATCCGGTAGAGCTGCAACTCAAGAATCGCCATTGTCTGAACTTCGTCCAGCGGAAACGCATTCATCAGTTTCTTGCAGGCGTCCTGCTTGCCGGTGCTGGATCGGATCAACTTGAGAGCTTTGTCCAGACCGTCAAAGATGATGCAGAAGCCTTCGAGAATGTGAATCCTCTTTTCAAGCTGAGCAAGCTGGTACTCGAACCTTTTGCGGACTGTCTCCTGACGAAAGACCAGGAAGTGTTGCAGCATTTCGACCAGCGTCGCTCTGGCCGGAACCAGCAAGCCCGATTCATCAGGCACCAGACACGTCGCGTTGTACGAGAAGTTCTGTTCGAGATTCGTGTGCTTATAGAGGTACGCGATGACCGCGTCGGGGTCCGCACCGTCTTTCAACTCGAGCACGATCCGCAGGCCGTTGCGATCGTCTGTTTCGTCGTTGACCTCTTCCAGCAACGTGAGTTTCCGATTGGCGATGATGTTGCCGATTTCGGCCGTCAAGCTGCCCGTTTCAACGTTGTAAGGGAGGGAGTAAATCACCAGACGATTCTGGACTTCCTTGCGTTTCTCTTTATCGAAACGCCATTCGCCTCGAACTTTGACCGAGCCCCTGCCCTCTTCGTACATCTTTCTGATGTCGGACCGGTCCGTGACGATTCGGCCGCCGAGCGGGAAGTCCGGCCCTTTGACGTACTTCATCAACTGAGCGACCGTCGCGTCTGGCGAGTCGATCAGATGGATGCAGGCCTTGATCACTTCGCCCAGGTTGTGAGGCGGAATGCTCGTCGCCATTCCAACGGCGATGCCCTGCGCCCCGTTTACGAGCAGGTTTGGGTATCGCGAAGGAAGGACGACCGGTTCCTGAGTCGCTCCGTCGTACGTCGGCCGCATGTCGACGGTGTCGTACTTCAGTTCGTTCATCAGGTGTTCGGCGATGCTGGTCAGCCGAGCTTCTGTATAACGAGGAGCCGCCGCCGGCAGCCCCATCACGGAACCGAAGTTGCCCTGCCCGTCGATCAACGGCGCACGATACGTGAAGTCTTGAGCAAGCCGCACGAGCGCGTCGTAAACCGACTGGTCGCCGTGCGGATGGTAGTTACCGGTCGTGTCACCGCAGATTTTGGCACACTTACGAGTCTTCGCGTCGTGCGTCAGGTGCAGCCCGTTGTACATCACGTAAAGAATTCGGCGCTGGACCGGCTTCAGGCCGTCGCGGACGTCCGGCAGCGCTCGCGACTGAATAACTGACATCGCATAGTTGAGGTATCGCCGCCGAGTCTCCTGGCTGATCGATACAAACTCGACGCGGTCGCCATCCTGGTCATTCGCCACATTCAACTCCTCGAAGTTTCCGTCCGTGGTCGAGCCCTTCTGATCCAGGCTCGCTTTCGTCGCTCGGGACGGCTTCTGACGAGCCGGAGCCGGCTTCTTTGCTTTCGACGCCTGCCCGGTTTTCACTCTCTTCTTAGCCAAGGTTCCCTCCTGAGCACTCCCTGTTTCGACTCAAACCGCAGCCTGAAGTCGACATCCTCAACCCGTCAAATCGAGTCTCGATCGACTCGACTTTTCAATTTCCCGTCAGTGGTAATCCGCGTCAGGCAGTCTCAAGTGTTCGGCAGCGATGGCCGGTTCACAATCGCTGTGTCATCGGTCGCTCGACCGAACTCGAACTCCAACCTGGTGAGCCGCTGCGCGAAACCACGAAAAACAGGCAACCTTTGCAGGCTGGCTCCCGCAGACAGGGCATCGCCGGCCTGACGAGCGTCAAAGTGTAACGGCTGCGGCAAGTTTTCCCACCACGACGGTTCATCTGATTGTGCTTGTCGCACGGTTTCTCCGGATCGTAGGACGGCACATAACCCCCTACGTGGTAAGACATTCCGAAAAGCCCGGCGAATCGATTCCAGGGTCACAGAATGATTCATCGGAGCAATCAAAGTCAGCCGAATCAGAGAACAGCTTTGAGCTGCGATGATCGCCGTCAGGTGGTCGGAGCGACGGATTGAGAGGATTCATCTTCTGAAGTCCTCGCGGGCGGCCACAAGGCACATGGAAGAGCAGCAGCCAGATCCGCGGGAGACGGATCTTGATGCGTTTACGTTTGAAACGCCACGGAGGGAACCATGCTACGCAAATCAATCACCGTGCTTCTGGCACTGCTGGCGGGCTCAGCCTGTGTCAGAGTCGAAGCCCAGAACAACTACCCGCTTCCGCCAGCCCCGACTCCACCCGGAGCCCGCGTCGGTCAGCCATCGATGCAGAACGTCTCGCATCCCAACTGGCATCTACCGGGACGCCCCGCCGCGTCCAACAAGGCCGTGAAGGGGTACCCGCGGCTGAACGCGCCGCTGTATTCGTCGCCGCAACAGAACATCCCGCCACAGGTCGGCGGAACGATGATCACCAACCAGGCGTTCGCGCCTCACGAGATGCTTTACCCACACGAGTACCGGTCGATGTACGGACCGTTCTACTACCGTGTGAAAGGAAACTGGATCTGGACTCCGTTCGGAATGGAGTCTCACGACAAGTGGGAGCTGATGGGCACCGAAGTCAAAGTGAAGTACCGCTCAAGCCGCAGCCTCTTCTCGCTCTTCACACCTCGCTGAACAGCGGCGACTGAAGACCTGCTTCAACGAACTTCGCAACAACTCGCGACGCTCACTCGAAGCAATCCTTGAAGAGTCATCTCACAACTACTTGTTCCAACTCCGGACAATCGAATCAGCCCAGATCAAGGAAGAGTCAAATGCTGATCAGTAAGAAAAATCGCAAACGCCTGTGGAAGCGGGTCGTCGCCGGGATCGTCATCCCGTCGGCATTGTCCTACGGACTTGCCGCCTTTGGTCAGGAGCCCACTCCTGCACCAGCCGTTCAGGAAATCCCGATGCGGCCGATGGATGCCGTGGCGCCTCCGCCACCGGATCCCGATGCCGTCGATGTCGCTCCGGAAACGGTGGCAGTTCCACCTGCGGCAACCACCGCTCCGGGCCTGATCGGTGGCTGCAGCCCGAACCGAGTCGGCTGCACTTCAGACGGTGGATCGTGCGGACCTCGCGGAGCTGCCTGTGCACCAGGGGCTGCCGGGTGCAATGCTGACACAATCGTCTGCACGCCTCGCGGCTTGAACGCTGGGTGCAGTGCCGAAGGTCGGTGTCGCGTGAGCGATATCTGTAACAACGGACTTTGTGGACCAACGGCAGGATGTCAGGCGGGTGGAGCGTGTGCCGCTTACGGTGGCTGCGATGCCACCGGCGGATGCATGAACGGCATGCCCTGCATGGGCCCTGCCGGAAGTTGCCTCAGCCCGGAAGCCATGATGGGCCGACCTTACACGATCGGCGACCTGAAGCGTTCGATGTTTGGCGCGAAGTGTCGCAGCAAAGAAATCCTCGGAATGGACGGCTCCAGCAGTTGCTCGCCACTTCATAACTGGTGGTGCGACCAGCAGTACAAGTCTGACTGCCGACGTGCTTATCGAAACCACGTACTGGCCGCTCACTTCCACAACAAATTCAACTACTTCACGCCAAGTGGCTCGTGCGGCGAAGGTGCCCCATTGTGGGGTCACTACAAACGAGTCTACGCGACGGAGCCGAACTACTCGCACCCATCCGACAGTCAGGTTTACTCGTCTCCGATGACGGGACACCCGACCGCCGTGCCGCTCGCGCCGAACGTGCGTCATCAGTACAACTACTCGTGGGGAATGCCGTCGAGTCGGTTAACTCCAATTTCGAATGTCGTCCTGCCACGTCGTAATTGATACGGCAGTGCTGAAGTGACACTTTTCTGAGCGGCAGTCTCGATCAGTTCGAGGCTGCCGCCAGAAGAATGATCACGATTGATCCCGCCTGGACGAACACGCTCGCTCAGGCAAACGTCACAACGAACCAGTCCGCGGAAGTGCGTCGCTCAGTCAGCGGCGGACTGGATGCAGACCGAGGCTGAAGGAACGGAGACATGACAATCAGAGTTCTTCGCACGTCGATACTCGCCGTGCTGGGGTTCGGCATCTTCGGATCGGCTGCCCAGGCGGCTGACGCTGACGGTGTTGCCCGAGTGTCGCACACAATGGCACACCCTCAGTACCAGGCTCCGCCGCAAGGTCCCTACTACGTGGCCACCGGGACACGGCATCGACAGCAGCCAAATCCAACCTACTGGACCTGGATGCCGCTGCCGTTCCACGGGTGCTGCGACTATTGTGCCGACGCCAACTGCCCGGGGAAGAAAGGCTTCTGGACGTTCCCCGCAGTTCGGTGGGCACTCGACCCGGACTACTACGCCGTGTCTCCGGACTACGGATGGTCGCCACCGGCCAAGGTCCCAGTGCGACGTTCGAACGTCACCTACTCAAACTACGGCCCGAACGAGTGGGGCAACAATGGACAGGCTGCAACGCGACGGCCAATCATCGCGACGCCGACCGACACCACTCAGCTCGGTTATTACTACCAGCACGTGCCGACATGGCAGCCGAAGAACATTCTTCCGGTGCCACCGCATCCGCGACACTGGCACACACGACCGTGCCAGCCGGATCAGAACATGTCTTACGTCCGCTGGATGAGACTTCAGAATGCCTGGGTTCCTCTGAACCAGATGCCGGGCTACCAGATGGGAACTCCAACTCCCGTCCAGCCAGAACCTCAGCAGGTTTTGCCGGTACCGGCCGAAGACGTTCCAGCGATTCCAATGCGTCCGATGAATGCTCCTGAAGCATTGAACGCACCGGAAATCTCAGAACCAATCCGACGCGTGAGTTCATAACTCGCATCGTCGATGCGACACCGCTCGAACCCGTTCGAGCGTCCAACGCTGCTGCTCGCGTTTGCGAGCGCTCTCCAGGAAGGCGACCGATCATCTGACCGGTCGCCTTTCCTTATGCGCCATCAACCACCGGAGCACGCTCGCAAGGTTGTCACCTCTCCTCCTCGGGGGGAGAGGTCGCGGTTTCAGCCGCGGGTGAGGGGCACGGTAACTTTGCCCACAAAAGTATGTGTTACAAAGTGAGCCGGGCATTCAAGATACCTGCCACACAGAGCGTCTGCGTCATCATCCAACAGGTTCGACATCGACGCAGGCGGCAGTCAGCACATCACGCACAAACTGCGGCCCATCGTTAGCTGGAACGTGCAGCCAGAACGGACTCTTCGGCTTCGAATCACCGCTTCCAAACCAGAAAGCCAACGAAACTTCCGGTTGGTCGAAGTCGCCTGTCTGCACGCCGCGCCTCAACTCAACTCGCGGAAATCCGGAAACAAGCTCCGTCAGAAAATGGTCGTCCGCCAGGTCACCCGCATAGCCAACCGGCAATTCATTCCCCGAGATCCGCTCCATTAATTGCCGCGTCGTGAGCCCAAAAACCGGGTGCACAAAGTCCGGAACCAGACTCGCGACCGGCGCAAGCACGAACTGGCGATACCAGCAGTGCGGATGCGGAACGGTCAGTCGCGGACAATCGAACTTCTCGTCGCCATAGAAGATCAGATCGAGGTCCAGCGTCCGTGGCCCCCACCGAACCTCGCGCGTCCGGCCGAGATCGTTCTCGACACGCTGCAGCAGGTCCAGCAATTCCAAAGGCTCTAGCGAAGTCTCAATCACCCAGGCCGAATTCAGAAACGACTCGCCAGCGTCCGCCCCCATCGCCACGGACCGAAAAAGCTCAGCCGGTCGCACGTCATCTACTGAGTCCTGTTGCTCAATGAGCGACTGGGCATGTCGCAACGTCTGCGTGACATCACCGACGTTTCCGCCCACCGCAACAACTGCCTGAACCATCGTGAATTCTCACCCATCGCACAAAGGGAAGTCCTGAATTCGGCAATCCCGGCACTCCGGATTATTCTCAATGCACTTCACCGAGGCTCTCCAACACGCAAACTGGATCCGAGCAGCGTGTCGGAATACGACGAGCCTGGACAATCAGGCTGTGCGTCTGAAGTCCTCGTTTGGTGGCAACACGTGGCCAGAAGAGATTCGTGTAGGTGCTGCATTCGACCTCGAACCCAATCGCAGCCAGAAGTAATTTCAGAGCGTTCAAACGAACGATGACGACGTGCGGGTTGATGAATCTTCCGCGCACCACGTTCATCGCCCATGGCAGCAGCGTCGAGTCACCGCGAATCCGCTCCTGAGGAACGGAAATCACCAGCCGTCCGTCAGGTTTCGTCAGGCTCGCGAGTCGTGCCAGAAGTTCCTCTCTCGCGTGCACATGCTCCAGCACGTGCGACAGGATGACGACGTCGAATGTCCTGCCATCCAGATCGCCGTTCTCGGTGTCAAAGTACTCGACGCCACCTT
>CALDJX010000074.1 GCA_937899075.1 uncultured Planctomyces sp. | reverse complement strand
GTTTGCGAACCCAACTTCGACGCTGACTCTGAACGCTGGCGATGGCGACAATACGATCACGGTCGGAGCACTCGATGCAGGCTTTGCGGCATCGTTCACAATTGATGCTGAAGACGGCGATGACAGCCTCACCGCAACGGCAACCAACATCGCCCTTTCGATTGTCGGTGGTGACGGTGCAGATACTCTTCTCGGCGGAACGTTGAACGATACGATCGACGGCGGAACAGGAAACGACAGTATCGATGGCGGCGGTGGCGGCGACTCGCTCGCCGGTGGAGCCGACAATGACACCGTGAAAGGTGGAGCAGGTACTGACTCTATCGACGGCGGAGCGGGCAACGACTCGATCGAAGGCGGTACTGAAGATGACACACTGTTCGGCGGAACGGGAGACGACACAATTCTTGGCGAAGACGGCGATGACATTATCGACGGCGGCGAGATAGACACTCTGACGGGCACCGGCGCAGACAGCCTGGCGGGCAGCGGGACAGACAGCCTGATCGGTGGAGCCGGAGACGACACAATCTTTGGCCGGGACGGTGGAGACAACATTACTGGCGGTGCCGGTCAGGACTCTCTCGATGGCGGTGGAGACGCCGACACGGTTGACGGCGGGGCAGACAACGACACGGTCCTTGGCGGAAGCGGGACTGACATCGTTTCCGGCGGCGACGGCGACGACTCTGTCGATGGTGGTTCTGACAATGACACACTCTCAGGCGGCGGCGGAACCGACATCCTTATTGGCGGTGACGGCGACGACCAGGTGTCCGAAGTCGCTGTCGACGCAGAGTCGATCGTTCTGACCGATACGACGTTGACCGTCGGTGGACTCAGCGACTCCGTAAACGGTGTCGAAGAGTTCATCCTGACTGGTGGTGATCTGAGCTCGATCATCGACGCGAGCGCCTACACTCTTGGCAACGTTACTATCAACGGTGAAGGCGGCGATGACACACTGATTGGTAGTGATGGCGACGACTTCATCAACGGTGGGGCCGGTAACGACACTCTGACTGGTGGCCTGGGCAACGATTCGATGCTTGGCGGAGCCGGTAGCGACCTCGTAGACGGCGGCTCAGCCAACGACACGCTGGCCGGTAACGGCGGGAACGACACGCTCAACGGCGGCACCGGCCTGGACAGCATCGACGGTGGCACGGGTGAGGATGTCATCGACGGCGGCGACGATAACGACACCGTTCTCGCTGGTCCCGGAGCGGACTCGGTCAACGGTGGTCTCGGCAACGACCGCCTGCTCGGTGAAGGGCAGGACGACACGCTGAACGGCGACGACGGTGATGACACGTTGATCGGCGGAACCGGCGGCGATGTGATTCGCGGTGGAGCCGGCATCGACAATCTGAATGGCAACAGTGGCCGGGACGATCTCGACGGCGGTGCCGATGACGATACAGCTTTCGGCGGTTCCGGTCAGGACACGCTGACTGGTGGTCAGGGGATCGACAACCTGGACGGCCAGGGCTCGTCGTTTGACGTGATTCGTTTGGTGGGTGAAGCGACCGACGATGTCTTTACGCTGGATCGGTCCAACAATTTCAATCAGCTTCGTAAGACTTCAGGGACGACCTACGGTGTCAACTTCAAGCGAACGGAAACGATTGAGATCAACACGCTGGATGGCAACGACACGATCACCGTCATTGACGACTTGAACGGCTCAGATGGCGACGCGACCTTTGTTATCGACTTCGGAAATGGCAACAACTTGCTTGACGCATCGGCCAACACCGACCCAGGTAAGAGGTTCATCGTTACGGCTGGTACCGGCAACGACACGTTGAGAGGTTCAGCTGGTGAAGACAACCTGAATGGTGGGGCTGGCGATGACTCGATTGACGGCGGAGCCGGAGAAGACACTCTGACCGGCGGTGCCGGGGCTGACATCCTCAACGGAGACGCCGGGGCTGACTTGATCAACGGCGGAACCGAGAACGATACGATTTCTGGTGGTTCAGAAATCGACACCTTGAACGCCGGGGCCGGCGACGACTCAGTCCGCGGTGGCGACGGCAATGATTTGATCAACGGCGAGGACGGCAACGACCTTCTCTACGGAGACGCCGGAAACGACAGCATCCTGGGTGGTCGTGACGACGACTCGATCGACGGCGGCGACAACGACGACACCATACTTGGTGAGCGTGGCTTCGACTTGATCAAAGGCGGCAGCGGAAATGACTCGCTGGTCGGCGGCGATCACAACGACACGATCGATGGCGGATCTGGAAACGACCTGGTCAATGGTAACCTCGGCAATGACGTGCTGTTGGGCGGGTCGGACAACGACGTGGTGCTCGGTGGTTCTGACGCGGATACCCTGCTTGGCGGAACCGGAGCGGACGACATTCGAGGTCAGGGGTCATCGGGTGATGTCCTGGTCGGCGAAACCGGGCTGGCCGGAACTGCTGATGACACGCCAGACGCGGGTGACACCTTTGACGAAGTGGCCGAGATCGACAACGCGTTCGTCCTGGACACAGCCATCCTCGACAGGCTGAACTCTTTCTGATCCGACAGTTGCAGTTTAATCCGACAGTTGCAGTTCATTGATCTGGTGGATCGCGGCCTCTTTTCGGTAGTCCGAATCGTCGAGTTGCTTCAACATACTGCGGAGGCTGATATAATCATTTTCCTGCGGAATCGACTTTCCGAAGATTCCACACGAAAGATTCCCACCTCAGTCATTCCAGGTTGAGCAACTCAGCACGAAGGAGGCAGCGATGCGATTTCTTTTGACGCTTGGTGCACTTGCAGCTTTGCAGTTTTCTCTCGCCCCGTTTGCTTTGGTCACTGCGCAGGCAGAAGACGCCAAAGAGTCCAAGGGCGTCAAGATCGAGCTGACCGATGCGGACAACGCCGCTCTGGCAAAGCTGCGAGAACTCGGGGCAATGACTCTGCAGGTCGCTCAGAACGACAATCGCGTCGAAGTGGCCTATCACCTCTCCGATGGCAAAATCGGTAACGACCACGTCGCTCCGCTCAAAGGGCTGAAGTGCGTTTACTCGCTGAATCTTCGAGGGACGGAAGTTGACGACAAAGGGGTTGCCTATCTCGCTGGAACGACCGGCCTCGTCAAACTGCACCTCGAAAAGACCAAGGTCACAGACGCCGCTCTGGTGCATCTGACGAAGCTTGAGAACCTTGAGTATCTCAACGTCTACGGAACCGAAGTGACCAACGCAGGGCTCGACACGATCGTCCCGATGAAGAATCTCAAAAAGCTCTTCATCTGGCAGACGAAGGTCGACATCGACGGTGTTGCGAAGCTGAAGAAGGCCCGGCCTGACCTGCAGATTATTCCGGACCTGGTCGTCGATAAGAAACGGGCTGAGGAAGAAGTCATCCGTAAGGCTGAAGAAGAGAAGCGAATGGCTGAGGAAGCGAAGAAAAAAGCTGAAGAAGACGCCAGGAAGAAAGCCGAAGAAGAGGCCAAGAAGAAGGCTGAAGAGGAAAAGAAGAAAGCAGACGCAGCCAAAGCAAAGGCTGAAGCCGACAAGAAGGCTGCTGACGCAAAAGCCGCTGAGAAGAAGCCTGCCGAAGATAAGAAAGAAGCCGCTGACGAGAAGAAATCCGCAGATGCCAAGCCTGAAGAACCGAAGAAAGATGCGAAATAAGGCATCGGAAGGTCATGGCGGTCTGTTGTTTCCCGCCGTAAATCTGGCTATCTTTCCTGCGCTTTTGCCGACGAAAATCCGAGATTAGCGTCATTTCAGACACAGAATAACAGATTCGAACCGAAAAGCGGTTTGAGGAGAGCGTTGAAGATGTACATTCGCAATGGAGATACGGTCCAGGTTCTCGTTGGCGAGGACAAAGGTAAACGCGGTCAGGTGACTGCCGTTAACACAAAGAGGAGCATGGTGACCGTTCAGGGGATCAACGTTGCTCGAAAGCACATCAAGCGAGGCCATCCGCAAAGCCCGCAGGGCGGTCGCCTGGACATCGAAGTGCCGATGCACGTTTGCAAGGTCGCTTTGATTGACCCAGGCACCGACAAACCTACGCGAGTCGGTTTCCGCTACCTCGACGACGGCAGCAAAGAACGATACGCCAAGAAGTCGGGAACGTCTCTCGGTCTGGTTTCCCCTCCGAAAGCGTCGCGAGCAAAGAAGGCATAGTCAGAGTCTTCTCTGAACCAAATATCAAAGGCACTGGTCAGCTTGGCCAGTGCCTTTTTTCGTGGAGACTTTTTGGCAACGCGAGCTACGATCCGAAACGAAGATTTGAGTGTTCGGCCAACTCAGCTTGAGGGATTCTGGAATGGCACTTCTCTACACAGATCCGATCTTTCTGCAGCACGAAACGGGGAAGCATCCCGAGTCGGCGGATAGATTGCGGGCGGTGACCGCTCATCTGGACGCGGCGAACCTGCCCGCTCGATTTGAGGCAGGGAAGATCGTGTCGGCGACGATTGAACAGCTCGCCCGAGTCCACTCGGCAGGACACATCGAACGTGTGCGCGAGTTTGCAGAGCAAGGCGGCGGCAGAATTGAAGCGGACACGGTTGTCAGCCGGAAATCGTTCGATGTTGCGCTGCGAGCAGCAGGAACCGCCTGCGACGCCGTGGATCGCGTCTTAAAGGAAGAGCACACTCGAGCCTGCTGTGTGACTCGTCCGCCGGGGCATCACGCGCTGGCCGATGATCCGATGGGGTTCTGCCTGTTCAACAATGCGGCTGTTGCGGCACGACAAGCAACCTTTGAGTACAAGCTGTCTCGCGTTCTGATTGTCGACTGGGATGTCCATCACGGAAACGGAACTCAGGACATCTTCTACGACGATGCCGAGATCTATTTTCTCTCGGCACATCGATTTCCGTTTTATCCAGGCAGCGGCACTCGAGAAGAAACAGGAACGGGGCAGGGGCTTGGCACCGTCTTCAATCTGCCGGTTGAATATGGAACGGCCAGACACCAGTACCTCGCAGAGTTCGAGCAGCTTCTCAACGACTGCGCAAAACGCTGCCGGCCCGAACTGGTCATCATTAGCGCTGGGTTCGATGCTCACCGTCTGGATCCGATCGGCTCGCTGGACCTGGAAACCGAAGACTTTGCTGCGTTAACGAAGTTCGTCCTGGACGTTGCCGACGAATACTGCAACGGCCGCTGCGTCAGTTTGCTCGAAGGCGGCTACAACGTGCAGGCGCTGGCAGAGTCTGTCGAGCAGCATCTGACCGTGATCGCTGACCGGGACAGAAAGTCGTGAGTCGCTCAGCAGGTGCGTCTTGACGCAACGTTGGATGACGATTTCGAGACGGATTTCACGTCATGGTGCGTCGAGACGCAACCGGATTTCGGCGAGTTGGAGACCGGATGAACGTTCGAAACTACGAGTCGTCTGATTGTGCTGAGGTAATCGCACTTTGGGATGCGGTGTTTCCGGGCTCGACCGGGCATAACGATCCCAAAGCGTCGATTGATCGAAAAGTCGCGGCGGATGATGGTCTGTTCTTTGTCGCGGCGGACGGAGACTCGATCGTCGGAACGGTGCTCGCCGGTTACGACGGGCATCGAGGTTGGCTGTACTCGGTCGCTGTTGCTCCGGACCGACGGCGAGATGGAATCGGCTCGCAGCTGATTCGTCATGCGGAGCAGGCATTGGCTCAACGAGGTTGTCCGAAACTGAATATCCAGGTCCGAGCTGACAACGCCGCGGTCGTCGCGTTCTACGAGTCACTCGGTTTTCAGATCGAAGAGCGAATCAGCATGGGAAAACTGATCGAGGAGTGACTATCTGCCCGTTGAAAAACGAACATATCGGAATTCGCCGCGTACGACTGGCTCTGCCAGTGCTGGATTGCCAGCATTCGCCGATTCAAAAAGGCACTGGCAAAGCCAGTGGCACACTTTTTCAAACGAGCTGCTATCGGGCGATCGCTGAACGTTCTGCGGGTCGGATGAAGCGTTCCGACAAAAGCCGCCGTTCGCCATTCCGACAAGCATCAACCGACGCCCTTGATCTTGATATCACAGCCGCCGGCATCGTTAAACGGGCCGCAACTTCAACTCAGTAAACGAAAAAAGGCTCTCTGGCGAGTGTCGCCAAAGAGCCTTCTGAAATTGCCCCTCCAGGATTTGAATCTGGCAGCGTGTCCGGATACCTGTTTCGACCTGGATTTCGTGGTGGGGATGGTGTATTCGGGGCTCAGTTGACAGGGCATTATTTTTGTTGTTGAACGGGTTCACGGATGAGTCGAAAGTTTCGCGAATGGCAGCCGGATGCCACGTTTTTGTTTCCGCCGTAGCCTCGGGACTGGTTGCCGGAAGATCATCTGGTTTATTTTCTACTGGATGTGACGGCTCAGATCGCTCTTTCGCCGATCGTTGATGACTACGCCAGCGACAACGGTGGTCAGCCGCCGTCTTGCATTGCAAGCACAGGACACTGATCCGCGGATGATGCTCGTGCTGCTGCTGTATGCCTACAGTGCAGGCGTGTTTTCGTCGCGGAAGATCATGCAGCGAAGTGTCACCGACGCGGCGTTTCGAGTCATCGTGAGCAAGGACATTCCCGACTTTCGCCGCATCGCCGAATTTCGAGCCCGGCAGCTGAAACATCTGCAGCCGTTTTTTCTGGAAGTGCTGATGTTGTGTCGCGAAGCCGGCCTGTTGAAGGTGGGACGGCTGTCGCTGGACGGCACGAAGATCAAGGCGAACGCGTCGCGGCACAAGGCGATGAGTTACGATCGCATGGGGCCTGAAGCCGAGCGACTGCAGCAGGAAATCGAGGCTCTACTGGCTCGAGCCGACGCTGCGGATGTGTGAGCGTTGCAAACAGGGCCGTGTAGTTAGCGATAGTTGCTGGCGTTTTCGGGGACCTGGCGGCGTCTGGTTCGACGTGAGCGGCGGCGGGCTGATTTCATGCTTGCCTCGCCGGCGCGGATTTGCAGTTGGGACTCGGGATGGTCGGCCAGCCAGTGGTCAAGCAGTAGCGGCATCAGCAAATTCGCGACGTTGGAAAACGACCGAGTCACGTAAGTGACCTACTTCCGACAAGCGGCAATGATTCACTGGAAAAGACTCCCATCACCCTCTCGAATGGATGTGTCACCGGATGTGTCACCAAAACTGTGTTGCAGTCTTCAGGCACAGTCGCAATCAACTATTGCTCAACCTTGCAATCGCAGACAATCAGACAGTGACCAGACACCACCCAAACATTGCCGCAGCATTTCTAATCCGGCGGTCGTTGGTTCGAGTCCAACCGGGCGTACTTCCTAAGCCGTTAACCTCATTTGGTTAGCGGCTTTCTTTGTTTTGCGGAGGCCTCTGAAAAGTAGGCTCGTGCTACCCATGTGCTACGGGGCGTTGACCATTACCGAGATTCTCGTCGCCTTGCTTGGCAAGGTCCCGAAGGGGCAGTGGGCAATGCGGCCAAACTACCGTCGCTGCCGAATCGATCCTGCTGGTTGTAGCACGTCTGCAGAAAGGGCACTTCGAGAGTGGATGTGTCCGTGAACCGTGACGAATTGACGCACCCATTGTGTCGAATTGAGATAAGATTCAGTTGATTCTCCAAACCGATTCTTGATCTCTGAGCGATTCGACAGCAGTTATGAATTCTTATCTGTCACGAAAGTCAGCCTGGACGTTGCGTCTCTTGTGCAGCGTGGCTTTGGCTATCAGCGGATACCTCACCTGGGTGGCACTCAATGCCGCTCAGGAAACGGGAATGTTGCGTGCTAACATTAG
>CALDJX010000073.1 GCA_937899075.1 uncultured Planctomyces sp. | reverse complement strand
CACCAAAACGAAATTCTCCTCGCCCACATCGCGTAACTTTCCAGATGCCCTCTGATAAATCCCGTAGCGGCCGCCAGTCACAACCGAATCGCGACATTCGAGTTTTCCGTAATACTGCAGAAGTCCGTAGCCGTTGCCCTTCAGTTTGAAACCCGACATCTTGACATCAGTCCGATTGGCATAGACGCCAACTCCGTTGTCAGAAATCTCGATGCCCGAATCAGCGTCCAGATCGATACTCTTCCCCGCAAGGTACAGTCCGGTACCTCGGTTCCTTAAAACTTTCAGAGTCGATTTCGGCACAACGTGGAACGACGCGTTTTTCACGTACAGGCCGTAGCCCGCGTTATCCTGCACCGAAACATTCGCCAGCGGAATCGACCGGTTGGTCCCCTGCCCGTCGACATAGACCCCGTGACCACACGAAGACACAGTTGAATCACTGAGCGAAAAATCCTGCCCATAACAATAAATGCCCCAGCTTCGAGCACCGGAACACTTCACGTTCGTCCCCGAAAACTCCAGCATCTGATAGGCGAGCAACCCGTAAATCCCGGCCTTCTCAATCGTCACACCGTCCAGCCTGCATCTCCCGCCTCTCAAGTAGAAAGGAATGTTCGACGACGCCAGCGTCAGTCCTCCAACATTCGACGTGCAGTTTTCCAGGCAAATGCCGTACCCGCAATTGTCGACACGGATGTTCGAACTCTTCGAAATGTCGATCGTGCTCGATACCACCCGAAGTCCGGTCCCGGCGCACTTACTGATTCCAAGTTCGTTCAGCACGGGACGCGTCTTGCCGGACGTTTCCTGCACGTACAACCCGTTTCGCGAACCTGAAAATGTTGATTTCGAGACAGAAAGATTCTTCCCGTGCGCATAAAGAGCCCAACTACCGGTCGCCCCGAATTGACTGTTCGTGACGCTGAGGTGATCCATCGCTGAACTATAGAGTCCCAGGCTCTTAGACGTCCGAATCACCAAACCGTCTACGACCGCTGTTCCTCGATGCAGACTTAAGGGCCGCTGAGCACCGGACAGGTCCATTCCCCGCAGCGTTGATCGACAATCGATCAACGTCACGGCGTACGCACAATCTGAAAACGCCAGACGGTCCTTTCGCTCAACGCGTACGGCCGAGCTGTCACAACGCAGTCCGTACGTGCATCCGTTGAAAGTCATGTTGCGCAGCACCGGGGCATCGGTCTTACTCAGCTCACGGACATAGAGTCCGTGCTTCGTTCTTTTGAAAGTCGAATCGCTGATCGACATCTTCCGCCCGTGAGCATGCACAGCCCAACTGCCGGTCTGATTAAAACGACTATCAACCAGATCAAGCTGTTCCATATTCGCGGTGTACACGCCGTAGCTTTTGGCATTCGTCACTTCGATTCGGGCGAGGCTCGCCTGGCCACCGTAGACCGACACCGGCCGAGTATCACCGCGAGACTTCACGCCTTCGAGTGCCGAACGGCATTGATTTAAGACGACACCGTAGTTGCAACTGGAAGTCGAAATCGCATTATCCCGTACGGGCTTGAGCGAAACAGTCTGACAATAAAGCCCCTGGTGGCACTTATTAAAAGTGAGCCTGCTTAGCGTCACTTCCGATTTCGAGTTGACTCCGCGGATCAGCAGCCCGTTTTTCGATTGATCAAACTGGCAATCTGAAACAGACAAATTGTGACCATGAAGATAGGCCGCGATGGAAGTCGCATCATTGAACCGGCAGTTCTGAAGCGCACAGTTCACCGAGTTGGAACCGTAAGCTCCGTAGGCATTTCCAATAAAATCGCAATTACTCGCCGTCAGCCGCCCATTGTTTACGAGAACCCCGTAGTAGACGTTCTGAAACCTGCAGTTAACAGCTGTGACCGAAGCCGACGCCCCATTGGCATACACGCCGTAGTACCGACCACCGCGTCGCGGAAGCCCGAACGTCACGCCTTCGAACTGCACACTCGCATTGTTTGCCACCGTCACCGCCCAGCGATCTGCAACGGCGACAACAACGGCCCCCCTATCACCGGTAAGTCGACCGGTCGTATCGGCCACGATCCGCAGCGGCCGCGTTAAGAACGGGCTTGATCCCCCCCGCCCGCTCCCGCGAGACTTTTTCCCACCGACCGATGCCGACGCCAATGACCGAACGGAACTCGACTTTGTGTATATCCCGGCGCCGATGTAGACAGTGTCGCCGTACGTCAAGCGTTGCTGAAAGGCGCGAGAGATCGTCTTGAAAGCCCGCTGCCGTGAAGTCCCACTATTTCGATCGTTACCACGTTTTCTTACATAATACGTGCGTGCGGAAACTGACTCTTCAGCAACACACACGGTGATCGCAGCAAGCACCAGGACTGAAGCGATTCTCACGTGACGTGACATTGGTACTTCTTCAAACCGGAATATCGGCTAACTGGTCTGTCGAGTGCTTTTTCGAAGTCAGTAAAAGGCCTCGCATTCATGCGGACCATAAATTCGACTCTTTGGGCTAAACTAGAATGATGGCAGCGAGGGAATGTCATCGATCCCGGGCAAGCGCTGATCCTCCATGTTTTCAATAGTTGGCAATTCAGGAAGGTCGGGAAGATCCAGGCCCTCCGGCAATTCAATCGCCGTTGCAAAGGCGTCTGTCGGAAGTGAAACCGGCGTTGGAGGAAGATTGCTCCGAGAGGCCTGGTCCGGAGTTGCTCCACTGGAGCCTCGGTAAACCCCTTGAAGAAAACTCCGTGTCCCCTCGAACGCGTCTCCTGCCACGTTTGACCGTTCGGTTGCGGAACTTCCTGCCAAGGGCGAACGACCGCTCGCCGGCCCCCGTGATCCTGCAGTGCTCGATGCAGACGCGTACTGATTAACAAGCGGTTGATTGAACAACGCAACGGTCCACCGTTCATTCCTTTGCTGGAGCGTCAGCCTGGGAGCATCAATCGCAACCACCGAAACACCATCTATTGAGTCTCCAGTCCGAACAGATCTCAGACTTCCTCGAATCGAGATCAAGGCTTGCGTCTCACCGTCACCGATCTGGGTGAACCCGATGACTCGCACATTCGCATGCTCGCCGTCGGCCACATTAAAGCTGTTCGGAGTTACAACCGCCTTTTCAACTTCAGGCTGACTGAAGAACGAGCTGTTCATTGGAAACGGCGGAGTAAATTTTTCAACTTCCGAAACGACCGACAACTCAACATCGGCAGCCGGACCGTCGACAAGCTGAGAGCTTGTTTCGTCCTCGTCCAGCTCAGTGACATCGCTCGCTGTGTCGCCGCTTCCACACCCGGTGACCAGTGTGGACATCAAGGCGACAATGAATATCCAATACCATCTCATCGTTGAAATCCTTGGTACTTCGACTCTGTATTTACTCATTTCGCACACTTTTCCGGCGTGCAACCCAAACCGCAACTCGAAACGCCACGCAGGATCCAATTCCTACTTCACAGTCGTGGACGAGGTCTATTTATTGACCGTTCAGCAGAGGTCTTACTCACTCATGCAGGCGTTTCCCTCCGAATCTCGATAACCACTTCCGCGTCTGCGTTTCTTTGTGGCAGCAGACGTTGCCAATTCGCCCCGGCGTTCACTTTTTGCTTGCCGGCCTGAATTCTGCGTTCCAGGTTTCTACGACAATCGAATTTCTTTCTCGCCGTACACATGTCGAAAGCTGTCCGAGTTGCGTTCCTGAAGTCTGGGTCGCTCAACACCAGGCACGTGGCAGTAAACGGCGAACAATCAAGGAAACCTCATGGCGAACTCTGGGCACAGACTCTTGCTGGTTGAAACAGACTCGCTTCTTGCGGAAGTCACTTCGTACCGCCTGCACCTGCTTGGCTATCGGGTCGAAGTGGCCGGAACGACCGCCGAACTGTGGGCCGGTGTCGACAGGTTACGGCCTCACGCAGTGTTGATCAGCCTGGACATCGACGATCTGGATCCCATGGATCTGCTCGAACGACTCGCCAGTGACACGACTACTGCCAATCTGCCCTTGATCGCCATGTCTTCGCAATCCGATCTCGATCAGGTCGAGCGAGTGTGGAAGAACGGAGTCAGCGACTATCTGGTGACTCCCTACGACCCGATCGTCCTCGAACGAAAAGTCGCGAGACTGCTGTCCGACGTTCCTCGAACTTCGATAGCTGACGAAACCGAAACCACAGACGAAGAAGACATCGAGTCAGTCGCCCATGAAACAGCCGACGAGCCACTGGCAATGAACGCGTAGTTCAAACCCAATTCCATCACATCGCGACGGTTTGGAAAGAGTAAAGCAATGGCAGGCCGACTTGGCGACATTCTGGTTGAACGCGGACTTGTCAACGAAGAACAGGTTCAAGAGGCGCTGGCCTCCCGAGGCATGCTTGGCGAATCTCTCCTGAATCAGGGGATCGTGACGCGGCATCAGCTTGGTGACGCTTTGTCGGAACAGTTCGAGGTGCCGTACGAAAACATCGTTCCGGAAGAAATCCCCGCACAGATGGTCCGACTCATCCCCGAGGCATTCGCCAAACGAAGACGTATTGTGCCGATCAGAGTTCGTAAAGGATGGATGCTTCTTGCAATGGAAGCACCAGACGACATCGAAGCAATTTCCGAAGTTGAATTGATCACCGGTTATAAAGTTGACCCCGCCATCTCGATGCGTGAAGACATCATGGCGGTGATCGATCGAAGCTTCGATGAGCGACTGTCCGCATGTCAGACGGCCGTCGACATCCGCCTCGAAGAACTGGAGGCTGCTCGCGACGCTGGCGTCCTTGAAGTCGCGGTTGCTCAAGCGGACGAAGAAGCCCCTGTTGTCCGGATGGTTCGATCCATTCTGATGGGGGCCGTCAATGCCGGCGCCAGTGACATCCACCTCGAACCGCACGCCCCTCAGATGCGAATTCGCTACCGCATCGATGGCGAGCTTCAGCAGGTGATGACCATTCCCAACGACAGTGAAGAAGCAGTCGTCGGTCGAATCAAAGTCATGGCCGACATGGACACCACAGAAAAACGGCGGCCTCAGGACGGAACTCTGACAATCGAAGAGGCTGGTCAGAGAGCCAGCTTCCGCGTTAGCTGCATTCCGACTGTCGATGGTGAAAAAGTCGTCATGCGAGTCCTTGACGAAAACAACAAGGCCTACGGTTTTGAATCACTGGGGACCCCGAAAAAGGAAATTGAAATCTGCAAGGATCTCATTCAAAAACCTCACGGCATGATCATCATCACAGGGCCAACGGGTTCTGGAAAAACCACGACCATGTACACGATGCTGACCAGCATTGATTCAGCTGAGAAGAACGTTTCCACGATTGAAGATCCCGTCGAATTCCGACTGCCCGGCATCAATCAGGTGCAGGCCGACAACGATCACGGGATGGGTTTCGCGAATGGCCTGAAATATCTGATGCGACAGGATCCCGACGTCATCCTCGTCGGAGAAATACGCGACCACGAAACGGCCATGGCTGCCGTACAGGCAGCTCTAACCGGCCACCTTCTGATCAGCACTCTTCACACTAACGACGCCATTGGTTCAGTTTCACGGTTGAACGACCTGGGACTCGACTATTTCAAAATCGCGGGTGCACTACTGGCAGCTATGGCTCAACGCCTGCTTCGGAAAATCTGCCCCAACTGCAAAGAAGAGTCTGTCCCGAATCCAAAGTTGCTTGATTACCTGCTCGAAGGGAGGCAGCTACCGCCGGACGCTCAGTTCTACCGCGGAGCTGGTTGTAACAAGTGCCTCGGAACAGGGTACGTCGGTCGGTTGCCAATCTACGAGATCCTGCAAGTCTGTCCGGAACTGGAACGTGGCATCGAAGCCGGTCTTCCGACGTCAAAACTTCGCGACCTGGCCATCAACGAGGGCATGACTGCTCTGGCGGCGGCTGGAATGAAGGCGGCACTCGAAGGCCAAACGACCGTTGAAGAGGTCTACTTCAAACTGTCGGGTTAGACGATCGCAACATCAGGACATCACTCGACTACTCACGCGCTGGTAGATGGAATTTCGAATGGCCACGACACTCGCTGCAAAGAAGAACGAGAACCAGGGGCTCGAAGGGTTCCTCAAAAAACTTTCCGACATCAAGATCGGTGGTTCATCAGGGCTGAAGGTCCGCCAGAAGGACATGGTCTACATCTTCCGTAACCTGTCGACGCTGCTCGGCAACGGTTTGTCCTTGAACAAAGCACTCGCGACGCTCCAACAGGAAAAGTCACTCAAGAAGTATCAGAGCCTGTTCCTCACCATGGAGCAGCACGTCAACCAGGGTTCTACATTGAGCTCAGCACTCACGCAGTTTCCGGATTCTTTTCACGAGCTGCTCGTCCATCAAATCAAAGTCGCCGAGCGAACAGGAGCTCTCGTCGAAACCATTACTCGCATCACAGAGCAGCTCGAAAACGGTGCCAACATCAAAGCGTTGATCATCAAGAAACTCACCTACCCGGTCATGTTGTCCATTGCCGGCGCAGGATCAATGACTTTCATGTTGCTGTACGTTGTCCCCACCTTCGAAAAAATGTATTCCGAGGCAAAGGCCGAATTACCAGCGATCACTCAGTTCCTCATCGCAGTCGGCCGGTTGCTGACGGATTACCTGCCAATCGTCGTGGGAGGAATCGCAGCGGTTGTCACCTTGTCCGTCCTGACCTGGCGAAACCCAAACGGACGATTCCGAGTCGAACGTGTGCTACTGAAAACTCCCTTACTGGAGTCATGGCTGCGCAGCATTGCGATTCTGCAATTCATCGAAGTCCTTGGCAACCTGATGGACTCAGGATTTACGCTGGCTGAAGCGCTTCCGCACACAAGCAAAGGCATCACAAACAGCGTCGTACGCCGCAGCGTTGAAGATCTCCACAAAGCAATTGTTCGTGGCGAACGATTCAGCCGTGAGTTACTCAAACGGTCGCACATCTTCCCTCCCGTCGTCACTCAACTCGTCATTATCGGCGAACAGACCGGAACGCTGCCCACGGCGACGCAGCAAATCCGAGTGCACCTCCGCAGAGAAGTGGAGCGGTACACCAACCTGCTCACGGGCGCCATTGAGCCCGTCATGACGATCGGCCTGGCGTCTGCCATTGGTGGCATTCTGATGGCGGTATACCTGCCCATGTTCGACATGATCGGTGCCATGAATCACTAAGTAGTCGTATCCTTCCGCAAGTCATATCTGAGTCTCACCAAATGTATAAACCAAAAATGGAGAAGATCTCTGGTCCGACAAGAAAGCCAGCTTTCTCACTTCTCGAAGTATCA
This sequence comes from uncultured Planctomyces sp., assembly GCA_937899075.1. Classification (GTDB taxonomy): domain Bacteria; phylum Planctomycetota; class Planctomycetia; order Planctomycetales; family Planctomycetaceae; genus JABMPE01. The sequence goes on along the minus strand of CALDJX010000073.1, from coordinate 451 downwards.
TTAGCCGTCTCGTTAATGGGCATAATCGCCGGGGTGGTCATGCCCCGACTGACTTCCCACTCAAAAGACGTTCGGATTCACGCGTGCCATGTCTATCGTGGAAATATTGAAATTCAGGCTGAGTTATGGTTTCGAAATCGCGGTAAATGGCCTGCTGCCGACTTAAACGATATTGGAAACGCCGCCCGATATTTCCCGGACGGCCTACCCAGCTGTCCGGTCGACGACTCCCATTACTCGATTGACACAAATAGTGGCCGAGTCAACGGGCACAAACATGACAAGTAGGGACTCTTCTACCGTCCACGTTAACTCACCGAACAATCCGGCGAGGGAGGTGTTTATTAGACGTCTTTCCGCCAATCCGGGCCTAAATTAACGGGACAATAACGCTGAATTGTTCAGCAAACTTAATGGCTCTGGGCGAGTCATTTCACTTTGATGAGTGAGT